>JBNKLQ010000059.1:0-25912 GCA_050292445.1 Promineifilaceae bacterium (SeqCode) | reverse complement strand
ACACCGTGTCAAACTCGTAGCGGCTAATGCTGATGGGCATGTCAGGCACCGGATTTGTCTCGTGAGGCAGGCCAAAAAAGTCGGCAATCTGGCGCAGCGCCAGAAAGCCAGCGCGAATACAAAAGGCCGCTTGCGGGTTAAAGGGCACATCCACGGCGGACAAAATAAAAGCGGCCGAATCCATCACGTTGCCAGCGGCCGTAATCCAGGAACGTTGGGCCTGTGGGGAGCGAAAAAAGACCAGCGGCGAGAGCGAAGTGTGGCTCTCCTCTAGCTCGGCAAACCAAGTCTGCCAGAACAGCCATACATCGCGCAGCCGCTCCAATTCGCCAGTTCGGTACGAGCGAGAGACCATTTCAGCCACAGTTGGGGGTGACCCGGCGCGTGCTTCCCAGAGGACAACGGCCGTTTCCCGACGAGAAAATGCACTGTACATCGTAGGTAGGTAAGCAATCAACATGGCAATCAGCACCAACCCAATCATCGCCTCAGAAAATTCCAGCAGCTTGGAGGCCGTCGTATTCACCGAAGCATAACCCAGCGTCAGCAGTGAAGAGCCGCTTAAAAAAAACAAGTCGGGAAACGGCCGTGGCGCCAGCGCCCAAAACAAAAGAATGTAGCCCAGCAAAATGAGCACCAGCAAAATCATGGGCATCAAAAAGAGAGCCAGCGGCGGGAAAAAAGCCATAATCCGGTCCCGATCTTCATACGTGGCCCGCCGCACTCGCAGCCGGAAAAAGAAACCAATGGCCCGAAAGACCACCCGCGTCAGCCAAACATTCACCCCGCGCGGCAGAATAAACGTCTTGATGGCGGCTATCAGTGTGCCGCCAATGATGAAGATACCTGTGAGGAAAACGGCCGTGCGCCAAACAATCATTCCCGTATCGTTCATATCCATAAATCAATTATCACCGCTTCCCCATTTTGTGTCGATTCCAGTTGGCACATAAAGCCCTCTCCACTAAAATGTTCAAGTCAGCCGGAAAATGTTTTGGCCTGGAATAGATTATGATAAATTCTAAAGCGTTATTCCGAGGTTGCCTAAGCCTCTTACTTTTGCTCCACTTCTTAATCAGTTGCCAGGATTTTGATGAATCAGAAACGGCCGTTTCCCAAGATACAACAAATCTCGTCGACAGTTCGTTCACGATTCAAAAAGCAATGGAAACCTTATATGGTTCGCAGTGGATCTTATTCGATACTTCATTTGGTGGCGTAGAAGATCGAATCGCTTGGGATATTGCCAATGCTTCCGCTCCTATTTTTATCTCAGAGGCAGAAGACAATATAAACACAATATTTGTCAAGGCATTGTACAGCGGCCGTTTTCAAGAAGCGGGTCAGGAAAAGATTTTATTAATCACAGAAGCAACTCTGCCAAATGATCAATGCAGCAAAGCCTGTTCCAATGTAATTGGCGGTGCAATCTTTTTACAGACATCAAAGGGGTGGGAAGTTGCTATCCGCGAAGACAACATTACAACTTTGGGTGGCTGGCGCAACGGATATGGCAGTGGATCATTAGTCCGGCTCGGTCCCGAAAAATATGGCTTTAGGCTAAACCGTTTCCTGATTGGTACTGGTTTTCAAGAAACTCGGCTAATGCTAATTACAGAAGTCGATGGGAAAATGCAGATAGTTCTTGACAATGTTTTTATTGGAATAGAAAACGAACCATGTGGTCAATCGATTGATTTGTTGCCCTGTCGACACACAAGTTCAACAATACATTTTGAACCCGGAACAGGTAGCACATTTAACGATTTATATATCACTACCACAAGTGATGATGACGTCGATTTGAGCAATACAATTCGCATATTTCGATTCGTTGATGGTCAATACCAGCTTAGCGAGCAACGTGAAATCTCAGCATCAGAATAAAACACCTCGTTTCTATTTCTGTTTGGCTGACACTACACGCTCCGCTAAAATGCTCCCATCTCCACTTTTTTGCAAAGGAGACAACGCTACATAATTCGACCACTGAGCACCTCTTTTTTCTCTGTGATCCTCTGTTGTGATGTCTCTGCGAAACTCTGTGTTCCGCTTATTTTCCGAAGGAGCTCCATGCACTACAAAGATTTCCAGCACATCCTCTTTGAAAAACGCGATCCGCACATCCTCTGGCTGACCCTCAACCGGCCCGAAGTGCTTAACGCCGCCGATGCTCGCCTGCACACAGAACTGGTCGAAGTCTGGCGCACCATCGACCGCGACCCCGACGTACATGTGGCCGTCGTCACCGGCGCAGGCCGGGCCTTCTCCGCCGGGGGCGACCTGAAGCTGGTGGAAAACGCTTACCAAAACCACGATGAAGTGATCCGCATCCTGGATGAAGCGCGAGACCTCGTTTACAACATGCTGCATTGCAGCAAGCCAATTATTTCTGCCATTAACGGAGCGGCCGTTGGCGCGGGACTGGTTGTAGCCCTGCTGGCCGACATTAGCATTGCCGGGGAAAGCGCCCGGCTGGCGGATGGTCACGTGCGCATGGGCGTGGCTGCTGGGGATCATGCGGCGATCATCTGGCCGCTGCTGTGCGGCATGGCCAAGGCCAAATATTACCTCATGACCAGCGACTTCATTTCTGGCCCAGAAGCGGAGCGCATGGGGCTGGTAAGCCTGTGTGTACCGGATGAGGAGCTACTGGACAAAGCAATGTCTGTGGCCACCAACCTGGCCAGCGGCCCGCGCCACGCCATTCGCTTCACCAAGCGTGCTCTAAACCAGTGGCTGCTCCAGGCCGGCCCCATCTTCGACCATTCTTTAGCGCTGGAAATGCTCGGCTTCTTCTCTGAGGATATGATGGCTGGCGTGGAGGCGTTGCGCAGCAAAAAATCACCCCGTTACCCATCTAGCAATGATTGACAAAGCGTGTACAATACAAACGTATGATAAAAAGCTCATCGATAAGGATTTCGTATGGATTCTGTAACTGTTTCACCAAAATTTCAAATTGTAATCCCGAAACGGGTGCGAGAAAGATTAAGCATTCAGCCTGGGCAAAAAGTTCAAGTCATTGTGTATGACGGCCGTATTGAACTCATCCCCATCATGCCCATTGAAAAAGCACTTGGCTTTTTGGAAGGCATTAGCTCTGAAATCGAAAGAGAGCCAGATCGCCTATGAATGTCGTAGATTCTTCCGGCTGGCTAGAATATTTTGGCAAAGGCGAAAATGCTTCCTTTTTCACCCTCGCTTTGCGCGATCTTCCCAATCTAATCGTACCCACTGTGAGTCTCTATGAAGTGTTCAAGCGTATTTTGCTTGACCGCTCAGAAAGTGAAGCATTGCAGGCAATAGCTATCATGCACCAAGGGAAAGTTGTAGATTTGGATGAAACCATCGCTTTGACCGCTGCCAAGTTATCACTTCAGCATAAATTACCGATGGCTGATGCGCTCATCTTAGCCACAGCAAAAGCATATAGCGCCACCCTCTGGACTCAGGACAGTGATTTTGAGGGATTGCCGAATGTAAAGTACATCAAAAAATAGTACTCCCATAACTACTTCACTTAATCGTTGTATAATTAAGAGCAACACTATTTTCTGTTGAGGCACACTCCATGATTGAACAAATCCAAGAAGTTGACGACAAGTTAGCCGAGTTTGAAGCCCGCATTGCGCGGGGCGAGAAGGTCGAACCGGGCGACTGGATGCCGGACGAATACCGCCGCCAGCTCATCCGCATGATTTCGCAGCACGCCCACAGCGAGGTCGTGGGGATGCTGCCGGAAGGGGCCTGGATTCCCCACGCGCCCAGCCTGCGCCGCAAAATGGTCCTCATGGCCAAGGTGCAGGACGAAGCAGGACACGGCCAATATCTCTACCACGCGGCCGAGACGCTGGGGGCCACCCGCGAGGAAATGTTGGACGCGTTGCTCACCGGCAAAGCCAAATACGCCTCCATCTTCAACTATCCCACCCTCACCTGGGCCGATGTGGCCTGGATCGGCTGGTTGGTCGATGGCGCGGCGATCAAAAACCAGACGATGCTGGCCCACGCTTCTTATGGCCCGTATTCGCGGGCAATGGTGCGCATCTGCGCTGAAGAAACGTTCCATTACAAGCAAGGCAAGGAGATGATTGTCCATTACGCCAGCAACGGCACGCCAGAGCAAAAGGCAATGGTGCAAGATGGCCTGAACCGCTGGTGGTGGCCCATGCTCATGATGTTTGGGCCGCACGACGACGCGTCGCCCAATTCGGCCGTTCTCATGCGCTGGGGAATCAAAACCAAGAGCAACGATACGCTTCGCCAGGAATTTATTAATGAAGAAGTGCCGGAAGTTCAAGCGTTAGGGCTGACCATTCCCGATCCAGACCTCTATTTTGATGAGGTAAGTGGCAACTGGATCATCGGCCCGATTGATTGGGATGAGTTTTGGCGAGTCGTCAAAGGCAATGGGCCAATGAATGCTGAACGGCTGGCCGCCCGACAAGAAGCACACGACAACGGCCGTTGGGTGCGAGAAGCAATGGTGGCCTACGCAAGTAAAAATCACTAACTGCGGTAAATCAAAAATTATGACCGATACGCAATGGCCTCGGTACGAGGTATTCAAGCAAGATAATCCTAAAAAGCGTCATGAAGCGGTTGGCTCGGTGCATGCGCCGGACGCGGAATTGGCGCTGCAAAACGCGCGTGATGTTTTTGTGCGACGGCCCAGCGCAGTGAGTTTGTGGGTGGTGCCAGCCAACTGCATTTTGATGGTTACGCGGGAAGAGTTGGCGGCCAATCCTGGTTTATTGCAGGAGGATGATAACAGTGGAAGTGGGGAACGGCCGTTTCACATCTTCACCAAAACCAACCAGCGCCGCAGCATGACCTACGTCCAACACGTCGGGACGCTTGACGCAACCACGGCAAAAGATGCGCTGCACCAAGCAATCCAAAGTGATGCGTTTGACGCCGACAGCGTTTGGGTCTGGTGGGTGCTGCCAAAAGACCAGATCGGCCGCAGCGAGGACGACGACATCGACAGCCTGTTTGCTCCCGCCCAGGACAAAACGTACCGGCAGCAAAGCCATTATGGCTTTGTCAGCCCGCGCCGCCAAAAACGCGGCCGTCAAGATAAATAAAATGGGACGCTGATAAACGCAGATAAACGCTGATTTTTCTCTAGTTTCTCTGTGTAACTCCAAGCAACCGGCAGGTTGCCTTTCTCTGCGAAACTCTGTGTTCCGCTTTTTCCATAAGGACCACACATGAACCAGGCAACACAACAAATTTTAACCCAGAAATTGCTGGCAATGGCCGACGATGAGCTGATTCTGGCCCACCGCAATTCGGAATGGATTGGCCATGCGCCGATTTTGGAAGAGGATATTGCCCTGGCCAACATCGCCCAGGACGAGCTGGGGCACGCTAACATCTGGTACGAATTACACCAAACCCTCACCGATGACGAGCCGGATGAGCTGGCCTTTTTCCGCGAGGCGGCTGATTTTCGCAACGTGCAGTTAGTGGAACTGCCGCGCGGCGATTGGGCCTTTACCATGCTGCGCCAATATCTGTTTGACGCCTATGAGCTTTTGCTGCTAGACAAGTTACAGCACAGTAGCTACCAGCCGCTGGCCGAAGCGTGCGCCAAAGTTCGCAATGAGGAAATTTACCATCTGCGCCACACCAGCAATTGGATTAAGCGGCTGGGATTGGGCACCGAAGAATCAAACCAGCGCACTCAGGTAGCTCTGAATGAACTGTGGTCTTACGCCCAACAGCTTTTTGTACCGCTGCCAGGTGAATCTATTTTGGTGGATGAGAAAATTGTGCCGGATTTGGCTGTGCTGCATGAAGATTGGTTGGAACGGATACGGCCGTACCTCACCGCCGCCCATCTCACCATCCCAGCTAACCAAACGTCCCCAACCACCAACCGCAGCGAACACACACCTCACCTCACCAGCTTACTCAGCGAGATGCAAAAAGTAGCCCGACTGAATCGGGAAGCAGTCTGGTAGGGAAGCAACTTATGGATACGCAAGCAGTCACTGTCCAACAAATCTGGCAAGCCCTCAACCAGGTCAAAGACCCGGAGATTCCGGTGGTGTCTGTGGTGGAGATGGGCATTGTGCGCGAGGTGGTTATCGACGGGGACGCAGTGCACGTGACGATGACGCCGACGTTTTCTGGCTGTCCCGCTTTGGATGTGATGCGGCGCGATATGGAAACGGCCGTTCGCCAGCTAGGCATCAAAAACGTAACGGTCGAAACCGTCCTGCATCCCCCTTGGAGCACCGACTGGATTAGCGACGAGGCCCGCGAAAAGCTGCGTCAGTTTGGTCTGGCCCCACCGCCAAAACACGGCGGCGACCTCATCTCTGTTGCCTTTTTAGACGTTGCCGAATGCCCCCGCTGCGGCTCCAAAAACACCACGATCAAAAATAGCTTCGGCCCCACGCTCTGCCGCATGATTTACTACTGCCACGACTGCCAGGACGCCTTCGAACAGTTCAAACCGCTTTAAGCCAACTGATTTTTAACGCAAAGAACGCAAAGAATTAGAAGGCGCAAAGGGAAAGCATTATTCTTTCTTTTTACTCCTTTGCCTCTTTGCGCCTTTGCGTCAAATTTTTACGTCTCCGCACGGTCGGCAAAGGGTTCGATGGTTTGGGTGGAGAGGATGTTATCCTCTGAAAGTGAAGGTGTGATGTCGGGAACGGCCGTTTCCCAACCCAACTTGCCCCCTAATGACAAAATCGCCTTGTCCGCGCTCCAAAAGAGGCGCGATGGCCCCAGTTCATCCAGCAAACCGCCCCGTCGCAGTAGATTTTCTACTCGCTGATCCATGGAAGTCAGCAGCAAGTCGCCGCCACCCCGATGCTGTCGGTGCCACAGCTCACGCAGCACCTCGATCCCCGTCGCATCCACCAACGGCACGCCGCGTATCGATAAAATCAGCGTGGCGTCTGGACCGTCTTGTCCTTCTACCATCTCCAACAAACGGCGCGCCGCCGCAAAAAATAGCGGTCCGCTCAAATAATAGACGCTCACGCCATGAGGCACGCCGTTCGGCGCACTGGGCACGGCCACACCCGCTGCCGCCAGCCGCTCTGCTTCCACCGGACGGCGCGAGATTTGCAGTTCGCTCATCTGGGCCATAAACACCAGCGTGCTGATGCCAAAACCAATCAAAATGGCCTGGGTTAAGTCGAGCAGTACGGTGGCAATGAGTGTCAGGCTAAAGGCCAGTATGGCATGCTTCAACCGCCGCCCAAAGAAAAAGCGGATGGCGTGCCACTCGTTCATGCGCCAGGCCGTGACCATCAGCACGCCCGCCAGCGCCGCCAGCGGCACCCGGCTAATGAGGCCACCAAAAAGCAGCGCCGCCCCCAAAATCACCAGCCCGTGAATGACGCTCACCAGCCGGGTAACGCCGCCGCTTTTCACGTTAACACTGGTGCGAGCAATGGCCGCCGTGGCCGGTACGCCACCAAAAAAGGGAATGATGATATTGCCAATCCCTTGAGCAATCAGTTCGATACTGGTGAACATGCGCACGCCGGTCATGTTGCCTGCCACCGCACCGCACAGCAAGCTTTCGATAGACCCTAAGGCGGCAATCGACATGGCCGGGACGATGAGATTGCCTAACTCTTGCCAGGGAACGGCCGTAATCCGCAGCCGATCTTCCAACAAAATGCTGCGCGGAATGGCACCAATAGCAGGCACCTCCCAACCAGCCAGCACCACGACCAGCGTCGCCAACACAATGCCCACCAACGACCCGGGCACCCGCTTGCCCCAGGCAAAACGTGGCCAAAAAATCATCGTAGCCATGACCAGCAGAGCAACGCCAACAGCTGCCCAATTAGGCGAAATGCCGCTTTCAGCATAAACGGTTATTTTTTCCAGCACATTTTCGGCGGCAGGGGTCTTGATGCCCAAAAAATTATCGATCTGGCCAAAAGCAATGATGACGGCAATGCCGCTGGTAAACCCAGAGATGACCGGGCTGGGAATAAGGGCCACCACCCGCCCCAGGCGAAAAATCCCCAGCGCCAGAATCATCACCCCGGCCAACAATCCTGCCAGCCATACGCCTTCCAGCCCGTAACGTGCAGCCAGCACAATGAGCACGGCCGACATCGCGCCTGTTGGCCCGGAAATCTGGTAAGGGGCACCGCCTAACAACCCGATGACGATACCGGCAAGAACGGCCGTTACCAACCCCGCCGCCGCATCTGCCCCCGAAGCCACACCAAAGGCCAGCGCCAGCGGCAGCGCCACCGCCGCCACCGTCAGCCCGGCCAGCAAATCCTTTTGAAAAACAGCTCCATTGTAGTTGGCAAACTCCCGCCGCCACATGTTAAACCAATCACGAATCACAAAACACCATCCTCAACAGAAAAAGCGACTCGCCCATTGGCAAGCCGCTCAAAAATAACAGCTGGGAACTATAGCAAGAAATTAAAAAATGAAAAGTAATCTGCGCCTTTACAAGCTAGCGGAACACGCCTCCGCCCTGATTGAACCAGATGCGATAATTGTCGTCGTAAGCGGCGGTGAAGATGTCGGGACGGCCGTCGCCATCAAAATCGCCCACCGCTAGACCAGCACGCTTGGAGTAGCGAAAGCGCTGGCTATCGCGGTTGAAGGTGCCATTGCCCGCGTTCCACCAAAGCCGCGCCTGTCGCAGTTCGCCAATGAGCGCATCGGTGTCGCCATCGTCGTCTAAATCCTGGAGGAAAACGGCCGTTACTGGCCCACCGCTAAATTTTTGCCCGGCCAGCACAAACGTGCCATCCTCGTTCAGCCAAAGAGAAGCACCGTTGGCATGGCCAATGAGCGCGTCCAAATCGCCGTCTCCATCCACATCACCGAGGGCAACGGCCGTACTGTCCACATTGCCCAAACGCTGCCCAGAGTCGCTAAAATCACCTGTACCGTCGTTCCACAGCACCCGGTCTGCCGGGTCCATGTTGCGGCCTTCTTTGGGTGCAATGACAGCAGCGAACAGGTCCAGATCACCGTCGCCGTCCAGATCGCCCAACGCCGCGTCGCGCAGCGCCAGCCCCTCTAGGGCTTTAACGTCGATCACGCCCGCAGTGGGTCGCCCAGTTTCTGTCCAACTGCCCAGCCAAATCCACGATTTATTCGGCGTGTCATCCTCTGGATCCATTGTAAAGAGACGCCCACAACAGCCAGCCACAAAAATATCTTCCTGGCCATCACTGTTCAAATCGCCCACGTGTATGGAGCCAAATTGGCCAACCAATCGTGGGCCATTGATGACGCTACCACCGGCAAACGTACCTGGCGCACCAACAATACTACCCTGCAACAAAGCTAACCTGCCGCCATCGAAAGCAAGCAAAAAATCGGCTACCCCATCCAGATCGGCATCAAAGGCGGCCGAATCCCAACCGCCGCCATATTTTACAGCTTCAGGTACAAATCCACCTTCCCCGTCGTTAATCCACAATCCGGCCCCACCAAAGGCGGTAAACTCTGCCTCCTGGCGCACGTTGTGCAACAGCATGTCCAGGTCACCATCATTATCCACATCCACCAGGTTGGTGGTGTTGCGGAATGTGCCCCAATTGTCAAATGACAATAACCAGAAGGCACCCAAAGAGGGCAATCCTACCAACAAACACAAGAGCAGCAGCGGCGTAATCAGCTTGCGCACTGTCACTCTTTTTCCCGATTTTCCAACTGTGAGACTATCTGCGCTGTGGATCATTTGATTCACCTCCAGGCAGAATTGTATGCCAGGGAGCTTTCGTTGTGGTTAACGGCCGTCGTTCACCCCACAAAAAAGCCAACAGCAATCATCTTGCCGTTGGCTCTCAACGCAAACATCATAGATTGGTCCAATTTGGTAAATTGGACTAGTCTGCTGGCTACTACTCAAATTCGGCGATGGCGGCGCGACCGACCATTTCCAGCGCCGTGTCGCCGGAGGGGGGCTGCATGGAGCCAGCCCGCACGTCGCGGAAGTAGCGCTCCAGCGGCAGCGCCTTGGTGATGCTGCTGCCCCCGGCAATGCGCAGCGCCTGGTCCGTCACCTTGTTGGCCGTTTCCGTCACCATCGTTTTGGCCGCGGCAATGCGGGCCGACATTTGTTTGCGGTCAGCGTCATCACCCGTCCATTCGGCAGCCACATCGTACAGCAGCGAACGGGCAGCTTGCAGCGCCACATCAATTTCGCCAATTTGGCGCTGGATTTTGGGCAGCGTGGCAATCGGTTTGCCCAAGGCCGTCGGCACACGCTCCAGGGCAAATTGGATGACACGGTTGCGGGCGGCTATTGCTGCGCCCAAATATATTGTTGACATAATCATGGGAAACCAGACATTGGGCTTCACTTTGGCATCCCCCCGATCAACGACGTAATTTGGGGGAATGTGTACATCTTTAAAGAGTACATCGTGGCTGTCGCTGGCCCGCAGGCTTAGCGAATCGCTCCAGGTGGTGATCCACTCCACGCCGGGCATGCCCTGTTCCACCAGCACCACCGCTCCTTTGTCTTCCAGCGCTACGCGCACCAGCATGTGCGTGAGATGCTTGCCGCCAGTGGACCAGGTTTTACGGCCGTTCACCACCCACCCCTCGCCATTTTTGGCAGGAACGGCCGTTGTGGCCGGTAAGCCCCCACGCGACGGACTGCCCATCGCTGGCTCGCTGGCAATGGAGTTGAACAGCGCCCCGTTCGCCGCCAGTCGGCAAAACTTCTCATACCAGGCTTCATCCCAGGCACGCACTTCGCGCTCATGCCCAAACACATGCACCTGCATCCCAGCCACGATAGCGGTGGAAGTACTGCCTTGAGCCAGCGCCAACTGTGCCGCCACGCAGTCGCGCAGTGAAAGACCATAGCCGCCAAATTCGCGGGGCACGCTAATGCCCAAATAGCCGGATTCTTTTAGTGCCGCGACATCTTCAGCTGGCAAAACACCTGCCTTGTCAGCTTCATCGGCACGGGTGGCAAATTGTTGTGCGAGGGTTGTGGCCAGAGATACGGCCGTTTCTACATTTTTATCTGCTTGTTTTCCAATTTCATTCATAATTTGTTCCATAGAAATGATTCTATCGACAATCCATATCTTCCGCCACCAGGTACAATATCGTTATAACCAAGACCCGAAGGGTTTTGCCTAGTAGTAGTTTCAATTCCGCGCAAACTAAACCCTTCGGGTCTGACACATCAAAAAGTCAGGAGGTAATATGACAAATTGGAGCAAACGCAAACGATTGGAAGCCACTATTTCTGGCCAAAACCCAGACCGGGTGCCCGTGGCGCTGTGGCGGCATTGGCCAGGGGATGATCAGGACGCCCAGGCGCTGGCCGCAGCCCACCTAAAATGGCAGCAAGATTATGATTGGGACATATTAAAAGTTGGCCCAGCCAGCAGCTATTCAGTAGTGGATTGGGGTGTCAAAGACCGGTGGGTGGGCCATATTGAAGGTACGCGAGAATATTTACATCGCCCCATCCAAAAGCCAGAGGATTGGGCCAATCTCAAGCCGCTTGATCCCCGCAAAGGAATGTTAGCCACGCAGTTGGAAGCGCTGCGATTGGTAAAAGAAACTGTGGGCGACAATGTGCCGGTGCTGGTCACCATTTTTGCCCCGCTCTCCCAGGCCAAACATTTGGCCGACAACGAACCGATGCTAAGCCACATGCGCAGTCAGCCGGAGCTGTTCCGGCAGGGACAGGAAACCATTGTGGAAAGTACGCTGCGTTTTATTGAAGCAGCCAAGAAAATTGGCATCGACGGCATTTTTTACGCCATCCAACACGCCCGGTATCCGCTGCTGAGCCAAGACGAGTATGAAAAGTGGGGACGGCCGTATGATCATCAAATTCTCAATGCGGTGCAGGATTTATGGCTCAACATGGTTCACCTGCACAGCACCGACGTGATGTTTGATCTCGTTGCCGAATACCCGGTGCAGCTGCTCAACTGGCACGACCGGGAAACGGGCATCAGCCTGGCCGAAGGCTTGCTGCAAATTAAAGGGGCAGCCAGCGGCGGCGTCGATCATTGGAGCCTGCACCAGGAATCCCCAGAGCAAACCCTGGCCGAAGCCCATGATGCGATTAAACAGACAAACGGCCGTCGCCTGCTGCTGGGGACCGGCTGTGTGGCCATGACCACCACGCCCTTGCGCAACATCCGCGCCCTACGCGAATCGGTAGGTCAGTAATCAGTAGGTCAGTATTCAGTAGGTCGGTTACTGATTACTGATTACTGATTACTGATTACTGATTACTGATTCACTGATTACTGATTCACTGATTACTGAATACTGGAACGCTTGACACAGTCACCCCGCCACCAGATACTTACCGCCATGCATATTGATATCTTGACGCTATTCCCGGAAATGTTTCCCGGTTATCTGAACGAAAGCATCCTTAAGCGGGCGCAAACGGCGGGCTTGCTGCAAATTGGCCTGCACAACCTGCGCGACTACGCCAGCGGCAAGCACCGCGTAACGGACGAACCACCCTATGGCGGCGGCGGTGGCATGGTGCTTAAGCCAGAACCGATTTTTACGGCCGCAGAATCTCTAATCTCCGGTCTCCAATCGCCACCTGTTATTTTGCTGACACCGCAGGGACGGCCGTTTACCCAAAAAGTCGCCCAAGAATTAGCCCAGCACGAACGGCTGCTCCTGCTGTGCGGCCGTTACGAAGGGGTCGATGAGCGCGTGCGCCAGCACTTAGTCACCGACGAAATCTCCATTGGCGATTTTGTGCTGACTGGTGGCGAATTGGCCGCAATGGTCATCGTGGATGCAGTCGCCCGGCTCATTCCCGGCGTGCTGGGCGCGGAAGACGCCGCCGAAGAAGACAGTCATGCCACCGGCCTGCTGGAAGGACCCCACTACACTCGGCCAGAAACGTTCCGCGATTGGTCTGTACCTGATGTGCTGCGCTCTGGTCATGCCGCCAACATTGCCCGCTGGCGGCGCGAGCAAGCCCTGCGCCGCACCTGGCAGCGCCGCCCCGACTTGCTGCTCACGGCCGAACTTAGTCAGGAGGACCGCTGGTTTTTGGGCAAACTGGCCTCTGAGGCCAGTAATCGGTGAACAGTAATCGGTAATCAGTAGATCGCTCATCGTTACTTCTGAGCTAAACTGATCACTGACCTACCGAAAACTGATTACCGAAAACGGGAGACCAACATGCGTGGATGCTTGAAATTTTTAGCGGGGATTGTGGCTGTGTTGTTTGCGATTACGGCCGTTCTGGCCCTCTTCTTAACGAATTTTTTCGCCGTGGCGGCGGATCGTGAACTGATTAAAGAGTCGTTGTCTAATCTGGACAACCTGGTGGTGGAAGCTGTCCCAGCGATTGTGGCCCAAACGCTGGAAGAGCAGGCGCGGCAGCGCGGTCTGGCCCCCATTAACCTGGATGAAGCGATTTTGCAGGAATCAATGGAAACGCTGCTGCCTCCTGGTTGGATTGAGGCGCAGGCAGATACGGCCGTTGACACCGTCTACGACATGCTGGAAAGTGGCAATCTAGACAACGCCGAGTTAGAGATTGACACGACGCAGCTGCTCGATCGCTTTCGTGGGCAGCCAGGGCTGGAAATTGTGGGAAATATCGTCAATAGTCTGCCCCCCTGCACCCAACCTGTAAATCCCGCCGAGCTGCTAGGGCCAAATGTAACCATCCCCGCCTGCCTACCGCCTGAGCTGACTGCTGACCAAGTGACACAAGAGGTCCATTCCCGGCTGGTGCAGGCGCTGGACAGCAATCCACAGCTTAGCAGTGAGTTTGGCGTGGTGCGGGTGCCACTCTTCTCGCCGGAACAGCAAGCCCAAAATGCGGAACTTGTGCAGACGCGTGAACAGCTCATGCGCCTACAGCGTGCTTTCTCGCTGGCACAGGATTGGGGCTGGCTGCTTTGGCTGCTGCCTGCTGGCTGTTTGCTGCTGATTGCTTTGCTGGCGGTGCGTTCCTGGTCTGAGTTGGGGAATTGGTGGGGCTGGCCGTTGTTGGGCACGGCCGTTTTTGTCCTGCTCCTCACCTTCATTTTCCCCACAATCATCCGCTCGCTGCTGCGGCAAGCGCCACCGGATTATTCATTGACTGCTGTTACCGTGCGCCAAACGGGCCTGCGGTTGGTAACGGCCGTCACCGACGCCTGGCAAAATCGCGTGAATGTCCAGGCAGCCGTCATGTTTGTTTTGGGTCTTCTATTTGTGATGTGGGGGTTTTTGACTGGGAAGAGAATTGGAGATTAGAGATTGGAGATTATATGATCTCTAATCTCCAGTCTCCAATCTCCTTTATCTACGGCAGGGGAATAATGGTAAAGTCCTCAAATCCCGTCGCTTCACCTTCCAGTTCATGATCGAAATAGAAGGCGGTCATGACCTCAATTTCGCCGGAATCCTGGTTGCCAGATATATCCAGCACATCAATAAATTGATCGTTCAAGAAGAAGAAGCCTCGATTTCCCAAGGCAATCAGGCGCAAGGTATTTGTTTCATTGGCCCCTAAATTCAGGTTGGCCAAGTCACCCTCCGCCACCGTGACTTCATCATCCACACTGCCCTGGCGGTCGGCCAGCTGCCAATCTCCCTCAGAAGCAACCACCAGCCAATATTTAAAAGAACCGTTGGTGCGGAACGAGAGACCATAATCCCAATCATTTACAGAGGCAGCAAAAGGATTGACAAACGTTGCCTCCACTAAAAAGTTGCGCAAATCAACTTCGGCCGTTTCCAGCTTGATCAGATCATCTAAAGCATGAACCAGTTCACCCTGGCTCGGACCATAAACAGGATCAAGGGACCACAAGCCAAAATCATCATAAGTTGTCACTTCGCCATTGAGCTCATCTGCGCCGTAAAAACCGGTGCCGAGGGCAATATCTCCCTCGTTTGTACGTGAAGAGATGTCCAACTCCGAAATGAACTCATTATTCAAAAAGAAATAACCCTGGTCATCCATGGCGATAATTTGGAAACGATTTCTTTCGCCTACGCCCAAATTTAGGTAGCCAGAAACATCCCCCTCTTGCAAGAAGTTGTCGGTACCTGGGGTACGATCATTAAGCGTCCACAAACCATCGGAACGCACAACGACGCGCATTTCATCATCCACATCGCTCTGGCGGAAAATGAGGCCAAAGTCCCAATCACCTGTGGCTAAACCATAGGGATTAATGATATCAACCTGCATCACAAAGTTAGCTGGCGTTACATCCGCGTATTCTGTCTCGATGAAAGCATCATCGTCATGGGGCAGTGAACCATTAAATGGGCCATAGATGGCCGTCACATCACTGTCTGGCGGGGGAGGCGGTTCCGAAGTCTGAACCGCAGCGGCCCGCGTTGCTTCAGCACTTTCTCGTGTGGCCAGCAAATCGGGTGTAGGTTCGTCTTCGGTGGGAACGGCCGTTGGCGATGGCGTGGGCACTTCTGGCGTGTCGGTTGGCGGCGGAACTGCCTCAGCGGTGGCCGTTTCGGCTTCTTCCGTCTCCATGGCGGCAATCGCTTCGGCCGTTGCTTCCTCGTCTACCGGATCATCTTCATCTTCATCCGGACGCGGGGTGCTGGTTGGATCGTCGCCAAATAAGGCAAACTCACCATCTGCCAGGGAGGTTGCTACCAGATAGGCACCACCCAAACAAAGCAAAACAATCACAGCAACCACGCCCCAAATCCATTTAGGAACACTGCCTTTGACCGTTACCGTTTGGGCTGTGGGTGTAGGCAGATCTACAGGGCTGGTCTCGGCACCAACCGGCGGCGTAGGGGGTGGCGGGACGGCTGGGGTACTGGTGGCAGTTTCGAGGGGAACGGCCGTTGCCCGTGTCGAGGTCTCCGGTCTTGGCGTTTCTTCCAACAAATCCGCCTGCATCTCGCTCAGCTCTTCTTCCAGTTTGGCAATGTTGGGTTGTTCTATGCCTGGTTTGGTAACGGCCGTTAACGCCGAAGACAAATCTGTGGCGGACGAGAATCGTTCATCCCGCTCTTTGGCCATCGCTTTATTAATGATTTCATTGCAGGCAGGCGGCAAATCGGGGCGTACTCTTAATATTTCGGGCACCGGGTCCATGACGTGTTTCATCATCATGCGGGCTGGCGTGTCGGCATCATATGGCGTGCTGCCGGTGAGCATTTGGAAAAGGATGACTCCCAGGGCGTAAATATCCGAACGGCCGTCTATCTGCTTATCACCATACACTTGTTCTGGGCTCATATAGGTAGGCGTGCCTACCAGGCTGCCGCTGGCAGTCAGGGCATTAGTAGAAGAGGAAACATGCACAATGCCAAAGTCAGCCAGAAACGCATCACCGTATTGATCAAACAGCACGTTACTGGGTTTGAGATCGCGATGAATGATGCCCATGCTGTGTGCCCGATCCAGCGCAGATCCGAGACGCTTGAGAATAACGGCCGCTTCATCAATGGGAATCGGTCCTTCTGCCAGCCGGTCAGACAGCGACCCACCGGTCATCAAGCGCATCACCAAAAATGGCTGGCCATCTTCCTCGCCAAAATCATAAACGGGCACAATGGCTGGATGTTCCAACGTGGCGATGGTACGGGCTTCACGGGTAAACCGGGCCCGGAACTCTGCCTCGTGCATAAATTCGCGTGGCAGCATCTTGAGCGCTACCGTACGCTCAAAGCGGGGATCATGCGCTTCGTAAACGGTAGCCATCCCCCCCCGCCCAATTTCTTGCTTTATTTCATAACGACCAATTTTTTCTGGAGCCATAATATTTTATTTTGTGATTGTTAGATGGTTAGAAATATGGACATAGCGTAGTAGGTTCATCTGAAAATTACAATAGCCTAATTTACAATATTTGCCCAAAAAGCAAATGAATCGACCGTAAATTTTTGTTCTAAGTAAGCGGCCAACTATAACTTCCCTTTTTGTAAGGCCGCTTACTCCAAGCCGTCCGCACAATTCCGCCAACTTATTTGCGGACGGCCACTAACGACGGCCGTATGCTTTACGGGCTTCAAATCGGGCACCCTCCTCCTGCTCAAAGCGCCAATTACGGTCTTGCAAGCTGCGCACAATAATGTCCCGTGCTTCTTCGGGCGAATCAGTGAGAATGGGCAAATTTAAATCGTCTGGCGAAATTTTGCCACCCGCCAACATGCTATTTTTGAGCCAATCGACCAGACCACCCCAATAGTTTGTATCAAACAGTATAACGGGGAAATTTTGCACTTTGCCTGTCTGAATGAGGGTGAGCGATTCAAACAGCTCGTCCATTGTGCCAAAACCGCCAGGGAAAATGACAAACGCCTGGGCATATTTGACCAACATCACTTTGCGTGCAAAAAAGTAGCGGAAGTCGATGGAGAAATCGACGTAGGGGTTGAGGTGCTGCTCAAAGGGCAGCTCGATGTTCAGACCCACGGACTGCACGCCTGCCAGTCTGGCTCCTTTGTTGCCCGCTTCCATAATGCCAGGTCCGCCACCCGTGATAATATTGAGACCGGCTTCACCTAATAGTCTGGCCACGGTAACGGCCGTTTCATAATGAACATCCCCCGGTTTGACCCGCGCTGACCCAAAAATGGTAACGGCCGTTCCTAACTCAGCCAAGGCATCAAACCCTTCTACAAACTCACCCATGATACGCATCACCCGCCAGGTGTCAGTTTCATAAAAAGGCGTTTCGTCCAGAACCGAGCCAGCCAGGAGGCGTTCATCTTCGGTAGCCCGGCCCAGGCGCGCCGCACGATTAATGTTTGCATTGTCAACTTTGCCATGTTCATTGCTCATTGTGATTTCCTTCTGTGATTCATTATCCGGTTACTCAATTACTGAACGAGCACAAATTTTATCCTACAGGCCACCATCTTCCCGCTTCATCACCACCAGCGTAATATCATCAAACTGTGGCGTGTCCCCAGCATGGGTACGAATGGCCTTGGTGATGCTGCGAGCAATCAGTTTGGCAGGGCGCTGCCGATTTTTCACGGCAGCTTGCTCCAAGCGGCCGATACCAAATTCATCAAAATCTTCATTCATCGCTTCCGTGACGCCATCGGTGTACAACAGCAAGGTATCTCCTGGCAAAAACTTGATAGTTTGGCTCTTCATCGTCACGGTTGGCACCACGCCCAGCGCCATGCCATGATCCGATAGCAACTGGGATGACCCATCCCGCCGCAGCAGCAAAGGCGGGTTATGGCCGGCATTAGCATAACAAATCCGCTGCGTTTCCGGGTTCCAGATAGCGTAAAAAACCGTAACAAACAGATCGGATTGGGTGTCTTGATTGATAATTTCGTTGGCGCGAATGAGCGCCTCTGCCGGATCATCTCGGCTGATGGCCACCGTGCGCAAAATGGTGCGGCACAGCGCCATAAAAAGGGCTGCTGGAATGCCTTTGTCGGCCACGTCGGCCACGACAACGCCCCAACTGCCGTCTCGCAGGGGAAGAAAGTCATAGAAATCGCCGCTGACCTGGCGGGCGGCCAACCAATAGCTGGCAACAGAGCAGCCAGGAATGTTAGGATTGCCGTCGGGGATGAGACTGGCCTGGATGCCCCGGGCCACATCCAGCTCGCGCTCCAGCCGGTCGCGCTCGGCAGCTTCGTGGTAGAGGTGGTTATTGACAACGGCCGTTGCTGCCTGATGCGCCACGCCAGTGAGAATATTAAGACGCCGCGTGGAAAGCGACTGCCCGTTTTCCATCAACGAACCAACCACCATCGCCCCCACTAGCTGCCCCCGCGCGTTCAGGGGAAAAGCAAAGGCCTGCTCGGTGCCCAAAACTTTTTCCAACCAGCCGGGCAGCTGAATAACGTAGTAGGTGCCAGTTGGCGACAAGCCATCGGCCAGGCGAGGCGAAATCTCATCAAACTCTTCCTGGTCCAAGGCCAACGTTTCCAGAAGGCCACGCCCCATCTCATTAATGCCATAGCTGGGACCAGGCCGAAACTGCTCCCGCTCCTTGTCCCAAATGAGAATAATGCACGATTCCACTCCCACCAGCATGGGCACCAGCCGGGCAATCGTGTCTAAAATCTCGTTCAGGTCGATCAGGCTGTTGACGGCCGCCGCCACCTGGAAGAGCGCCGTGTTCACCCACGCTTCTTCCTGCTGGGCATTGCGCAACTGCCAGTTTTCCAGGCCGCGCGCCAGCTGCTGGCTGATGCTTTCCAGCAAATCTTCACGTCGCCCTGGCGTTTGCAGCACATCTGAATAATGCCCGATGGGTGGAGCCTCGCTCACAATCATTACGCCCAAGATAGCTTCAGTAATGGTACAAACAGGCAGCAAGAGAAGGGAAGTGGGTTGCGTCTGACCCTCTGCCATGTATTGCAGCCAATGGGGGATCTTTTTTGTTGTGAGCCGTTCCTGCCCCACATGCACTGCGTCCAAGGCGGGCCAATCACCAATTTCCAGGCGCTGCTGCTGAATGAGCTGCTGGCCTTCCAACGTAAAGCCAATGCTATGACTGCCACGATAAACGGCCGTTTCCTCATCCCACAGCAAAATGGCGCAAAATGGCACCCCGGCCAGCATCGTTGTCAGGCGATTGACGGAAGACAAAATTTCTTCCAGGTCAGCGCTACGGCTGATGGCTTCAGCCACTTGCAATTGGGCAGTAGACAACCAGGCTTGCTCTCGCTGGCGAGCCAGCTGGCGCAGCTTACTAATGGAAATGGCAATCTCCGCCGACAGCGCCTCCAGGGTCATCTTTTCGATGCGGCTGAAAACGCCCGTTTTGGGACTTTGCACGTCCAGCACGCCAACTACCTCGCCATCAATGATAAGCGGCAGGGCCATTTCAGAGCGGGTACTATTTTCCAGCGGATTGTCCTGGGAGACGAAACGTTCATCTTCGGCCGTGTTATTGCTGATAACGGTTTGCTGGTTGGCAACGGCCGTACCAATCAGGCCAACCCCTGGCTGGACGCGCCACGCCTGGGCAAAAATGTCGGTATCGCTGCTAGCCTGGATTACCGCCTCCCCCGTTGCTGGATCAATGCCAAAAATAGAAACCAGGTGAAAATTAAAGGTTTCCTGCGTCAATTTCACCACCTGACGAAATATCTCCTCCTGGTTTTGCACCTTGCTGATTTCCAGCCCGATTTGGCCCACCAGCTCCAGATGAGCTGAGCGCGTCCGCTCCTGGGCAAACAGCAAGGCGTGGGCCACAGCCGCTGCGGCCTGATTGGCCAAAATCGTCAGGCGGCGCATATCTTCTTCGCTGAAGCGGTTGGGTTCACTGCTTTGCGCCGCCACAATGCCAATGGTACGGTCACCGCTCACCATGGGAATGAACAGCGCAGAACGTGGCGGGGAGTTGCTGATGTAACGCGGTTGGGCAGGCAGGCTGTTTAGCTCGCGCTGAAAATCACGCACCAACAACGGCCGTTTACTTTCGCGCACCCAGCTAATGATGCCGCCTTCTTCGCTAAGATCATAGATTTGCGGGGTTTCTTGCCGCACGCCACGAATCTTCCAGTGGAGAATGTGGTAATCGCTCTCTTCAAACAGACCCACCTGAAAGGTATAATTGTCGATCACCTGCCCGGCTTCATTGGCGATGAGTTCGGCCAGGGCGTCCACATCCAGTTGGGCCGCCACCAGGGCACGGCCTGCATCGCTGAGGGCTTCCAACTCTGCCACGCGCTGGATGAGCAGTTGGCGTGAGCGGTAGCGGCGCAGCAGAATGTAGGCCGACAGGGTCAGCGCCCCAATCAGCAAAGCAAAAGAAATAGACGGCCACGAAAGACCGTCCATTGTTTGTCCGAAAATGGCTGCCAAAATGGACATAGAACTCATTGAAATGGTGCTGAATTTAGAGTTGGGACAGACCTTGCTGGGCCGCCTGGCGATTGGGATATATCTGGAATAGCTGATCGAAGCCGACCATGCCAAAGATTTCTTGGAGACGGCCGTCTAGCCCACACAAAACCAGATTGCCTTGCTGCTGTCGGGCTTTGCGCCAGCCAGTGACCAACGTACGCAGGCCACCACTGTTGATGTAGTTGGTCTGGCTCAGATCAACCACCAGCTTGGCTCGGCCGTCGTCCAGCAACGTGGTGAGGTGTTGTTCCAGGATGGGGTTGAGGGTTTGATCTAAACGGCCGTTTATCCCCACAATCCAAATATTATCCTCAGCTGCTTCTTCCCAAATATTCATGCCGCTCATGATTTGTTTTTCACCAAAACCAACGTATTTCCCTCTTTCTCATCAAAATCGAACTGCACGTCATCCATCAGCTGCCGCATAAAATGGATGCCCAGCCCCCCTACCTTCACATTGTCAATGTCTGGCGAGGATGCGGAATCCGGTGGTGTTGGGGGCAGGGCGGGTTGGGGAACGGCTTCTGGATTGAAGGAACGGCCGTTATCGTGAAGAGTGATGGTAAAGGTCGAATCCTTCAACTGCCAGCTGATATTGATCTCGCCTTTGTCTTCGCCGCCGTAGGCGTGCTCAATAATATTGGTGCAGGCTTCATCGCAGGCCAGCTCAATATGAAAAACGGCCGTTTCATCCAGCCCGCTTTCAGCAGCACCTTCAGCCACAAATTGGCAGATTTTTTGAATTTCTTCGTAACGTCCGGGAACGGTTAGGACGTGTTTAACACCCATGTGAGGAATAAAGAGGGGTAATCAGCAAGCAGTTGACGTTAGTTACTACCTGTACCTGCTTACTGAATACGGCCGCAAACTTAGAAGCTGCCAACCGCAGCAGTATCATCTTCGTAAACTTTGAACAGCGAATCCAAACCAGCCAGCGAAAGCACTTCCGCCACGCGCTCAGATGGAGAGGCCAGCCGCACATCGCCACTGCGCTTCTTGCACTCTTTCAGGGTAGAGACCAACGTCCGCAGCCCTGCACTACTCATGTAAGACACACCTGCCAAATTTAACACTAAACTGTGACGGCCGTTTTCCGTCAGCTCTTTTAAATTCCCCTCAAATTCAGCGGCATTGCTGCTGTCAATGCGCCCACTGACAGTTACCAAGTCCACCCGCTTCATTGATTCTACGCTTACATTTACTGCTGTATCGCTCATGGATAATTCCTCCTTCTATTGGTCGGTAAGCATTCTGGCAAATTATAACACGCAATTGACGATTGGCGATTGTCTGCACGTTGCGAAGAAAATAGGAACGCAGAGTTGCACTGAGGAGTCGCGGAGTAACGCAGAGATTTCTCTTTTCTCCTTGCCTCTGTGTAACTCCGTTTATCTCTGTGAAACTCTGTGTTCCAAAAAGGCTTTCATTGACGATTAATTACTGCCGCCTTACCATTTGGGTCATGGCAGAGTTATTGCAGCAGTTAGAACAACAGGCCCAGGCGTTGGGATTTAACATGGTGGGTGTGGTTACGGCCGTTCCCAGCCCCAACCTAAACGCCTACCTAAAATGGATCGAAGCCGAGATGCACGGGCAGATGGGCTACCTGGCCCGGCCAGACCGGCTGGCACGGCGACAGGACCTCAACGTCATCTTGCCCGGCGTGCAAACGATCATCTGCGTCGGGCTGGCATACAGCACCATGCCGCTGCCACCCGCCATCGCCAACGATCCCAGCCGGGGGCGCATCTCCAACTACGCCTGGGGCGTGGATTACCACGACGTGATGACCCCGCGCCTGGAAGAATTGGCCTCCTGGCTCAAAGCGCAACAGACCAACAGCGACATCGCCACCAAAGTGTACGTCGATACCGGCGCGATTCTGGAGCGCGACCACGCCGCCGCTGCCGGACTGGGTTTCACCGGCAAAAACACGATGCTGATTGCCCCGAAGCGCGGTTCCTTTTTCTTTTTGGGCGAGATTTTGACGACGCTGGAGATTAAAGATTTGCCCAATCTCCAATCTCCAATCTCCACCCAAATGCCCTCCTGCGGCAGCTGCCACCGCTGCCTGGACGCCTGCCCCACCAACGCATTCCCCCAGCCGTACGTGCTGGACGCCCGCCGCTGCATCTCCTACCTGACCATTGAGCTAAAAGGGTGGATTCCGAGAGAATTACGGCCGTTTCTAGGCAACTGGGTCTACGGCTGTGACATCTGCCAAGTGGTGTGTCCCTTTAACCGCTTTGCCCGGAAAACAAAGGAGGTGGCTTTTTATCCAGATGACGAATGGGACAATGCTGCTCCCCCCTTACTGGACTTGCTCACTCTGGACAGCGCCAGCTTTGCCACCCGCTTCGCCCACAGCCCCATCAAACGGATCAAACGGACGCGGCTGGTGCGCAATGCGTGTGTGGCGGCAGGGAATTGGGGGAGTGAAACGGCCGTTCCCGCCCTCATCAACCTGCTCTCTGATCCAGAACCCATCATTCGCGGCCATGCGGTGTGGGCTTTGCAGCAAATTGGTGGGGAGCAGGCCAATTTAGCGCTGGCGGGTTTGAGGAAGGTGGAGGGGGATACGGCCGTTCTTGCCGAGCTTGCCTCTTCCACTGAATAATTGAGCAAGAAGTGGGTGGAGAACAGCCCTCAACTCGCCTAAAATGTGGTCATTAAATCAACGAATCTGCGTTCATCTGCGAAATCTGCGGATTAATTTTGGAGGATTACCCATGTTTGCTGAACTATCGGCTGATTACGGCCGTATCGAAGCCGCCATCCACTATCTTGAACAGAACTTTCAGAACCAACCCTCGCTGGCCGAAATCGCCTCTCACGTTGGTTTAAGCGAATATCACTTTCAGCGACTGTTTAGCCGCTGGGCGGGCACCAGCCCCAAGCGCTTCTTGCAATTCCTCACCATCCAACACGCCAAAAAGCTGCTGGCCGATTCGCAATCCATTTTAGACACAACCTATGAAGCGGGCCTCTCCAGCCCCAGCCGCCTGCACGACCTGTTCGTCACCCACGAAGCCATCACCCCTGGCGAATTCAAACAAAAAGGCGCGGGCCTCACCATCCAGTACGGCTTCCACGACTCGCCCTTTGGCCAATGCCTCATTGCCCTAACCGAACGCGGCATTTGTGGCCTTCAATTTGTAGCTGATGGTGATCGCGAGGCAACGCTGGATGAATTGAAAGCTAGTTGGCCCCAGGCCAAATTTGTGGCAGATGAAGAAGCGACACGGCCGTTTATCGATCCTATTTTCAACTTAAGCAACGCGGAAGAACGGCCGTCTCTCCCCCTCTACCTCAAAGGCACCAACTTTCAGATTCAGGTGTGGCAAGCCTTGTTAAAGATTCCGATGGGAACGGCCGTTTCATATAGCACCGTGGCCCAGATGATTAGCAACCCCAAGGCCTTCCGCGCCGTAGGCAGCGCCACTGGCAGTAACCCCATCGCTTACCTCATCCCCTGCCACCGCGTCATTCAGCAGGCGGGCAACCTGGGCAACTACCGCTGGGGCACCAGCCGCAAGAAAGCGATTCTGGGCTGGGAATCGGCACATTTTCAGTAATCAGTGACCAGTGAATCAGTATTCAATTTTAACGTAATGCGAACTGAATACTGACCTACTGATTACCGATCACTGCGTCCAAACAGGCAGTCCGTTTTCCCGCAAAAACTTCGTCACGCCGCTGGTCTGGTTGGTAATCCAGTTCACTTCCATGTGGTCGGTGGATTCAAAGCCTTCCAGCGAGACGGCATCCCCCACGTTGATCACAATCCCTTGCTCAGACCAGAACCAGGGCGGTCCTAGCATTGCCTCAACCAGGGAGCCATCGGCCGTCTGTACGGTGAGCAGGTTGTTTTCGATGGCCGCTACCGTGCCCTGGACGGCAATCGTTGGGCCTTGCTCGGCGGGAACGGCCGCATCAGTCGTCGTGCCCTGGTTCGATTGTCCAGGCGGTGAACCGGAGTCACGCCAGGGCGGACCACCTTGCCCCCGACCACCACCGGCAGGCGTCGTTGTGGTGGTGCCGTCGCTAGTGCGCAGCCACGGTGGACCACCGCCCTGCTGCGTGCCACGCGGATTTTCCACAAAGGGTGCCGTCGGTTCCCAGGCGCGAATGTAGGAAACCAGGGCATCAATCTCCACGCTGGTCAGCCGATCGCCAAAGGAGGGCATGGTGCTGTTGGGTCGCCAGCCGCCGTTGACGATGGTGTCATGGATTTGCTCGTCCGTTTTGGCAGTGAGCACCTGCTGGCTGTTGAGCGCCGGGCCTGTGCCGCCGCTGCCCTCTTCACCGTGGCAGGCCACGCAAGTGGTGCTGAAGATGCGTTCACCCAAGGCTTCCATGGCTACGGGGTCTTCAATATCAACCCAAATCGGTTCTGGCGGGGTAAGCACCACACCTTCTGCCTCGATTTCGTCCCAATGCTGTAAAAAGCCCACAATAGATTCAATCTCAGCCGGGGTGAGGGCGTTGTGCCAGGGCACCATCGCTGTGCCGCTAACCCCTTCGCTCACGATGCGAATCAGCTCCTCAGCATCACGGCTTTGAATGTCATCATTGTTAAGCGATGGACCCAGGTCGCTGCCTTCGCCCTCGATGCCGTGGCAAACGGTGCAGTTGCTGGCGTAGAGTTGAAAACCTGCGGCCCATTCGGAGCCAGATTCGGCGCTCATTGCCTCGATTTGGGCCACCATTGCCGGATCAACTGAAGGAATGGGCAGCGTGGGCGGAATCAGCCCTTGCGACGCAGCCAGTTCGCCGATTTGGGTCCAGTCGGCATAGCGAATAAGGGCGACGAGCTGCTGAATTTGATAATCGTTGTAGAGGCCGCCTTCGTCTTCGTGCCAGCCGGTCATGGCGGTGCCATAACGACCACGAGCAATGACTTTAAAGAGGTCTTCGTAAGCGGCCGTTTGCAAAGCAGGGTTGTTCAATGCCGGGGTAGCCCCAATGCCTTCTCCCTCAATGCCGTGGCAAACGGCGCAGTTCTCGATGTAGATAACCGACGCCTCAGTGACGTACTGGTTTTGCAAATCATCCTGGGCCATGTTGCGTAAGTCTGGTTCATACCAGGCATAAATGGGGAAAACGACAACGAGGGCCAAAAAACCAAAAAAGCTAATA
>JBNKLQ010000058.1:0-26069 GCA_050292445.1 Promineifilaceae bacterium (SeqCode) | reverse complement strand
CAATCGAATACATAAATCTTGAGCATATTTCCAGTCTAAATCATAAGTAGCAACGGCAAATGCGGCGCTAATTAAAATTTCAATCTCATCATTTTCGATTGCCTCGTTTATCCGTTCGCGGGACAGCTCTGGTAAGGCTTTGTAAATGCGTTTTTCGCTCATACTATTTCCATTTAAGAGAGTTAAGAATCGTTGTGCGTGAGCAAGTAAAAACTGCGGGAACGGCCGTTATCCTCCGCCTGAAACACAAAGTCAGTCACGGCAAAGTTGGCAGCAAAATAATATTCAAACAGCTGCCGGGTATGCTGCCGCCACTGCTGGGCCAGCGCCAAATCGGCTGCTTTGAGTGCCTGAATATCTGCCGGGATTTCTACCAGCAGCAGGTTATTTTCGCTATGCGCAAAATCAAGCGGGGGGATGAGCAAACCGTCATCATCAAATTGGGCTTCGTTGACGACAATCGCCCCGGCCCCAAGCATGGCATCGAGGCTTAACGGCCGTCTTTGCTGTGCCACCCGTCCTTCCACCCGATTGCTGGTGACCCACCACTCCACTTCAAAGCGGTCGCTGGCCAGCCCGGCATTAAGCCCAGCCATTGGCCCGTGGAAGTCACGGTAATATTTGTGGCACACTGCCCCCAGCTTGCCGATATTGAGACGGCCGTTTCGGCTTTCCAGTGGATCATAAGTCCAGGTAATGAGCCGGATGCCCTGGTGCAGCGCCGCCTCGCGCTGAGCCAACTTCAGTTGAGTGCCAATCCCCTGACTCTGGTATTCGGGCAAAATGCCCATAATTACCGAATACATTTTTAACCGGGCGGCAGCAATCTGGTCAATGCGATTTGGTGCTTCAATGGTGCCAAGCGTGCCCAAAGCGTAACCCACCAGCCGGTTATCGTCGTAAGCGCCCAGGGCGGTGCCGCCGTTGTAGTGCAAGGCGTGCACCGTCAGCGGCGGGATCGTTTCCGAGACATCGACGCCCCAAGTAATCATCTGGATTTGGCGGGTTTGTTGGTAATCATCGTGGCTGGATAACGGCCGTATTGTAACTTGGGTCATATTCACTTTTGGAGATTAGAGACTAATAATCTCCAGTCTCCAATCTCCCCTTATTTTTGACGGCCGTTAGGGAACTGTGTCGCCCGCCAACTGTCGCTGGTTTGCCATGCTTGCTTAAACGCCCTGGCCTGGGTGATAAGATCGGCCATCGTTTGTGTGGGACCACCAAAAAGCGGTGTGCCAACCACCAGTGCTGCCGCGCCTGCCTGTTGGTAACGGCTTACATCGTCGGGAGTCAGCTCTGTTTCCACAATGAGACTCAGATCGGGCTGGACTTCACAGATGGCGCGGACATAATCGGCCCCGCCGGGACCACCCGTGCGTAGGCGGATGCTGCCACAGCCCTTTTGCTGCGCAGCTTGCGCTGCCCAAACGCTAATCACGCCCGGCAGATAGGCCATCCTACTGCTCTGGCAACTGACCAGCAGCGCATCATCCAGCCGGGGGGAGGAGATGTAGTCGATGGGGCACTCTTGCAGAGATTTGAGTTGAACGGCCGTTTCCACCCCGCTCACCCCAATCAATAATTTATCCCCAGCCCGCTGGCGCAAATCATGCAGCAGTTGCAGCAGTTCTGCGCCACCAAAGGCTACATCTACCGCCAAAATAGGCGAAGCCAACAGCGCATCAGCAATGGGAATAATCGTTGCCAATGGCAAATCCCCCGGCAAGGCGACGACAATGCCCGCTTCCTTCAATTTTTCAATGATCGTCACTTCCATAGACCTTTTCTTTTTTACCGCAAAGGGCACAAAGAATGCGTAGAACTAAAAAAACCTTTGCGCTCTTTGCGTTCTTCGCGGTTAATTTAAAAATTGCTGGACATATTGCGCGCCCCAGATAAGCATGATGATGGCCCCCAGCGCCAGATATTGACCATAAGGCAAGGCACTGTCCCGGTTCACGCGACGGCTGAGCAGCAGCAGCAAGGAAAAAATGCCGCCCAGTAAAATCCCCAACATCAGGGCAAAAAAGATGCGGTGGAAGCCGAGCATCGCTCCCATCAGCATCGCCAGCTTCACATCGCCAGCGCCCAGCGCGCCGCGCCCTGGTCCGTAAATGAGCTGAGCCACCCAGTAGAGCAAAAAGAAAATGGCATAACCCGCAATCGCCCCAATCACAGCCAAGCGAATGTTATTTTCTGCCGGGCTAACCAGAAAGCTGGTAAGTAAGGCAATGACGGCCGCAGGAATCGTGATCACGTCAAAAATAAGCTTATGCTCTAAATCGGTAACAATGATGAGGATGAGAACGCAAATGTGGAAACTGTTGACGGCCGTATCCACCACATTCTCCAAAAAGAAGGGCAAGCTGCCTAAAACCAAGGGCGTGAAAATGAAAACGAGGAACGGCCGTTTGCGCTGCGACCAGCCCCAGGTGTGCCACTGCGGGCGTAAGGGAGTATGGGAGGATGGCAAAAAGTCGGCCAGGGTATTGATTACAACGGCCGCGAGCAGGCCAATCACAAAAAAAATAAGGTTGAACATGCCAGGAATTATAACGGCGAAAACGATGATTTACGATTCAAAGTTGAAAAGCAAGGAAAAACTCGCGCATCGTTTGTTCACCGGCCGTAACCAGAGCGGCTACCCGCTCATCGCTCATATCAAAATCAGTTGTTTCGTACCCTTTAGCCGGTAAACGACACACACCATCCTTGTAAGCATCGATAATGGTTTTATCGTAGGCGTTGGTCATTGTATTAACCAGATTAGAGACACGGCGCACAATGGGAAGATTCTTTATTTCCACGGTTGCGGGAGAACCGGCAGCGGTCTTGCCAATTTGACTATTAGCAACCGGTTTCGTTTCATCGATGAGCATGCCCAGGGTAAAGGTTCCGTCATGCGGTCCCATCACATCAATTACATCAGGGCTGCGTGAAATCAACAGCCGAATGGGAAAATTGGAGTTAAGCCCGCCGTCAACAATAGCATGGCCAGTGATGTCCCGCCCATGATAGGTGCCCCATTCTTGCCGCCAGCGAACTTCTTGCCAGACAAAAGGAATACTCATGGACATGCGCACGGCCCAGGCCACGGGGCAATTCGGTGCAGTGCGATGGTTTAAGACCAGAATCCCGCCATCTGTGATGTTAGAGGCAACAACGTTCAGGTCTTTACCCGTGTGTTCGTAAAATTCAGCCAGAGTAGCTTGTCCTAGATTACGGCCGTTCAGATCCAACTTCTCACGCAGCCATTCTAAAAAGGCATTGCCAGCATACAATCCGCCCAGTTCCAGAAAGGTGAAGAGCAGACGGTAGATTTTCATCTGCATAAACTGCTTGAAGATATAATCATCCATCCGGCGTTCTGCCGATTCTGGCACAAAAGGCCAATCAATTTGTTTGAATAGTTTGAAGAGGACGCTGTTTTCCCAATCAGCCTCAGCAATCGAGTCGGCCACGTCCATAAACGTGGCAAAACGGGGAGAACCATCGGCCAGTTTTTCGTTAACCTGGTCCAACATTTCATTTGCCGAGAAATTGGCGGCAAGGAGCGTCGCCGTGATGGCCCCAGCAGAAGTGCCCAGCAGACGGCCGTAACTATGCCCCAGACGTTCAAATTCCCGCATCGCACCGGCAAAAACCACCCCTTTGGCTCCACCGCCCTCAAAAACCAGGTTAAAATGCATATCGCCCTCCTCTGGAAACAGGATGTTGATTTACCTGATTACCATGATCAGGGAGATCAGGTAAATCAGCGTTCCATAATAATTCATGATGATCGGCACCAATGGTGAAGTCTCTTACTGCGTTGCGCCGTTTTGTGTAGGCAATGGCCACCAAACTGTCGCCGTGGTGCCCTTGCCTGGCCCATCGCTGTGAATTTGAATACGGCCGTTATAGAACTCTACAATAGATTTGGCCAGAGGTAAACCCAGGCCGGTACCACCTGTGGCCCGGGTGTGAGCTTTGTCGGCGCGGTAAAAGCGCTCAAACAAGTGTGGAATGTCCTCGGCAGAAAGGCCAATGCCGCTATCATGAATCTCGCTGCGCAGGGTGCCATCTTCCAACGAGAGCTGCCAGGTCACCTGCCCGCCTTCTGGCGTATATTTCAGCGCGTTGCCCAGCAAATTTTGCAGCACAATGCGCAAATGGCTTTGATTGGCCTGGATAGACGGCAAGTGAGCAGGCGCTTCAAAGTGGAGGAGGATATGTTTAGATTCGGCCGTTTTCTGCAACTGTTGGCACAGGGAACGCCCCAATCGTACTGGATCGATTAACTCATGGCCCACTTCTGCCCGGCCAGAATCAAAGCGGGAGAGCTGGATGAGATCGTTCACCAAACGACCCAGGCGAGCCACTTCATCATCAATTTCGGCAATGTATTGTTGGGTTAGGGTCTCATCCAAGTTGCCTTCGCGCAATGCTTCGCTGCGCAGGCGGATGGTGGTGAGCGGCGTGCGCAACTCGTGCGAGGCGTTGCTGGCAAACGCTTTTTGCTCCAGCAGCATCGCCTCTACCTGCTCGGCCATGTGGTTAAATGTTTCTCCCAACTGCCCCAGTTCGTCCTGGCGGCTAACATGTACGCGCTGCGACAAGTCGCCAGCAGCCAATCTCATGGCCGATGTCTGCAAACCTTCCAACGGCCGCGTAAACGAGGCAGCCAGCCAGAGCGCAGCTATCACAGCCAACCCGGTTAAAACTAACACACCCACAGCCAATTGCAGGTAGCGCTGACTGATGATGCCAGCAGTGGCGCTGGCAGGCGCGGCGATGCGCACCACGCTGAGGAGATGTCCATCTTCTGTGACGGGAACGGCCGTATAAATATAAGAAACATTTTGCGCGTCGGGGCGAGTATCGAAGACAAGGTTCGAGCTGCGGTTGAGTACGGCCTGCACTTCTGGGTCTTCAGCCAGATTAACATTGCCGATAGATTCATCACTGCTCAGCCAGGCAAATCCGTCTGGCCCGATGAGGGTGATTTGGAAGTTGTAATCGTTGGCTAGTTCGGAAACGGCCGTTTCCATCGAGGAAAAAGAGCCTTCCCCCTCTAAAAAATGCTCCAAAGGACTGTGTAAATTGCGGGCCACCAGCGCCGCCTGGGTTTCCAGACTGCGCTCAAAATCCTGCACCGCTCCGGCAGAAATCTGATTACCTGCTAGCAGTGCCAGCCCGACAAAGCCCAACAAAATCAGGCTAACATAAGTCACAATTAAACGAGTGCGCAGCCGCCAATGACTAAACATCACCCAACCACCACCAGCCGGTAGCCCACACCGCGCACCGTTTGGATGTAGCGCGGCTGGCTGGGATCAGCCTCAATTTTTTCGCGCAGCCAGCGGATATGGACATCGAGCGTGCGCGTATCTCCCAACCAATCGGTGCCACAAATTTTGTCGAACAGTTCGGCGCGCGTCACGACATCCCCCGCCCGACTTAGCAACAGGCTCAGCAGCTCAAACTCCTTGTAGCGCAGCTGCAAAGGTTCATCTTTTTTGAACACCTGCCGACTGTCCAGCGCCACGCGAATATCGCCCACGACCAGTTCATTGCGGCTGGGAGCCGCCTGCTGATCCAGCTCCACCCGGCGCAGCAGCGCTTTGATGCGCGCTTTCAGCTCACGTATGCTGAATGGCTTGGTCAGGTAATCATCGGCCCCCAATTCCAGCCCCAAAATACGGTCCACTTCCTCACCCAGCGCGGTCAGCATGAGGATGGGCACCACGCTGCTCTGGCGCAGCTTCTGGCACACTTCCCAGCCATCTGTCTCCGGCATCATCACATCCAACACAACCAGGTCTGGCTGTTTGGATTGGGCCAGTTCTAGGCCGGAACGGCCGTCATGGGCCACCAACACATCATAGCCAGCCAGTCCCAACTGCCGCGCCAGTGGTTCGGTAATCATCGGATCGTCATCAATTAATAGCAGCCGTGTCATGGAAAAATTTCCTTTACAAATTTATGAGATTGTGGCACAGGGCAGAAAGGGAATCAAGCAACCCAGTGTGATTTAAGCTGAATTTAAGGTGGTTTTGTTTGATTTTAACCTAATTTTGACCGTGCTACCGTATACTCCTCGTGGGTTTTTTCACAAACCAAATTATAATCATTTTGAAGGAGCTTTATCGAAATGAACACAACATTGAAAAAAATAGCAAAATGGGGTGGCATCCTGGTCATCGCCGGGTTTGTCGTGCTTCAGCTGGTGCCATACGGCCGTAACCACAGCAATCCCCCCGTACAAAGCGAACCCAACTGGGACAGCCCAGAAACCCGTGCTCTGGCCGAACGCGCCTGTTTTGACTGCCACAGCAATGAAACCAAATGGCCCTGGTACAGCAACGTTGCCCCCATCTCCTGGCTGGTACAGCACGATGTTGAAGAAGGCCGACAGGAATTAAACTTTTCAGAATGGGGCACAAACGGTGAAGGAGAAGAAGGCGACGAGATGGCTGAAGCCATCTGGGAAGGCGAAATGCCGATGAAAGTATTCCTTATTACCCACCCAGAAGCACGCCTCACAGATGCAGAGTTAGACCAACTGGCACAGGGCCTCCTGTCTACTGGCGGCGGCGAGAATCTCGAAAAAAATGAAGGATCGCAACACATTGACGACGATGATTAAGCCGCAATAATATTGTGACTAACAGGTGCGACGCACTTGCCTTGGGGTGAATCTCAGCAAAATTTGCTGAAGAAAGTGCGTCACACCTGACGATTGGACAGTTTCCGGGGAAATCCAAGTTTATTCCACAATGACCAGATCGCTGCTGCTGCGGCCAAACACATCTGGCGAGTACATTTCTTCCGCTTTGGTTGGTGGGGCAATGAAGGTGCCAGGCGTCGTGGCCCGTGCGACGTAATCATAGGTGTACACGCCTTCCCACAGCAGCGAACTAAACGCTTCCACCCGCTCATCTCGCACATTTTGGTGATCGTACCACTGCCACCACCACCACCAGGGCAAACTACCGTTTAAGGCATCTGGGTCTTCTGGCACGCTTTGGGAGACAGCCAGCGCTGGATTGATGGGTTCCAGGCCAGCAGGCAGCGGATCAACCAAGGCGACGTGATAGCGACGATTATCGGCAACTAACGTCAGGCGCACCCGCACCCGTGCCCCCAACTTGATATGCCAGATGCCATCGGCATCCTGATAAACATCCTCGGGATCATCCACGCCTTCATAGGTGCGCTGCACCACAAAACCGCGATTCAGCGAATCCAGTGTGAGATCGGTTGGGGCATAGTTGAGAGAGAGGCGGTAGTAGAGACGGCCGTTTCCATCCATACTCACAATCACATCCCCAACTTCCTCATCGGCCAAGTAGCTCATCGGAATTTCCGTCAGGTAACGATCTGTGCTGCGCCCGACAAATTCCTGCGCCCCAGCATAGGTCTGTCCCAGCCAAATCTGGGCCACAAAGTCCGGCGTTTGCGCCTCGAAGATGTTGAAGTAGCTGTCCAGCGCCAGCAGAATAAACACATTCTCCTGGCTATTCCCCCAGCGGCCCTGCGTACGGTGCGCCAGCAGGCCGTTCACCACCTTAGGAATCAAATTACTTTCCGGCGTCTGGTTGATGAGCGTTTGCAAAATGATGCCGTCGGTGCGGCGGTCTGAATGCAGCATCAGGTAGGCGTCGTCGCCGTAGGAGGTGGTGAAGTTGGCGGCATCGGCCGTTTCCACCGCCCGGTTGTTGATGGTTTGGCGAATCGCGGCCACATCTTCCGCCGAAGCGGGATCATTGGCCAGGATTTCCCACAGCCAGGCGTTGGCCTCCAGCGACAGATTTTCAATGCCCGCTTCGTCCAGCAAGGCACGCGCTTTGGCAAAGTCGCTGTCCCCCGCCAGATGGCGCACGTAGAGCGCATAGGAACTTATCCCCCAGCGCACCTGTTGGCCGTACCAGTAGGGATAATGATCCTCGATGTTTTGCAGGTAGTTTTGCACATTGGCCTGCATATCGGCAGGCACGGCAAACCCTTTTTGGCTGGCAACGGCCAGGGCGTGGGCCACATGCACGGTGTGGTAGGGGTATGACTCCCGGTTGCGTTCCCAAATGGGGAAACCGCCATCGGGATTTTGTAATCCTTGCAAGTGCTCGATGTCGCGGGAAACGGCCGTTTCCATTTCATTCGGTGTTGGCAGCCCCTCGGCATCAAAGGCTGTCAGCACGTCGCGCAACGCGGCGATGGTGAGGATGCGCGAGGCCAGTTCATCGGCCGAGTCGTAGCGGGAGCTGGTGAGGTAGAGCACCGCGTCCGTGAGGGCTTGCAGGGCAGTGGAGGAGGTATTAATTTCCAGACCACCATAGCCAAGAATCACACCATCTGGCATGACAAACGGCTGGGCCACAGCACCTTCATCCAGCGTGCCGTAGGTGGCAAACGCTTCGGTGGTGGCTGGCGTGTAAACGGGCAGTTCGCCATTGGCCGCGTCGGCGTAGGGACCAGAAACGGCCGCAACCTGGAAGCGGGCTGTACCGGCGCTGTTGGTGGTGGCCGGAAAACGTACCTCTACCCGGTCGTTGGCAGGCACCAACACCCGCTGGCCAGCAACAGCCGTGAGGGTAAGATTGGTCACATCGAGGGCTACATCTACGGTCATTGGCTCGTTGGTCTGGTTTTGCACCACAACAGGCAGCTCAAACTGGTCGCCATAGTTGAGGAAGCGGGGGGCAGACGGCCGTATCATCAAAGGCAAGCGAGCAGTGAGATTGCTCTCAGCCGAGCCAAACAGGTTGTCGCCCGCCACGGCTACGGCCATGATGCGGTAGCGCGTCAGGTTGTCGGGCAAAGTGAAGCTCACTTCGGCCTGTCCGGCAGCATCGGTCTGGCTGGTGGGGGCAAAAACGGCCAGCGGATCAAAGTTGGTGCGCAAATCGATGGGGGTCTGGGCGGCATCGTCCGCGCCCTGTGACAAACCAGCCACCGCAGGCGCAGGCTCAGCAGCACCATCCATATCAGCAACGGCTAATTCCTCCATTGCTTCCTCTTCTACGGCAAAGGCAGCGGTGTCTGTCTCGGTACGGGGCGCTTCAACTTGTGCCCCGTCAGCGCCGGACAGAGATTCAGGGTTGGCCAGGATGATGCTGTTACGGCCGTAACAGCTCTCCGTCCAACTCCACTGCGTCCTGTAAAAGATGGCCAGCGGATTGACAAGCTGGTAGTTGGTCAGGGCCAGAATCGCTTCATCAACCACCACCAGCGCCACTTCGGCGTTGGGTACGGGCTGGCCGTTGGCATCGGTAACGGTGAGGGAAACGGCCGTTTCCGCCCCCGGTTCCAAACTGTCTGCCTGCGGCACAATGGCAATGCTCAATTCCCGACTATACGGCGGCACGCTCAAATTGAGCGATCCGGTGGCAAAAGCCGGGCGCGCCGGTATGTCCGGCAGTTCCTCGCCGTCATCGTCTGTGCGCGGTGCGGAACCAACCAAATCTACCTGCATAGTCAGGTTGGGAATGTGTGCTTCGCTGATGGGGATTTGTAGCGTCGTGCTGCCATCCTCCAATGTAAACTGCTCAGTAGAAAGAATGCCGCCGTGGTTGAGCGTCAGCAGTCCTTCGGCCGGGCCAAATGGCGACTGCACCAGGATTTCGGCCACATCACCGGGCTGGTACTCTTCCTGGTCCGGGATAAGGGTGACGGTTTCCTGGCTGACGTTGCGCTGCACGGGTCGTTTACCGCCGCTGACCCAGCGGGTGAGCTGGCTCTGGTTTTGGTTGCCCTGGGCATCGGTGAGAACGGCCGTAATTTCATACGTGCCACCCACTTCCGTGCTGAAAGTACACTCGACCGGCTCGGCGGCAGAGGTGACCTCACAGGTTTGGGTATCAACCGCCTCTTCGCGCCACATGCCGTCGCGGTAATTCCATTCCAGGCGGGCGGCAGTGAGGGAAACGGCCGTGCCTGCCACGGCTGCACCATCAATATCGGTGACGATGGCTTCAATATCCAGCGGTTCTCCCTGCTCTACAAAGGTGCTGGGACTGCGCAGCCCCACGTACAAGTCGGCAGGATGCACCAGCAAGTTGGTGCTGGATGACCACGCCTGCCGGTTCACGTCCATCACTGTGGCTTCAGCACGCACGGTAAACGGCCGATTCCCTTCCAACGCTTCAAAATCAATTTGCAAGAAATGTTCGCCGCCTGCGTTTGTCAGGCCAGTGAAGGTTTCGGCCACCTGCCCCGATGGGCCAGGGAAGCCAAAATCAACATAGTCATATTCTGCTTCAAAGCCGTACCCACCGTCAAAATACCACCAGGGCGTCCAGGTGCCAAAGCTAAATTCGGGCCAGCCGGGCGGCGAATAATACGTTGGCGTCGAGGTGACATACCAGTTGGTATCGGCATTGGCCAGGGGGCCACCGGCAAAGTAACTGGCGGTGACGGCCACGGTAGCCGCATCGCCCACCACGTAGGGACCCACACTTTCCTGGCGGGCGCTCACCTCAAATTCCGGGCGGCGGAATTCTTGAATCTGGAATTCATGGGAGCCGTATTGGCTATTTGCCCGAAATTCCATGTAGGCATAGCCAAGATTGCTGTTTTCCGGCAGGTCAAAACTGAAATCGAAACCACCGAACGTGTTGAGTAAGGCCGTTCCCTCCACAATTACATTACCCTGGGAATCGTAGGACTGGTAGCGGATTTCATTCAGGCGGTCACCGGGCAAGGTGATAGCGCCCTCGCCGCTGATGTGGCGCAGCCAGCCCTTGATATGCACTTCTTCGCCGGGTCGGTACATCGCCCGGTCGTCAAAAATGTGCCAGCGCAGTTCGTCCTGCAAGGCGCGTGGCCGCCAACCTTCCTCATCCCAGTAAGAATAGCTGGTGGGCAAGATGGCGCTGTCGTCGCCTTGGGTGGCTACCAGCCAGCGAATTCCGCTGCTGGGCAGATCAAATCGGGCCAGGCCGTCGGTAGCGGTGGTGGCGGTGACGCGGTTTTGGCTGCCGCTGATGGTGACGCCGCTGAGCGGTGCGCCATCAGCCAGATCGGTAGCCCAGGCCACGACCTGTTGATGATCGGCCAAGGCATCGAGGCCAATTTGGGTGACTTGCACCCAGGTGTGGATGGTTTGGCTGCGCTGCTCCCAAATGTCGCGGGGCAGTTCCGGCGGCTGCACAACCACGATGAGATGACCGGTTTCGCCTTCCAACCCTTCACTGAGGGAAACGGCCGTTTCTGTCAGCACATCCTCTTCGTAATCGATGGGTACCATTTCGTCAAACACCAGGTCACCGGGCGGCGTAGGCAGCTCATCCCGCTGATCAAAATCGCGGCGATAGTCCATGTAAGCGTCCCACGCTTCCGGGGTGACGGCGTACATCCGCACGTGCAGCTCTTCGTAGTTCATCACGTACAGCGTCAGGCTGGGATCGCTGGCGGAGGGGTCGGTGGTGACAAGTAATTCTCGGGGGCCGCTGACGAAGGGAACGGCCGTATCCACCCGAAAACGCACCGTCTCGTCATCCCCCAACGTCTGGCCAAACAGATCTGACAAACTGCCGTCAATGGTGACCTCGTAGCGGGTGCGTCCTTTAGTTAATCCTTGAATGGTGAGCCCGTTGTAGTTGAGCTGCACCGTCGCGCCGGGCAGTTCCGGTTCGATGCGGATCATCGTTTCGCTAAATGCGGCGGTGTCCAGTGGATTGTTGAACTCAATATGAAAAGGTGTCAGCGGTGGACAATCATCTTCTGACCAGCCGCAGGTATGGCGCTCCAGGCGCAGCGGTGGGTAGGTGTAAAAGGTAAAGGTTTGGGCATTCGGGTTAAGGCGCGGCCCTTCGGCGGAGGGGGTGTTGGGGCCAACAGTCACTTCAATTTGGGCATCGCTGGGCAGCGGCCGTTCCGAGCGAATCGCCAACCAATACCCCTCACGAGCAGAGTCGGCCAAACGGCTTACCTGGTCATCGGCCTCAATTTCTTCAGGCGTCGCCAGGCGGATAGCTTGTGTATCACCGTCGGCGGTGAGATGAATGGTAGGAAGAACGGCCATTGGCTCAATCAGCTGGTCAAAGGTGATGAAGATAACCGGCTCCAGTGGCTGCGGTTGATAGGATGGCGGGTAGCTGTTGACCATTTGCACCGGCGGGGTGCTAAATGTCCAGCGCACCGTTTCCGCCAGTTCATTGCCGCTGGCCGAAACCGTCCCTGCCGGAACTTCGGCCACAAAATCAGTGGCCATCGGCAGGCGGTCTACGGCCTCAGCATCAAATTCAAAACGCAGCGTTTGCGGGCTAATCCATTGCCAGGTGCCAGGTAGATCGGGCGTCAGGTTTACGGGTACGTCGGCTTCGCTCAAGCTGGTCAAGTCGGTCAGGGGCACCATTGGTTGGTTAAACGTCACGTTGAGGAAGGGGGCCAGACCAATGTCGCCTTCTGGCGTGTAGCGCAGCACTTCCAGCGGGCCATCGGGAACAATTGGTGGTTCTGCTTCGGTGGGCGGCGGGGGAAACGTTTGGTCAATGGTTGTACCGGGGCGCGGCGGCGGCAGTAGTTCATCGGGCAAGTTAAAATCTTGCTCGTCGGTTGGCTCGCCAACCAATTCTGGCAAGCGGGCCAAAATTTGGGCAATCTCCGCTTCAGTGAGCGGATCGCCAGTCACCAGCGGGTTGGTGGACAGCGCATCGGGCAAGGATTGGCCTTCGCTCAGGCTAATGAGCAGGCTGGCAACGGTTGTGTTGGGCGAGGAGAAGCCCGCGCTTTCGATACCGACGCCGCTGGAAACGGCCGTTTCCGTGCGAATGGTTGGTGTGGTGAAGCCATCACCGCCATCTGGCTGGTCTCGCAGCTGGAAATACCAGATGCCCGCACCTGCGGCAATAACGATAAAAAGGGCTGCAATGCCGCCAATGATTGAGCGGCGCTGCCATTTGTTACCTGATCCTGTTGATTGAGACATGTTGTACCCGTTCCTTTGTTGATCCTTGACCTTTTCCCCTGCTTATGTCAAGGAGAAATAGCAAACGAATTGATCCGATTCGGAATCTACCGTGTAAACGAAAGAATGCCAATAAAAGTTCCGGGATAACTGCACGAATGTGGGGCGAAGAAAAGATTGGACCAATTTAGGCTTCAAAGATTAAAATGTGCAATGTTTTTACCCCCTCTCTAACTCTCCCCCTTTGAGGGGGAGAGAACTGGCTCCCTCTCCCTGCGAGGGAGAGGGCTGGGGTGAGGGTGGTTACTCAATTTAAAACTTAACTGCAAATTGGTCCAATCTGTTGTGAATGAGAAGGGTTACGGCCGTATCACCGCTGGCAAAAATGTCTCATGCAGCTCCGGCACGACGAGCAGTTCAACCGGCACGGTAAAAGGGGAACCAGGCACGCTAGGCGTGACGTTTACGGTGACACTGGTGGTGTAACTACCTGTGGAAAAACCGCTGCTGTCAAAGGTGAGCTTCAGATCGGTACTGCTGCTGCCGTTGAACTGGCCGAGGCTGGCGGGCAGCGTGCCGGACGGGTCTAGTGCGGCGGTCCAGGCGAGTCCAGGGGTGACGCTGATGGCGATGGTGTGGGTAACGGCCGTTGGCTCATCCACATCCACCAGCGAAGTCAAGGCACCCGGCTCCACTGTGGCCGCTTGCTCCAACGTCAGCGTGGCATCATCCCAGTAAACATCATTGTGCTTGACGGGGATGTTTGCCTTCGACCAGACAAAAACAGTGATTGTGTCGGCCTCGGCTACCGCTTCCACACTAAACAGGCCAAATTCATCGTACTGCATCCGCATCTCGCCCCAGACCACGTTGGGGCTTTCCCAGTCGGTACCACCCGTGGGGTCGATGCCCACGCGCTGGTACAGCTCGCCATGATCGTTGGGATCGCTCAGCCAACCGGGCAATGTTTCCCGCGCTGACCATGCCTGCCCCCAGCTACTGAAGCAGTAACGGCCGTTTTCCAGCGCACTCACCTGCTGCATCAATCCGCCTTCATGCGTACTCCAAAAGGAAAAATAATGCTGCGATTTGTCGCCGCTGCGCACCCGGGGCGGCTGCTCGTGCGGCAGCGAAGGCACGTACTCCGGCTGGATGTTCATCCACACCTCGGTGCGCGGTGTGTCCAGCCAGTAGGGATGCCAATCGTCGGCCAGCTTGACGCGCTCGCAATATTGGTTGGGCTGATCTTGGGACCAGGTTTGGCAGTCGGGGTGGCCCGGCGCGGGCATGATGTAGACAGGATAATCGCCTTCAAACGAGGGATTGGCCAGCAAGTTGGTGCCCACACACACTTCTTCACCACCCACGGTGATGGTGAGGGGCTGCTGCGGGGTGGAGGCCAGAACAACCGGGCGGGGTCGCAACAGTAGAAAAACAGTAGCGGTGATGATCAGCAGGGCAGAAGAAATGGGGAGAAAGACGGCCGTTCCTTTATTCACAAAATAGACTCCTTGGGCGAATTTTCAGCTTACGGCAAAATGTTAGCAAGCAGTGTATTGCCTGACCGTGCCAGGAGCGTGAATTGTGGGCTGTTTTTACGTGATTTTTGCGGTGCCCTGCTTGGCACTTCAAAAGCAAAATCCCCCACCTAGCGAGGAGCCGGGCAGGGGATTCCCCCAAAGACTGAAACTGGCATGCGGCCGTTTCTATAGGAGAGGGTACACGCAAAAGCGGAACCAAGTCTTAAAAACCTCGGTTCCGCTTACTGTCACTTTGTATGCTGTTCAAGCCAAATGTGGCTAAACATCTTTTCCTCTCTGCGGCTGCGATTCGATGAAAAATCACACATTTGTTTGTTTCTTGTGTGAATCCATCTTACTATTGAGTTAAGATTAACCGCAAAGCAATCTTAGCATACACCCTTGGAGCCGCCACCTGTCTATAAGGATAGGTTTAGACAAGACCAACATTAATGAAAAATGAGTGCGGTCTAACATTCCATGAATTTTTCTGAGAAAATTGGGACACATTGGGTAACTTACCAGGAAGAAATCGGACTGGTTTGGTATCTCCTGCCCGCTTCAGATGAATCCCAAACGGCCGAAACGGCCACCAACCTTCAGGAACAGATCACCAGCTATCTTCTCATGACGCCGTTTGCCCCGGAAGCGGGGCGACTTGTAGGCGAGCAACTGGCTCAGATATTTGGCCTGTCCATAGAAAAATTAGGCTACCTGCAGCGCTTGCTGGCAGAGCAGCTCTTGCATGGTCTAGACGAGAGACAGACAGCCTGGCTGGCACCGCGCCTGGCCACCTTTTGGTCAGAAATGACAGTGGGATACAGCCATAAGCTTCGTAAAATGTATGTCAGTGAAGAAGAGGCCTTTCCCCAAAAGCTGTTGGCAGATCTGCAACAAGAAGCCGAGAGTGAAAAGCATTTTGCCGTCCTCTTTAATGACACATACAGTCCGGTGGTATTGCATGAAAACGGCCGTATCCTGGCCATCAACAAAGCCGTCACCCAACTGTTTGGTTATTCAGCCGTTGAAATAGTAGGGCAGCAAATCCAAAAACTCGTTCATGCGATGGCCCCAGCATCCGAACAAACCAATATTTTGCAACATCTCGACGTGGGCTACCATCATTCTTACCAAACCAAATGCCTCCACAAAAGCGGTGCAGAGGTAGATATTGAAGTCACCGCCAGCCCAATCATTTACGACGGCCGTAAAGTACGCATGATTGTCTTACGTCCACTTAATACGGCCGTTAAGCCTTTACCAGGCGTAGCAGAAGTAAACCTCTCCCGCCGACAGCAGCAAGTCTTACACTATTTGGCTTTGGGCCAGAGCGACAAAGAAATCGCGGTCATGCTAAAAATCAGCCTCTCTACCGTGAAGCATCACAAACGGGAACTGTTTAACAAATTGCAGATAACCAGCCGCGCCGAGGCCGTTATCTGGGCCTGGCAAAAATCAAATTTGTTCGCTTCGTTGTCAACCAAGTAGCACCCTCAATTCCCTTCATTCTCCTCTAGTTGCCCGACCCCAAACCGGGTATCATTGTGCCGATTCAACCTGCTGTGCCCTAGCCACAAACGCCGCAAGACGTCCATGGCACAGCCCACACCCCACTGGAGGAAAAGATGAAACTGGCAGCCCGCATTGGAATCATTTTACTTGGCATTATCGCATTGCTGATTGTTGTTCTGGCAATTGTTAGTGTGGTGAACGTGAGACGGCCGTTCCCCGACACCGACACCACCCTCACCCTACCCGGCCTGGAAGACGAAGTTAACGTCTATCGCGACGCAAACGGTATCCCCCACATTTACGCCCAAAACGAACATGATCTCTTCCTGGCCCAAGGCTACGTCCATGCTCAGGACCGCTTCTGGCAAATGGAATTTTGGCGGCACGTCAGCCTCGGCCGTATCTCCGAAATTGCTGGCGAAGCCACAGTTGATTCGGATATTTTCATTCGCACGATGGGCTGGAACCGCATCGCGGAAGAATCACTGGCCTACTATGAAAGCGAAGTGCCGGAAATGATGGCCATCATGGAAGCGTACAGCGAAGGCGTCAATGCCTACATCGACGAACAAGGCGACAACATCTCCCTCAACTACACAATTCTTGGCCTGGTCAACGACAAGTGGGAAATTGAGCCATGGGAACCACTGCACACCATCGCCTGGGCCGTGGTCATGGCCGATGATCTGAGCGGCAACTGGAGCCAGGAAATCGAGCGCGCCAATCTCATCAAAGAGCTGGGCGAAGGCACTACCGCCAATTTACTTCCCTTCTATCCCTACGACAGCCGCCCCGTCATGGTGCCCACCAATGCGATGGATATTGAATTCACCAACGAAGAAAGCGAAACCCTTCTTCAACAAATGGAGCAGGTCGATTGGGCCAACGTCAACACCAATATCGCGGGCAGTTATCCGGCCGATGGCTTTTTGGGCGGCGGTGACTACGTGGGCAGCAACAACTGGGTCATCAGCGGCGAACATACCGACACAGGGATGCCGCTGCTGGCCAACGATCCCCATTTGGGCATCCAAATGCCCGCCATCTGGTATCAGGTTGGCCTGCATGCACCTGGCTATAACGTCGCTGGCTTCAGCTTTGCCGGTGTGCCTGGCATCGTCGTTGGTCACAACGACAACATCGCCTGGGGCGTTACCAACGTCGGCCCAGATGTACAAGACCTCTTCATCGAGAAGATCAATCCCAACAACCCCAACCAGGCCGAATTTATGGGTGAATGGGAAGATATGGACATTATCGAAGAGGTCATTAAGGTCAACGGCGGCGAGGATGTTGTTGTGGAGGTGAAAATCACCCGCCACGGCCCCATCATCAGCGATTTACGCGATAACGTCAGCGATGTGTTAGCTATGCGCTGGACCGCCCAGGAACCAATGCGCACCCTGGAATCGATTATGGGGCTGAACAAGGCAGAAAACTACGATGATTTCCGCGAGGCATTGCGCTACTGGGATGTGCCTTCGCAAAATGTAGTTTATGCCGATGTGGAAGGCAACATCGCCTACCAGACGCCGGGCCTCATTCCCATCCGGGCCAATGGAGACGGCCTGGTGCCAGTACCCGGCTGGACCGGTGAATATGAGTGGGAAGGTTGGGTCCCTTACGAAGAGATGCCTGCTATTCTTAATCCAGAATGGGGCTACATTGTCACTGCCAACCATGCGGTTGTGGATGAAGAATATCCATACCTGCTGACCTATTACTGGGCCGATGGGGATCGTGGCCAACGCATCGTGGACATGATTGAGGCGGAGCTGGACGGTGATGGCAAACTGTCGCAGGCCGATCTGGCTCGCATCCAATTCGACAGCCGCTCCTTGATGGCAGATAGCTACGTGCCGCTGCTCGACGGCCTCTCCAGCGACGATGACAAGGTGCAGGCGGCGCTGGAACGACTGCGCGGCTGGGACCGTCAGGTGCGGCGCGACAGCGTGCCCGCTGCCCTATTCGAGATTTTTTACATGCAGCTGGCACAAGATACCCTGGCTGATGATGTGGGTGCAGATAATGTCAGTTCATTTGGCGGGCGGGTGCTGTTCCACCAGCTGGCAGACAATCCCGAAGCTACCTGGTGGGATGATGAATCGACATCTGCCGAAGAATCGCAGGCAGACATCTTGCTGGAAACACTGGAAGATACCGTAGCCTGGTTTGAGGATAACGTGGGCGACGACATGAATGATTGGACCTGGGGTAGCATTCACACGGCCACATTTGTAAGCAATCCGTTGGGGGAAAGCGGCATCGGCCCGGTTGAATCGTTGGTGAATCGCGGGCCATTCCCGGCAGATGGAGGGGCCAGCATTGTGAACGCCAACAGTTGGCGCTGGAGCAATCCTGCGGCCGTTACGGGACACCCTTCCATGCGTATGCTGGTGGATATGAGTGATTTTGACGCCAGCCAGTGGGTGATTCCCACCGGCGAATCTGGCCATCCCTACCACCCCAATTACGACGACCAGATTGAGCTGTGGCTTAACGGCGAGTATCTGCCGATGGTGTGGCGTGAGGAAATGGTGCAGGAAACGGCCGTAAACCACCTCATCCTCCAACCAGGGGAATAAACACTCATGAAACACTGGCAAAAAATTGTACTCAGCATTGTGGCTGTGCTCGCCCTGGCTGCTGCTTACATCTTCTGGCCACAAGGTGTTTGGCCCTTTGTGGTCAATCTAGACGAGTTGGAAGCCGTCAACGATAACTACGACGTTGTGATCCGACGGGACAGCCTGGGCGTGCCACACATCTATGGCCAAACCGACGCCGACGCCGCTTACGGTCTGGGCTACGCGCACGCCGAAGACGATTTCCAAACCATTCAGCAAGCGCTGGTCGCGGCACGGGGCAAGCTGGGCGTGGCCTACGGCATCGACGCCGCGCCCAACGATTATATGGTCCAACTTCTGCGCATCTGGGATGTGGTTGACGAAAAATACGACTCCATTCCGCCTAACGTGCAGGCCATCATGCAGGGGTATGCCGATGGGCTGAATTATTATGCCGCGCTGCACAAGGATGAGGTGCTTTTGCCAGAGGTGTTCCCGCTGTCCGGGCGGGATGTGGCCGCTGGCTTTATCCATCGTGTGCCGCTCTTTTTTGGGCTGGACGGGGCGTTGGGGGAGCTTTTTGCCGAGACGCGGCAGGGAACGGTTTCTCAGAAGGAGATTGGAGATTGGGGATTAGAGATTGCCCAATCTCCAGCGTTCCAAGAACGCCCCTCTAATCTCCCACCTACGGTTAAGTATGGCTCGAACGTCGTTGCCGTCGGCCCAACTCGCAGCGAAAATGGCGAGACGTTCCTAGCCATCAACTCACACCAACCTTGGGAAGGACCAGTTGCCTGGTACGAGGCTCACATGGTCAGCGAAGAGGGCTGGAACATGGTTGGCGGTCTACTGCCCGGTTCGCCAACCATCACCCACGGGCACAATGAACATTTGGGCTGGGCGTTTACGGTGAACAGTCCGGATTTGATCGACATTTACGTGCTGGAAATGAATCCAGACAATCCAGACCAATATTTGTATGATGGCGAATGGCAGGATTTGGAAGTGGGGGAAGCGCCGATTACTGTGACGCTGTTCGGCCGTTTTCGCTGGACGGTAAAACAAGAAGTGCTGTGGTCGGTTTATGGCCCCACAGTGCGACAAGATCATGGCGTGTATGCCCTGCGCTATGCCGGGATGGGCGAGATTGGCCACGTGGAACAGTTTGTGCGGCTCAACAAAGCCACCAATTTGGCTGAATGGCAGGCAGCCCTGCGCGACGGCCCGCTGCCGATGTTTAATGTGGGCTACGCAGACGAGGAAGGGAACGTTTTTTATGTGTACAACGGCCGTATCCCCCTCCGCACCGAAGGCTACAACTGGGAACAATATTTACCCGGCAACACGTCAGAAACTTTATGGACCGATTATTTACCGTTTGACGATCTGCCCCAGGTAAGCAATCCGCCGTCCGGCTTTATCCAAAATGCCAATAGCAGCCCATACCGCACCACTTTGGGCGAGGGCAATCCAGACGAAGCCAACTTCTCTCCCACCCTTGGCATTAACGACACGATGTCGAATCGCTCCTTGCGTATGTTGACGCTGTTTGGGGGAGACGAATCCATCACCCAAGACGAATTTTATTCTTACAAATACGATATGGCCTACGATGCAGAGGCAGATATTGTGCGCATGGTGAACATGATTCTGGCCGAACCACCGCCCAGCGATCCCGATGAGCAAGCCGCTTATGAGCTGCTGGCCAGCTGGGATTGGCAGTCTACACCAGACAGCACCGGCGCTACTATCGCTATCTTGACGCTGAATTATTTATTGGAAGCAGAAGATACAGATATGTCGGTATCGAACATGACGGGCGGGGTGTTTACGGCCGTTTCTATCCAAAACAGTTTCTCTCAGGCAGTGGATTTACTGTTGGAAAACTTCGGCAGCGTCGAAGTGCCCTGGCAAGAAGTGAACCGGCTGGTACGCGGCGACGTTGATTTGGGGCTGGGTGGTTCGCCGGATGTATTGCATGCTATTTACGGGGAGTTGGGCGAAGACGGCCGTTTCCACGGCATTGCTGGAGATTCCTACATTTTAATGGTCACCTGGCAGCCAGACGGCTCAGTCAGCTCGCAAAGCATTCACCAATACGGCAGCGCCACGCAGGATGAAACCTCGCCTCACTACGCTGATCAGGCACCCATTTTTGCAGCGCGGGAATTAACGCCGGTCTGGTTCACAGAGGCAGACATTTTGGCCAATTTAGAAAAAGAATATCGGCCGGGGATGGAGTAATCGACAAAAGCTTTTGCAAAAAAACAACGGCGACTGGGCCGATTTCTTAAGAAAAAGTGGGTAAACTAAGCATTCGTCGTATCTTCAAAGACTTTCCCACTTTTACAGGAAAACGGCCGTTAGCCACACTCTTTTAGGACAATTGATTGAAACAAAAAAACGCAAAATAGCGTACTATTTCTGGAAACAACCATCAAATCTTATCAAATTAAGGAGCATCCATGAATAACCCATTGTTATTTTCACGCCTTCGGCGTGTAGGAATTTTTGCACTCGGCGTCATCGGCATCATCGTTGTGCTTTCATTTGCCGGACAATTCTTCTACATCCTGGAATCGGTTGAAGAACAAGAAGTGGGCGTTCAATTCCGCAACAACCGTATTTACCAGATCGTCGGTTCTGGCGTTTACAGCGATGTGGGCTTGTTTGTTTCGCTTGAAACCATCTCAGCCCAGGCTATTCCCTTCACCGTGCGGGACGAAGAGATTATCACTCGTGACAAACAGCGTATTGGTCTGTCTGTAAGCGGCGATATTTTCCGCCCCAATTTAGCACAGGCCGATCTCATTCGAGATAACTGGTCACGGTATCGCGGCATTTATCGTGATGATTTGCTGGCCAGTGCCCGTGTACAAGATTTAGCGCGCCAATCAATGAAAGTTTGCGTCGGTGACCGTACGTTTGACAACAACATTATTGGTACCTCCCGTGACGAGCTGCGCTCCTGCATCGACGAGGAACTGAATAACCTCGTTATGGACATTGGTCTACGGGTAGAAAATTTGGTTGTACCAGAAGTTATCCTCTCGCCTGAAGTGCAGCGGGCATTGGACGCCATCGTGCAAAGCCGTTTGGAAACGGAAAAAGCCGCCCAGGATGAGCTGAAGGCAGAAGCAGAGGCCGCTGCCGAACAAGCCCGTCAAGAAGGTGAAATCCGCGTAGAACAAAGCCGGATTCAGGAACAGACGCGGCAGCAAATCACCCTGGCGCAACTGGAGCAGGAACGTTTGCAGGCACAACTGGTGGTTATTGAAGCGACCCAGGCGAATAATCTAGCCGAAATTGCCAAAGATCAGGCGGTGCTGCTGGCTACAAAAGAAAATGAGCGGCTCCAAGCTGAAGAAGATTTGCGAATTTCTGAAATTTTGGCTGAGGTTGCCTTAGTGCAAGCCCAGGCAGATACAGCCTTGCAACAAGCACTGGCACTCATCTATGAGGAAAACCCAGAATATGTACAGCTGCTGTTGGTGCAGGCCAACGCCAGCGCCCTCAACGATACGGACAAGATTATCTTTACACCAGAGGGCACCATCCCCACATTGGTGCTGCCAGGGCCAGGCATTGTGCCTACCGTGGAGACCAGCGGTGGGCAAACTGTTGTTCCCGATTCAGGCACCACGCCATAATTTAGAATTAGTTGTAAACCTGACGGGTTTTGACAACACCAAGCCAAGGCTGAAATAGAAAACAGGGCACACGAGGTGCCCTGTTTTTTCTTTGAATTTCCCCGCAAACTATCTGCTAGACAAACGATCTGGCATACAGTTTCCGGGGAAGTGGTATTTTACTTATTGAAGGATTAACCCAGATTACCCGTAACAACCAACAAACCAATCGTGCCCATGACGATGTTAAGCAGCACCAGGAGTGCCAGAGTTAGTCGCTGGCCTGGGGTAAAGTTACGCCAGGCAAAGCCAGAGCCACTGCTGCTTTCTTCACTAAAGAAGGCATCGTCACTGTCTAAATCATCATCCAGCGATTCACCACGGGCTGTTTTGCGCCGGAGTTGATCAAACTCATCATCAATGTCGTCAACTGCGGGCAAATCGTCTGCAAGAGATGTGCCCTCCTCATCACTGAATAAATCTTCCCGAAATGCAGAAAAATCATCATCAAGATTATTGTCAATGTCATCATCAAAATTGTCGCGAAAGTCGGTCATGAGCCTGTACCTCACCTCGGTATGTGCCGAAAACTGTCTGGCGTTTGTTCTGTTCTTCGGCCAATTGGAACGGGTTATGATGAACCGAAGATTTGCCCTATTGTAGCGGAAAAACAGTGAAAAACGAAGTTTTTACTTGACCATAATTATTTTTCACGAAGGGTGACATCGGCGGCAGCGACTGTGTGGATTTTACCGGATGCATCGCGCACCAACAGATGTCCAGCCTCATCGGTGGCTTCGGCTATGCCAGTAAATGAATGGTTGGTTTGGTGATGGGTCACGCGCACGGGTTGCCCCAGCGTAATAAGCTTGTTTTGCCAGAGGGGTTGCGGGGAACGGCCGTTTCCCGCCGCATCATACAGGTCTTCCACCCGCTGCAAAAAAGTATGCAGCAGCGGCAGGCGAGGCACGGTTTGTCCTGTGGCAGCCAACAAGCTCGTGGGCGGTGTAATGCCCTCTGGTAGCTGTTCAGCCGGAATATTCACATTGATGCCAATACCCACGATGGCCCATTGCAGACGGCCGTTTGCATCAAACCCACCTTCCTGCAATATACCACTCACCTTGCGCCAACTGTTATCCTGCCGCACCATCACATCATTGGGCCATTTGAGACCCGCTTCCAGGTTGGTGTGGGTGGCAATCGCATTGGCAGCAGCCAGGCTCACCAGCATCGTGAGCCAATTGGCCTGGGCGGCAGGCCAGCCAGGGCGAAACAACATGGAAAGCAGCAGCGAACTACCAGCCGGGGCTTCCCAACGGCGGGCCAAACGCCCCCGCCCCTTTCGTTGATATTCGGTTAGGAGTACAAAGCCATTGGGAGGTAAATCAGCCTCACCCTGCTGCATCATTTCCTTGAGTAGATCGTTGGTGGAATCAACTTCCAGCAGTACCTGGCACTTTTTGCCCAGCCAGCGCGTGTTGAGTGAATGGGAAACGGCCGTTTCCGACAAGAAATCTTTCATATTGTGCCTTGTTTTACCAGGGTAACTTGATAACTTTCATGCAAAATTTCCGTTTGACAGGAGATCATCTCCGCCTATAATTGAGCCACAATTTTATGTTTGTAAAATCGGCTCAAACGTCTTTTGCTTTTCTGCGAAAACCTTTGCCAATTACATATCATACCACTTTCTTCCGCGCGCAATTTATTTAAACGACAAGCGAGTAATGGAAATGACAGCAGACTCCTCCCCCGAAATGTCCCCTCAACAGCAATCTGATGACGCCTATTGGGCTGCCTTATTTGAACAAGAGGAGTCTCTGCTCCCCCCCGAAAATAAACCGGATGTGCCCTTAAGCAACCATTGGGCACCGTTAAACCAGCGCCTAGACGGCCGTTTCCGTTGGTCGGATGGTGAGCGCATGGCAGAAGCTGATCCATGGCAAAAAGCCCTCGAACTCATGAATGCCGATGATACCCTGGCCCTGCCCGTTACCGGCTTCAACAAAGGAGGGCTGTTGGTGCAATGGCAAGGATTGCAAGGCTTTGTGCCGGCATCTCAACTCATCGACTTTCCCCAATTCCATCTAGAAAGTGAGCGCCTAAACGCACTGCGCCAATGGCAGTCAAAAAAACTGACACTCAAAATTATTGAACTCAATCGTGAGCTGAACCGACTGATTTTGTCGGAACGAGCCACGCTGGTAGAGGCCGACCAGCGGGAGAAACTTTTTTACCGCATTGAACCAGGCCAAATTCACGAAGGCCAGGTGACCAATCTGACAAACTTTGGTGCCTTTGTCGATTTAGGTGGCGTGGAAGGCTTGATTCACATTTCGGAACTGTCTTGGAGCCGCGTCATTCATCCCAGCGATATTGTGGAGCCAGACCAGAAAGTACGCGTGAAGGTGCTCAATGTCGATTCAGAAAACGGCCGTGTGGCCCTGAGCCTCAAACGATTACATGAAAATCCCTGGCTTACCGTCGATGAACGATTTAAGCCTGGACAGTTGGTCGAAGGGACTATCACCAACGTGGTCAGCTTTGGCGCATTTGTCATGATTGAAGATGAGTTAGAAGGGCTCATTCACATTTCACAACTGGCCGAAGGCGTCTTCCTTCACCCGAGAAACGTCGTGCAAAAAGGGCAAATTGTGGTTGCCCGCGTGCTCAAAGTGGATGGCGCTAACAAACGGCTGGCGCTTACCCTGCGCGACCTCACCACTGACGATCTTGAATAGGTCGGGATTAACTTCTCGTAAAAGTAATTGAGTAATTACCCATTACTCAATTTCCCAGTTACGTACTGGTATGGCACGAAAAAAATCAAGCGGCCGTAAAACCCCGGAGCCGCCGCCCCCCACCTGGGATGAACGCCTTATCAACAGCCTGATGCCCTGGCGCGTCGAGATAGCGGGCATCATCCTCTTTACCGTCTCCTTTCTTATTTTTCTGGCTTTGCTGAGTTTGCCCAACAATGCCTGCCCTGGCGTTTGGCTTTGCTTGTTTCGTGAAGGGTTTGGCTGGGGAGCCTATCCGCTGCTGCTTTCGCTGTCGGCAGGGGGATTGCATTTAACACTACGCCAGGTGGAACGGCCGTACGAAATTCACGTCGCCCAGGTGATTGGGTTTGAGCTGGTGCTGCTCACCCTGCTGCCGCTAAGCTACCAGCTCAGCAACACCACGCTCCCGGACGCGCATGTGGGCAAAGGCGGCGGGCTGGTTGGCTGGGCACTATCTGAGCCATTGCTCGATTTCTTTGGCACGTTCCTCACCAACGGATTTTATCTGCTGCTGTTGGCCTACGGCGTCAGCCTGATAGCGGGCTTCACCTGGAACGATTTTCTAACCGGATTAAACAATCTTTCCCTCCGGCTGCACCAGCTTTCTCAGGAGTTGGCCCCATCGGAACCACAATCCATCGTCCAACCAGAACGGGCTACCCAGTTGCCTTTGCCAGACCGGCCACCAGTCACTAGCAACGATGAACTGGTGATTATTGATGATACGGCCGTTTACACCGATCCTACCAAACGCAGCAAACGCCTGCCCCCCCTTTCCCTCTTAGAAGAGGGCGGTGACGTGGTCATGAGCAAAGAGGAGATCGACGAGAAAAAGCGCGTCATCGAGGAAACGCTGGCCCATTTTGGCCTGCCCGCCACGGTCACGCAGATTCAGCGTGGTCCGGCCATCACCCAGTTTGGTGTAGAGCCAGGCTACGTGGAGCGCCCCGGCCCAGACGGCGAAATGAAACAGCACAAAGTGCGCGTCAACCAGATTGCTGCCCTGCGTAAAGATTTAGCCCTGGCCCTGGCCGCCACCCGGCTGCGCATTCAGGCCCCGGTGCCCGGTCGTGGCATTGTGGGGGTGGAGGTGCCCAATTCGGAAACGGCCGTTGTCAAGCTGCGCTCAATCGTAGAATCCCCGGAGTTTACCCGGCACAGTT
>JBNKLQ010000057.1:0-26115 GCA_050292445.1 Promineifilaceae bacterium (SeqCode) | reverse complement strand
ACGGTAGGCGCAGTGGTGGTGGCCACCGGCTTCAAACCTTACGAGCCACATCCAGGCGAATATGGCTATGGCGACTTCCCAGAAGTTGTGACCCTGCCTCGTTTTATCCGCCTGTTGGCGCTAAATGGGAAGACAGAAAAGCTGGAATGGAACGGCCGTCCCGTCCGTAACATTGCCCTGATTCACTGTGTCGGCAGCCGCCAGGTGGATGGTGTTAACGAGCCACAGTCCGACGGCCAGCTTAACAATTATTGCTCGCGGGTCTGCTGCACAGCCACGCTGCACGCGGCCAATGAGCTGCGTGACCGATTCCCAGATGTCAACATTTTCGACATTTACGAAGATATTCGCACCTATGGCCGGGGGCATGAAGCGTATTACACAGAGGCCTCGCAAAACAAGGTGCGTTTCCTGCGCTTTCACGATGATGAACTGCCGCAAGTCACCGCTGCACCGCCGGATGATGTATATCCTTTGCTCATTCAAGTTAAGGATTATTTGACCTGGGGTGAGGAATTGGAGCTGCCGGTGGATATGGTGGTATTGGCCGTAGGGATGATGCCCAATCCTGTAGAGGATCTGATCAACCTGCTCAAAGTATCGCCGGGAACAGATCGGTTTTTGTTGGAAGTGCATCCCAAGCTGCGCCCGGTGGAAACGGCCGTTCCCGGCATTGTCCTCGCTGGGACAGCGCAAGGGCCGATGAATATCCAGGAAAGCTGTGCGGCGGCTGGAGCAGCAGCGGCCAAAGTGGCCGGTTTATTGAGCCAAGGACAAGTGGAACTAGATCCCTTTGTGGCTCAGGTAAATTCTGAATTGTGTGATGGCACGGGGCGCTGTGTTGAAGTTTGCCAATATGAAGATGCGATTGCCTTGCAGACGATGGTTGTGAACGGCCGTTCCGTGCAAAAAGCGGTCGTTACCCCGGCCAACTGCGCCGGCTGTGGCGTCTGTGTTAGTGCCTGCCCCAATCGGGCTGTTGACCTGATGGGTTGGCGGCTCGACCAGTACGAAGCCATGATAGAGGCCATCGCGGCCGAGGAGCTGCCTCAATGGGAGTTAGCCTTATGAGTACCAAAGAAGATGCCAAAAAGAGAGCTATTTTTCTCAAGCGCCTGCGCGAGGAGCACAATGAGACCGTGACCAAAGCACAGGCGCTGCTTAAAGAACAAAAGGCAATTCGCCGCCAAATTTGCCAGCCGACACGGGATGAGCCAAAGACGATCCCGGAAATTGCCACCATTACCGGCATCCCGGCTCACGAAGTGCTTTGGCACATCACAGCCATGAAAAAATATGGCCTCGTGGTCGAAACCGGCATGTGCGGTGAGTATTATCTTTACCAGCGAGTAGAGGATAAAAAGAAATGAGCAGTCGTATTGATCCTGACGTGCTGTTAGATTTGAAGAAGTTTGGCGAAAAGGACGGTGTCAATATTGAAGCGTGCTTCAACTGTGGCACCTGCACCGCGATGTGTCCTCTGGCCAGTGACGATCACCCGTTTCCGCGAAGTTCCATCCGGTTGGTGCAATTGGGTTTAAAAGACCGGCTTAATCAAAGCCTGGATCCCTGGCTCTGTTATTACTGCGGTGACTGCACGGCAACTTGTCCCCGAGGGGCAGAGCCAGCCGAAGCGCAGATGGCGCTGCGACGCTGGCTGACGGCTCAATATGATTGGACAGGGCTGGCACGAAAATTCTATACCTCAAAGGTGTGGGAGATTGGGTCTGTTCTGTTGGTAAGCCTCTTGGTAATTCTAGCCTTTGTTCTTTTTCACGGCCCCATCGTTACCGAGCAGGTCGAGTTGAATACATTTGCCCCGGTGCATGTGATTCATGTTCTGGATTGGACGATGGCTGGTCTGCTGTTGTTCTTTTTGTTGAGCAACGCGTGGCGCATGTTCATCTTTACCATGCAACCGGGTAGCCAAAGCAAAATACCATTGTCAATTTATATCAGCGAAGCGTGGCGTCTGCCTTTTCACTTTGCCACGCAGAAACAATGGTCATCTTGTGCAGAGGAACGGCCGTCCTGGATCAGTCACATGCTATTGGTCAGCGGCTACGTGTTGATGCTCGTCATCATCGTGTTCTTCCTCAACTGGTTCCAAACTGACAATATTTATCCAATCTGGCATCCGCAGCGCTGGTTAGGCTATTACGCCACAATTGTGCTGCTGTATGGGGCTGGGCGGGCCATTTGGGGCCGAATACAAAAAACACGACAGATGCATCGCTATTCCCATACCAGCGACTGGATGTTCCCCATCTTGCTGTTTACGGTGACGTTAACGGGCATTTTGGTACACAGTTTCCGCTATTTGGGCCTGCCCCTGGCAACGTATATCACGTATGTCATTCATTTAGCGTTGTTGGTGCCAATGTTGGTTTTGGAGGTGCCCTTTGGTAAATGGTCGCATCTGGCGTATCGGCCTTTAGCCGTCTATTTTGAAGCGGTGAAGGTTCACGCTCAGCAAGAACAGCTGGAACCAGAGTTGGCTCCAGCAGGAACCGATTGATAGCAAAAATCTAAGGAGACAAAATGGCTACAAAAGAAGATTTGATTCGTGGTTTAAACGAAGACCTGGCGGCCGAGTTAGGCACCGTCATTCGCTATACCTACCAAGCTGGTAAATCGGTTGGATTCTTGGGTATGAAACTTCGCGATCTGTTCGCGGTTGAAATACCAGATGAGTTAGGACATGCAGCATTTCTAACCGATGTGATTGTGGATATGGGCGGCGAACCAACCACAACGCCAAAATCGTTTGAAAAACCAGCATCGATCAAGGCAATGCTGGAATTGGACATGCAAATGGAGCTGCACGACGTTGATGCTTATATGGCGCACGCGGCCTTAGCAGACGAATTGGGTGAGGTCGAACTCAAACTGAAATTAGAGGAGATGGCTGCGGATGAAGCGGGTCATGCCCGCGAACTTCGCCGCATTTTGAAAGGACTATAGTGTTTCGGCACAAGCAAAAGAAGTTTGGCGAAAAAGATGTTTTTTGTTCACTTTGATTGTGGTGACAAGGAGATGATTTAATGAGCAAAAATGGAAATGGAAAGATGGTTGTTATGTGTAATCATGCGGATGCGCCGCATGTGATGCCTACGCTAATTATGAGCGCTTCTGGAGCAGCTATCGATGATGACGTATTGGTATTTTTCTGCCCGGGCGGTGCGCCGGCGCTGGTCAAGGGTGAGCTAGAGAAAATCCGCGACATGCACTTAAAAGGGCTGCCGGATCCGGTGCAGCTTTATGATGACATTCTGGCAGAAGGCGGCCGGATTATCTTGTGCGAGCTGGCTCTGGAAAATAAAGGGATTAAGCCAGAAGATGTGCGCGAAGGTGTAGAAATCTTGAACGCGCCATCCTTCCTGCTAGATGCCCAAGATGCGGGCCTTTCGCTGGTCTTTTAGGTTGGCGTGATTTAACAGCTAGAAATTTAGCCCGGTTGTGGTTAGTTTTTTACTGAGCCACAACCGGGAAAAGAAAAACAAATGAAAATTGCAGCAGTAACTGATGACGGAACAAAAATTAGTGCGCATTTTGGGCAGGCAACAAAATATGTTGTGTTAACGATAGAAAACGGCCGTGTTGTGGCGCGCGAAAACCGTGTGAAAGCTGGTCACCATGAGTTTGAAAATGAGGAGGCGCACGAGCACCACCATCAACACGACAGGCAGGGCAGAGGATTCGGGCAGCATTCGGCGGAAAAACATCAGCGCATGTTCGTTGCGATTACCGATTGCGAGGTGATTTTGGCCCGTGGTATGGGTCAAGGCGCACACAATGGCTTACAACAAATGGGGATTCGCCCGATTCTCACTGATATTTCTGATATTGAAACGGCCGTACAGGCCGTGCTGGATGGCAGCATTATAGACCATCCTGAGCGACTACATTAAGGAACGCGAAAAAGAGAGCAAACACAATGAACGCAAGAACAGATAAACCACTTTCTGGGATGCGAATAGGCATCTTTGGCAAGGGTGGCTCTGGCAAGAGTACAGTTGCCGTATTATTAACCCAGGCCCTCAGAGATCAAGGGTATCATGTGTGTCTTTTGGATGCCGACTCGACCAATATTGGCATCGCACAGTCGTTAGGTTTTGCAAAAGCTCCGGTACCACTGATGGACTTCTTTGGTGGCATGGTTTTCAGTGGCGGCTTAGTTACCTGCCCCGTAGACGATCCCGTTCCTTTGACAAAAGCAAACATCAACCTGGATACGCTGCCCCCACAATATTATGTAGAAAAAAATGGGATAACGCTTCTTCTCGCTGGCAAAATTGGCGATAAAGGTCCCGGCGCTGGCTGCGATGGGCCGGTGGCTAAAATCGCCAGAGATTTACGTATCCAGTTAGAAGGGGAGCAACTTGTTACGTTGGTGGATTTCAAGGCGGGGTTTGAGGATTCAGCGCGCGGCGCAATTACGGGATTGGATTGGGTGCTGGTCATCGTAGACCCAACTTTAGCTGCTATTGAGATGGCGCATGACATGAAAGCGATGGTTGCCCGTATGAAGGCATTGGAACTTCCAGCAACGAAACATCTGGAAAGCTCTGAACTGGTCGCCTGGGCCAATCGCATTTTTATGGAGGCAAGGGTTAGGGACGTTTTGTTTGTCTTGAATAAGGTTAAAGATGCAGAGACAGAAGAATATTTAAGAGAAAAACTGGCTGAAAGAGATATTGAGGCGCTGGGGGTCATTCGTGAAGACCCCTTGATTTCTATGGCCTGGCTAAAAGGAAATGTGCTTCATGCGGAAAAAGAGCAGAAAGATGTGCAGGTAATAATTGACAAATTGGAAAAGATGGAGGAAAGAACGTGAAGCTGCATCTTAGGCTTTTCTTTCTCTGCCTTATTTTTGGCTGTTTTGTGCCGAAGACGGCCGTTGCCCAAGAGCTGCCAGAGCCGGAAACGCCGATGGTACACGCCATCTTCTTTTTCTCGCCTACCTGTCCACACTGCCATCACGTTATGATGATGGTATTACCACCCCTGATGGATCAGTATGGGGATCAGTTACAAATTATAGGCTTGGACACGTCGTATGAAATGGGGCAACATCTTTACCAAACGGCCGTTACGCAGTTCCAAATCCCCGACGACCGGCTGGGGGTGCCCACACTTATTGTCGGTGATGTGGTTCTGGTTGGCAGTCTGGAAATCCCCGAGCTCTTCCCCACGTTGATTGAAGCGGGCCTGGCTGACGGTGGCATTAACTGGCCGGATATTCCCGCACTTAAGGAAATTCTGCTCGATCTGCCACCTGCGACCGCGCCAGGCCAGCCAGCAACAGAACCGGAAGAAGCGAATCCGCTAGTGACCGAAGATCTCGCTCTGCCAACACAAGCCGCAGCAGAGCCAACAGCAGTTGCATCTGTCGCTACAATCGCCTCAAGTCAAGAAACGGCCGTTTTATCGCTGGATGAGATGGAAGCGAGCGATATCGATCAGGCAGTTGGAACCGTCTCTGTGGTCCCGCCAGCCGATCCGGTGGGATTTACCTTGGGCTGGACTGTTTTGCTGGGTTTGGTGGCTGGATTGGGTTACGGCGTTTGGGCTTGGCTGAAGCAACGGCCGTTCACCATCGGGCAGTGGGAGCGAGCCAATAATAATAACAAGCGAACGGTATTCATTCTGGGATTGGTGGCAATGGGCCTGATTGTGGCTGGCTATCTGGCATACGTAGAAACCACGAATGTAACGGCCGTCTGCGGGCCAGTCGGCGAGTGCAACATTGTGCAAAGCAGCCCCTATGCCCGTATTTTTGGCGTTCCCGTCGCCCTTTTTGGCGTTTTGAGTTATTTAGCCATTGGGGTCCTATGGTTGTTGCAACGGCCGTTGGACAAAAAAGCATCTGGGCTGGCAAGGTATGGACTGCTCGCGCTGACGCTTTTTGGCACGATCTTTTCCATCTACCTGACAGTGCTGGAACTGCTGGTCATCCACGCCATTTGTGCCTGGTGTCTTACCTCAGCCGTTGTTACTCTGCTGCTGTTTTTGATTGTCGTTAAATGGCTGACAAAACGGCCGTCACACATAATTTCTTTTAAGACTGGGGGTTAACATGAAATACGTCTTTGGCCCCGTCCCTTCGCGGCGATTGGGTCAATCATTGGGCATTGACACCATTCCGCTCAAAACCTGTAACTGGAACTGCGTCTATTGCCAGCTTGGCCGCAGTGTGCCCATGACCAATGAAAGACGAGAATATTTCCCTCGTGAGGCGATCCTGGCTGAAGTTGAAAAAGCGCTCTCTCAGCACAAGCCTGGGGAAATAGAGTGGGTCACTTTTGTTGGCTCTGGGGAGCCAACGCTGCACAGCGAACTAGGCTGGCTCATCCGGCAGGTAAAAGGATTGACCGACCTGCCAATCGCTGTCATTACAAATGGGTCGCTGCTCTACCTGCCGGAAATTCGTCGGGAATTGGCGCTGGCCGATGTGGTCATGCCGTCCCTTGATGCGGGCACGGCCGTTCTCTATCGCCAGGTCAACCGGGCCCACCCCACCGTTACCTTTGAGCGGCTGGTGGATGGTCTTATCGCTTTTCAACGGTCTTACAGCGGTCAAATGTGGGTTGAAGTGATGTTGGTCCGAGGTTTGAATGACACAGAGACCGCATTGCGGGATATTACGGCCGTTTTAGACCGTATTCAGCCAGATGAAGTACACATCAATTTACCAACACGCCCACCCGCTGAAACCTGGGTACGAGAACCAGAGGAAGAAGATTTGCTGCGCGCCTTAGCCATTCTAGGTAATGTTGCCCATGTGGTCCATCCGGCCCAAGGCCTTTTTGACCTTGGCAGTTGTGACACCGTCATAGAGGCGATCATCAATATCATTACCCGTCATCCTATGCGCCAGGATGAATTGGAGCGCGCCTTGTCCCGCTGGACGCCTGATCATGTTAGGGATGTATTGGCAGAACTGGAGGCCAGTGGTCAGGCACAGGTTGTGGAGCGGTATGGCATTCGCTTCTGGAGTGGCGCACCGTCTCATTATCCAACGGCCGTTTGATTTATGAACACATGTTGGGTGGCTTCAAAATAGTCTAAAAAAGGAGAATCGAATGAAATACCGCGTTCATCGACTTGAAGTAAAAAAGGATACGGCACAAGAAAAACTGGAGCTATTTTTAAACCAATTGGAAGGAGAAATCCTGTCAATAGTGCCCTATGTCTCCCCGACGTTCCAAGGCATGGGCGCTACAGCTAAGGTCGATTTTCTTCTTGTTGTTGAAAAAGTCAATTAACTCGTTTTAAGGATGTGGCACATGAGTAAAGACATAAGTAGAAATTGGCAATCGATTACGACAAGTTCAGTAATGTACGGTCTGGTCAGTGCCCTGCTTTTTGCCGGTGTCTTTTCATTGTTGGGCATTTCAAGTGAGCCTGGCGACGACATGCTTTTTGGGGCACTCTCAGGTGCCTTTTCCGGTTTGTTGATTTCCCTTGTTGTGGGCGTGATCGATCAGGCATTGGCACGTAAGGAAATTATCACGGGGGCTGTTACCTGGACTGTGTCAAATTCCATCGTTGGCTTCATTGCTGGGGCGCTCATTACAACCGGTATATTTTTTATATTGGTTCAACTAACTGGCTTTGTGAGCCTAACCCAACTACGATCTATTTTTGATTTGCCTCTTTGTTGTCTGGTTGGCATACCATTAGGAATCATCATCGGCTTGTTGATTGGGGCAAGTTGGCACTCAAAATAGAAAAGGTGATGAACAATGAACAAGAACTGGAAGGCAACCTCCCTAAATGCTGTCGGCTTCGGTTTGCTAGGTGCGGCGCTTTTCGGCACCATATTTGTTCTATTGGGCTTGTCCCAGAATACAGTTGACAACCTCGTTTTGGGCATGTTCGTTGGCGCATTATCGGGGATGTTGATTGCTGTTGTCGTTAGCGTGGTCGGCCAAGAACTAATGGCTCAGAAAAATAACGGAAGCTTGCTTGGTTGGTACATCTCCAATGCATTCATTGGTGCATTCACAGGCGCAATTGTCACAACATTTGTGATCATTGTCATGGTTTCACTAATGGGTTTCCCTGTATATGCATCAAACCTGATTTTTTGGGGTGAGTTTATAGGCCGACTTTTTGGCACAGCCTTTGGTATGGTGACGGGTTTAACGATCGGTGCCGGTTGGAATAGGTTGCAGTTGAAGACAGCAGATTAAGGAGAACGAGCCAGCCGCAACAAATCAACATTGGCCGGGTCATGGACGAATCCCCAAAACACTTCCTGGGGGCGATGAGGCGTATCCAGGGCAGGCCGAACCATGTAAATTTTGCGCCTAAGTTCTAGGCCGCCAACCGGCACAGCCTTGACGCCGCCCGCACCTTCAGCCCAGGTAGCCGCAAGGGAAGAAACAAACGAGACACCATAGCCTGCCTGAACGGTCATGACAATCGCTTCAGCATTACCTAATTCAAGGAAGATATTCAGATCATCCAGGGTAATATCATGTTTAGCCAGTTCAGTCAGAAGCACCCGACGCGTACCCGATGTCGGTTCGCGCATGATTATCTTCTCTTCGAGAAGATTGGCTGGTTCGATACGTTGGCGCAAGGTCCAGGGATGATCACTCGGCACAATCAGGGTAATAAAATCGTTGAAAAACTCCTGACACTCCAATTCGTTTCCACAGAGATTATAACTACTGATAACACCTAGATTGGCCTCCCCTTCCAACAATTGGACCATAATGTGTTCAGGCGTGCAGGCTAAGATACTGACTTGAATGCCAGGGTAACGTTGGCAAAAGCGGGCAGCCAACTGCGGCAGGATGTATTTACCAGCCGTCGTGCTACAAGCAATTCGAAGATGGCCAGCAGCTTCCTCATGTCGTGAAGCCATTAATTCTTCCACTTGAATAGCCTGATAAACCAATTTGTGCGCCCAGGGTAATAATAAACGTCCAGTCTCGGTCAGTTTGAGCATGTGGCCTGAGCGAATAAACAGCTCTTCGCTAAAAGATTCTTCCAGTGTTTTAATATGGTGACTAACCGTAGACTGGGTCAAGTGCAAGCGTTTAGCCGCTTCAGAAAAGTTTAGATTTTCAGCTGCGTAGATAAATGTCTTTAACTTCATCAAATCAATCACGAATAGAATCTCCATTTTTAATCAAGTAGCTCAGATCATGATTCCATTGAAATATGATATAGTCAGTCTAGCGTGTAACCTGAAAATATTCCACCGATGGGTGCAAATACTTCACCCGAATATATTTACCAGAAACATTTTTATCAAGATGGCGGTACTGTATTACTGAAATGGGTTAATGGGTCTATGGAAGTCAGTTGAGAAGATGGTGTTGATTCTGTTGCTGGCAAGCTGATAGACTTGTGGAAGCCATAGGTTGTACAAACAAATGTTTATGTGCAATACGCTTCGGTAAGAAAACCAATATTATACACGTGAGTGACCGACTCCCGTCGCTCCCTTAGCCTATAGTAAATATCTATAGGACAAAGAAAACCAACCAAAAATGATTAAGCTGTTTATAAGAATTCGCAACGGGTAAAATAAATCACCCCAATAGGCAATTAATTTTTCGTCCCTTCGTTCCTTTTCATTATAATGTGCCCATGCCTACCAGCTTGCTGCAAACAAAACTGTATGCGCCAAGAGCACGGCCGTTGCTCGTCCCGCGCCCCCGCCTCATTGAAAAACTAAACCAGGGAATCCATCACAAGTTGACGCTCATCTCCGCGCCTGCTGGTTTTGGCAAGACCACCCTCGTTAGTGACTGGATAGCCGCGGAGGCATGGCCGACCGCCTGGCTGTCTCTCGATGAAAGTGATACCGACCCTATTCGTTTTCTCACCTATTTCGTAGCTGCACTGCAGCGCATCGCCCCGGAAGTTGGCCAAACTATTTTAGCTGGATTGCAATCGCCACAACCACCACCCGTTGCGTCTATTCTGACAAACCTGCTCAACGAAGTCGCGACCATGCCGCAGGATATCCTGTTTGTCCTGGATGATTATCATCGGGTAGAAGCCAAAGCAGTGGATGAAGCTCTGACCTTCCTGCTGGAGCATCTGCCACCCACATTGCACCTCGTCATCACAACCCGCGAAGATCCGCAGCTGCAGCTGCCCCGCCTGCGGGCACGGGGACTGTTGACCGAGCTCCGTGCCGCTGACCTGCGCTTCACTGAGGCCGAAGCGGCCGCTTTCCTGAACGAGGCCATGAACCTGAATCTTTCGCCTGCGGATGTGGCGTCGCTGGAAGCCCGCACCGAAGGCTGGATTGCCGGTCTCCAGCTGGCGGCCCTGGCTTTACAGGGGCACGCTTCACAACCTGGACCAGATGAACGATCCCAATTTATTCAAGCAATGGCCGGTGACAACCGGTACATTTTGGATTATTTGGTTACGGAAGTTTTACAGCATCAGCCGGACCCAATACGCCGCTTTTTGCTACAGACTTCAATTCTCAATCGGTTGAGCGGGCCGCTCTGCGATGCGGTGACGGGACAGGCAAACGGCAGCCACCTGTTGGAAACGCTGGAACGAACCAACCTGTTTGTCATCTCCCTGGATGATAAACGCCGATGGTATCGCTATCATCATCTTTTCGCCGACGTGCTGCAAGCCCACCTGAAGCGAGAGCAGCCTGATGCGGTACCCGAGCTGCACCTGCGCGCCAGCCTTTGGTATGAACAAAACAATGCCCCGACGGATGCCATCCGCCACGCGCTGCTTGCTCAAGATTTCGTGCGTGCTGCCGATTTGATCGAATTGGCATGGCCACCAATCTTTAATGGTATTCAGCCCGCCCGCTGGCTGAATTGGATAAACTCCCTGCCTGATGAGATTATCCGCAATAGACCCGTACTCAGTGCTGGATTTGCCTGGACATTACTGGACATCGGTGAACCAGAAGCGGCAGAAGCGCGCCTTTGTGACGTCGAACAGTGGCTGAACAAGGCTTCAACCGCACCAATCTCGGCGCCTCTGGCGGAAGATAGCCAAAGGATGGTCGTGGCAAACAAAAAAGCGTTCCAGTCGTTGCCGGCAGCGACCGCAAGTGCCCGCGCGTATTGGGCACTGTCACTGGGTGACAGGCCGGCAGCTATACAGCATGCCCAGCGCGCACTTGAACTCTTCCCCAATGAGGAACATTATCAGCGCGGCATTGCCGCACAGTTTTTGGGACTGGCTTATTGGTCCAGCGGTGACCTGGAAGCAGCTTATCAGACTCTTGTGGACAGCGTGGCGAATCTACGCCTTGCCGGGAATGTTTATTTTCAGATTGTGAGCCTGGTATTCCAGGCGCAAATCAGGATGGCGCAGGGTCGCCGCTTGGAAGCGGCCACTCTCTACGAACAACTGTTGCAGCTTGAGGCGGAAAATGAGCTGGTGCTGCGAAGTGCAGCGGACCTATATATCGGGTTAGGCAAACTTTATAATGAATGGGGCGATTTGGAAACGGCCGTAAACTATCTACTGAAAGGCCAAAAACTGAATGAGCAAGCCGTCCTACCTGGCAGCATGTCTCGCTGGCACGTGGCCATGGCCTGCATCAAAATAACCGAAGGCGATCTGGCTGCGGCACAAGATCTGCTGCGCCAGGTAGACCGGCTGTATAAACGGGACCCCTTTCCAACAGTGCATCTCGCCGCCGCGCTGCAGGCACAGATTTGGGCAGCCCAGGGCCAGTTGGCTCCGGCCCTCGATTGGGCCAAAAATCAGGGGGTGACTGTAAACAGCGAACTGAGCTTCCTTCGCGTATTTGAGCACCTTACGCTGGCACGTATTTTGATTGCCCGATATCGACTAGAGCCGCAAGATGACATCATCGACAAGGCCATACATTTGTTAGATCGCCTTTTGCAAGCCGCAGAAGCAGGCGGTTGGGGGCAAAGCCAGATTGAAATCCTGATTTTGCAAGCCCGTGCCTATCAGGAAAGGGGCGAGATGGCGAAAGCTCTAGCCATTCTTCAACGGGCGCTGATACTCGCCCAACCGGAAGGCTTTGTCCGACTCTTTATTGAGGAAGGGCAACCTATGCGGGAATTACTGGCGGCCTGTTTAACGCAGGGTGCTGCCCCTAAATATGTTACCCGTCTGATGCAGAGAATAAACCCAGCCCCAGATGACATATCTACACCGCCCGATCCCAATCAATTGTTAATTGAGCCATTGAGTAACCGTGAACTTGAGGTGCTGGCTTTAATCGGCAATGGCTTGACGAATCAGGCCATTGCCGATGAGTTGGTGATTGCCCTCAGCACTGTCAAAAAGCATGTCAACAACATTCTGGGCAAATTGCATGTCGGCAATCGTACCGAGGCGACCGCCCGCGCCCGGGAACTGAATATTCTGTAGCACACCCTCCTGCTTCACCCCCCAATAGAACGCAAATACACCCCCAAATAGAACTTTCGGAGACTGATTGGTCCCATCCCATTGCCTAAACTACAGGCACAAATTCACAAGCCCAACCCGCTGAAATCAAGTGCAAGCGGCAGTGGCTCCCTCAATCAGACACGGCGCTTGGCAAAACAGGCGCGTGATCAAGGAGAAAATCATGACTTACCTATCGAAACCCAATTTTGTACGCAAGGCAGCCAATATTGCATCGGTTCTTTTTCTTATCTTTGTTGTGGTGCAGCTGCTGGTTGCTGCTGGCATCATCCCGATTTCGATGCTGTGGGGTGGCCGGCAGCCAGAATTGACATCCGCCCTGCGGGTGACCAGTGTGGTAGCGGCCGTTGTTTTGGGCGCGTTTATTTACATCATTCGTTACCGGGCGGGATTGGTAGGCAAAATGCCGCAGCCGACCCTCATTCGGGTGGCGGCCTGGATGGTAACGGGCTACATGGTGCTGAATGCACTGGGAAATTTTGCGTCGGTGAGCAGCGTCGAGCGCTTCCTGTTTGGCCCGATGACGGTGCTGCTGGTAGTTACCAGTTTCATTGTGGCGGCTTCACGAATTGGAAAAGCGAATTCATAAAAGTGGGGTTTTTTATTCCGGTTGCCAGTCCAAAATCGAGGGTAGTGCCCAGCATCACCCTCAAAACGGGAGATCATCAGATGTGGAAAATAACGACCCTGTTTTTGCGAATCGTCATCATGCTCGCGGTCGGCTTGCTGGGACTGGAACTGGCCCGACAGGCTTATTTTTATCCGCAAATTCCAGCAGCAGATTACCCGCCGCCGCTCAACCGGGCCGAGGCGTGGCAGCAGGATTTGGCTTATCTCCAGACGTATGTGGCGCTGAATCGGCCGTATACAGATGAAACGCGGGCTGAAGCGCTGGCACTGATCAACACCCTTACAGCCAATATCGACAACCTGAGTGACGCCGAGCTAAAGCTGGGCATCGCCAGAGTGGCCGCACTTTCGCAGAACGGCCACTCTTTCGCCCGCATCTCTGACCTGACGCGCAGCGAGGGGCGGATTCCGCTGTTGGGGCGCATGTTTGATGATGGGTATTACTTTTTATGGGCGCAACGACCGTATCGCCATTTGCTCGGTGCCCAACTTGTCGCTATTGATGGTCATCCCATTGAGGACGTGATTGAGGCGTTTCGGCCATACAGCGGTGCGAAGGAAAGCTATTTCCGGCAGTATGTGGGTTGGTTTCTGGAGACGCCATCCCTGGTACACGCCGTGGGTTATGCGAACAGTCCTACTGGTTACACGTTGGGAGTGCGGCTGTTGGGAGAGGAAACGGCCGTTTCCATCAAAATCTCCGCTGAACATCCTGGCACTGTTCCGCCAATTGTAAATGCAAACGAGATTCTGACCCCGTTGGACCTGGCCCAATGGCACGGCTTACCTGCGCAATTGCCCGCGCTGCCCTATTTCTTGCAGCAGTGGCAAACACCTTTTCAGGCGCAAGCCATCAAAGCAATCAATGGCTATTACATCCGGTATGGTGCCAATGACGATGTTGGTGAACACAGCATTGCCGCTTTCAACAAGGCCGTGGTCGCTGAGTTGACACAACAGGCCTATGCGGTCGTCATTATCGATCAGCGCGGCAACGGTGGCGGTGACTACACCCGCACTTACGACCTGATGCGGCGGCTGCCGGAATTGGCAGGGGAACAGACGCCAATTTACGTGATCACCGGCCCGCTGACGTTTTCGGCGGGAATTTCCAGCGTGGCCTTCTTAAAAGCCATTGGCGGCGAGCAGGTCACCATTATTGGCACTGAAATGGGCGATCATGAACGGATGTGGGGCGAAACGTCGCTCCTGACGCTGCCCAATTCCCAGCTTGATATGCAACTGGCTACCGGCCTCCATGATTACAAAAACGGGTGTCATCAATTTCCAGACTGTTACTGGCTGGATTTCTTTATGAATGTTTCCGTAGGGTCGCTCTCCCCTGAGATCACCATCCCGTTCACTTTTGAGGCGTATTTCATGGGGCATGATGCTGCCATGCACCACATTCTGGAAACGTTTGGCAGTGATTCGGCGCACCAGGTTAACGGCCAATAGAACCACACAATACACCCCCGAATAGAACTTTCGGTGGCCGACTGGAACCCGCACATTTTATAGACTGATTACACATACAAGAAATGCAGGACGAGACGGACGATGAAAAAGCCACCAACCTACCAAATCAGAATTGAAGGTCATCTCAGCCCGATGTGGGAAGCTGAATTCGAGGGCTTCACCATCACCCTGGCAGAAAACGGCGTGACCTGCCTGACCGGGTCGGTCATCGACCAGGCCGCCCTGCACGGACTGCTGCGGAAGATTCGGGATTTGGGCCTGCCGCTTGTTTCAATCATCCGTCTGAAAAGCAAACAATCTGAGTAATCAAATCATTTCAAAGGAGACGACATGAGCGCAGGCTCAACACCATGAATGAAAATCAACAGATTTGCGCAGCTTGCGCCCAGATTTTGATCCGCGTCCATCCGCGTCCTATTTACGAAGGAGAAACAAATCATGATCTTTTTAGCCGATAACAATTTCCCCGTACTTGCAGCCAATCTCGCCACGATCCTTTTTGGTCTCTTCATGGGCGCACAGCTGCTGCTGGCTCTGGGCGTCCTACCCATCACGATGGCCTGGGGCGGACGCCAAACGGAGCTAACGCCAGGCCTGCGCATGGCCAGCATGGCCGCCATCCTCGTTTTGGGCGTGTTCATCTACATCGTCCGCTACCGGGCGGGGTTGGTTGGCAGCGTGCCTACACCAATGAGCATTCGCGTGCTGGCCTGGGTGGTAACTGGCTTTATGGCGCTTAACACGTTGGGCAACTTTGCCTCGCTCAGCCGTGCCGAACGGCTACTCTTTGGACCGGTGACGCTCATGATCACCGCGGCCAGCCTCGTTGTGGCGGTTTCATAATCGAATCGAGAATAAGTTTAATTCAAGGAGAATTCAAATGAACATAGTTGTATTCGGTGCCACAGGCACCACAGGAAGTGAAGTTGTCGCACAGGCCCTCAAACAGGGACACACCGTGACCGCCTTCGTCCGTAATCCAGCCAAAGTCGAACAGGCTGATCCTAATCTCAAGATCATGCAGGGGGATGTATTGAATCCCGACGATGTAGCCGAAGCCGTACAGGGACAGGATGCTATTTTATCATCGCTGGGCGCCGGACTGAATGGCACGGTGAGGTCACAGGGAACGCAAAACATTATCGCCGCAATGCAGCAGGCCAATGTACGTCGCCTGATTTCTCAATCCACACTGGGTGCTGGTGACAGCCGCAGCAACCTGAACGCGTACTGGAAATATTTGATGTTTGGCCTGCTGTTACGCCGCGCCTATGCCGATCACAACCGCCAGGAGGCGTTCATCAGGCAGAGTAATCTCGACTGGACCATTGTCCGCCCCGGCGCATTGACGGATGGCGACCGCACTGGCACTTATCGCCACGGTTTTGCCCCAACCGACAGAGCCATTACCCTGGAAATTTCAGCAGCGGATGTGGCTGAATTTATGTTGAAGCAGTTGACAGATGATACCTACATGCGGGCAGCACCCGGTTTGTCCAACTAACTTTAAGGAGATAAAGATGAAAATTTTCAGAAAGATTGGCTTGTTTTTTGTTATCACGTTTGTGTTCACGATTCTTTTGTCGATGGTGCAGCAGCTTCTCAGTATTGACCCCGTGCAGGTTTCGCTGCCACAGTTTGGGCCAGGTATCGCGGCTTTGGTCATGCTCCGCCTGTTTAAAAAGGATCAAGTCAAATTGACCGTTACGTTGCAGGGCATTCGTCCACTGCAATATCTAGTAGCCGTGGTGCTGCCGCTGGTTGTACCGGTGATTCTCTTTCTTGTTTATAACCAGTTTGTTGCCCCAATCAGCATTCCGTCCATTAGCGGCACAGCGTTCTTGGTGATGCTAGGTGGCATTATGCTGGGCGCGTTTGGTGAAGAGGTAGGCTGGCGCGGTTACGCCCAAAACCTGCTGGCGAGAGAGCGTAACAGCGTTGTTGCTTTTCTGGTGGTGGGCGTTCTCTGGGGCGTGTGGCACATCGGCAACTTCCAAAACGGCCCGATTTTTATGCTGTTCTTCGTGTTCTCTACCATTGGCTATTCGGCGGTAATGGGCTGGCTGGTTCGGGGGGGTAATTCCAACCTAGTGCTGCCCACTCTGTTCCATTTCAGCGTGAATGTTGGGTTCTTCATTCTGCAGGAGGCAGCTACCGATGTGCGCATTGCCGCGTTGAATGGATTGGTGTGGATCGGTACGGCCGTACTCGTAGCGCGGCGCAGCAAAAAGCACTACCAGTCGGCAAACAAACCGCAATTCGTTCCTGGTCAATAGTCTTCAAGCTCAACGATACAAGGAGAAAATCATATGTTAACAACCACACTCTTCCCCATAATGCTTCTTTTGGCGACACTGTTTTGCGCGCTTACAACTGGCCTGCTTTTCACGTTCGCTGTCATAACCATGCCGGGCATCAAATCTTTGAACGATGGTGAGTTCATCCGTGCATTTCAGGTGATGGATGAGGTGATTCAAAATAATCACCCTTTGTTTGTGCTGGTTTGGCTGGGGTCTGTGCTGGCCTTGCTGTTAACGGCCGTTCTCGGATTCGGCCAGCTGGATATGACCGGCAAAGCCATTCTGCTGACGGCCACGGCGCTGTATCTGCTCGGTGTGCAGCTGCCCACCGGCGTGATTAACGTGCCGCTCAACAATCAGTTGCAAACGCTGGATGTGGGCAAGATGAACCATGACGACCAGGCAGCAGCGCGCCTCAACTTTGAGCCGCGCTGGAATCGATGGAACAAAATGAGAACGGCCGTTGCCACGCTGGTCACAACGCTGCTCATCCTGCTGCTTTTCCTGCTGTAAAAGGTAAACAATACTCTCAAACGCTACTTTCGTAGCTAGATAACCATACCGAGTAACCGCTATGGTATCCGTATGTCGAAAAGATGACTTAAGGAGAAATTTATTATGAAAAAGTTGTGGAAAATCACGCTTATTTCAACGGCCGTATCCGCCATCACCTACTTTGGGCTGGCGCTGGTACTGACCTTTTTACCCGAGCCAACCTTTGCCGTGGCCCCGTTTCCCGTAGCCGAAACGGCCGTACCCGCCGACTTCACCCCACAGCAATACACCATGCGTGAGGGCGAAACCTTGTTTGCTCACCAGGGCGTGAATCTCTGAATCGGCCACAGCAAAGTAATCACACAGGGGATTGAGACAAGCATGACCGCTGGTATCAATGATTTTGGGGCGGCCCCTTGAACTCTTCCGTTCTGACCAGAGCACGACTTCCGGCCTGCGACGGTGTGGCAGAAAGCAAATGTCTCGGGTACACAATGGGCAATCGTCAGGCGATTTGGGCTTGAGGGAACGCGGCCCACGTCGCCGACGGAAATAATCCTGTAGCCAGCGGCGAATGCGACGGCCATGTTTGGTCCAGATGAAAATGAAAAGGCAAACGACAAGGAAAATGAGGATTTCGAGGAAAGTTGGATTGAACTTCATAAGCTGATTGGGTAAGATTAGGTATCGAAAGCCGAGATTTTACCCAATCAACTCGATTACTTCATTGAATTTGACCCAAAACGAGTGGAGGCGAATTATCCATCATTTCGCAAAGTACCACCGTTGAAACATTAAAATTTCCTTTTCCCATTGTAAAACCAGGCTATGGCACAACGGAAATCAATACATCAGGTTGAAATGCCCAGATGGTCATGGTGCCGTAAATGAATACCAGCACGCCAACTACCACGCCTATAACGGCAAGCACCCTTTTATAAGGCGTCACTTTCTCCAGATCGCTCACCACCGCATATGCCCCTGTCAGGGCATGCATCAAAACGAAAAAGAGAAAGGCGATGTCGATTCCCTTCCAGAGCGGTTGTGCCATGCGATCAATAATATTACTAAACTCAATGTGCCCCGGTGGATAATGCACAACGATCATATGAATGGTGAGAAAGATAACCAGGGCAATCGCGCTGATTCGTTGCATTTGAAACATTCGCATGAGACTCTTCCTTTAGCCGATCTAACCTATTTCTTCGAGGGCAAAAATTAGCATCGGCAGCCCTCCGGCGATCACCAACAGCACCGACATCACCATAACCGCGTATAATAGGCTGAGTCGATACTCTGTCACTTTGAAGTAATGAATAATGAGCAGGCGAATACCGTCCACCCCGTGATAAACGACTGCCGCCAGCAAGCCTATCTCAAGAAATTTAAAGATTGGTGTTTGGACCATGGCCAGTCTGGCGTCGAATGCTGCCGGTCCGGCGTTCATAGAGCCGATGACCCAGATATGCAAGAAGAGATAGACGACAAGAGCTATACCTGTGAAACGTCGCAGCGCGAAGCTCAGAAAACCGGTTGTTTTATACATATGTCCTCCTCTGTATGCGTCCACACATAAAATTTCTATTTAGAAAACGCGCATTGCCAGCCAGCTGATTATCCGATCGCCCAGACAAACACAATCCACGACTTGGAGTCAGGCAGTTGGCTGGCTCAAAGATTGCTGTCGCTTCTGGCGTTCGGTTGCATATGCCACCCGCTTCTGGGCTAATTGGCGTAATGTTTCGATGGCGTGGGTGGGATCAAGTCCCTTCGGGCAGGCATCGATGCAGTTAAAGATAGTATGGCAACGGAAGACGCCATCGTCGCCACTTATTTCCAGCAAACGGCCGTTCGTACCGCTATCCCGAGGGTCAAGAATGCGCAGGGCACTCTTCAGCAAAGCATGAGGGCCAATATATTTCTTGTTCATGGCCACCACCTGACAGGCAGAGTAACATGCACCACACATGATGCATTTTTCAGCGTTACGCAGCGCGGCGACTTCTTCCGGAGTCATGCGAAACTCTTTTTCCGGGATGCTTTCAGGGGGAATTAGCCATGGTTTGACGCGGAGATACTGCTCCCAGAAGCTGGTCCGGTCCACAACAAGGTCTTTAATTATGGGCAGATAGGGCAACGGCCGTATGCGCACCCGCCCTTTGCGATCAAGCACTTCCTCCACCCGCCGGTTACACACCAGCATATTGGCGCCGTTGACATTCATGGCGCAACTGCCACAAATCGCATGGCGGCAGGAGCGGCGAAAAGTCACACTGCCGTCCTGCTCTAACTTTACGGCCTCCAACACATCCAGAATAGTCGTATCCGACTCAATTTCTATCCGAAATTCATCCCAATATGGTTTTTTATCCAGATCTGGATTATAGCGTTGCAACAGAATCGTGGCGCTTTTTAGTCTTCCATTTTGATTGGACATATCAATATTTCCTCTCCTGGGGTGGGTATTTTTCCCAATCAATATTGACAGATTTATAGCTGATGACGGGCTCGCCGTCCCCGCCAGCATGGGCCATGGTATGCTTCAACCAGTTATCATCATCCCGTTTGGCAAAATCAGTGCGGAAATGAGCGCCGCGACTTTCCGTGCGGTTTAGAGCACTTTCCACAATGACTCGACTAAAAGTGAACAGGTTCTCCGTTTCAATAGCAGCCAGCAAATCTGTATTGAACCGTTTGCTGGTATCCATGATGCGGGCGTTTGTGAACCGCTCCTGCAACGATTGCACATCAGACAGCGCTTTTTGCAGCCGATCCTGGTCACGAAAAACACCGCAATTGCGGGTCATGGTTTCCTTCAACTCTGCGGCGAGATGACCTACACGCTCTGCTTTGCCCTTGCCGTTAGGGCTGGTAAAGCGGCCCAATCGCCGTCGACAGCGGGCTGCGGGATCGCCGCTCACCGGATACAGCCTGGCGCCGTCTTTGACAAATTGCGCCATACTGGCACCCGCGCGTCGGCCAAAAACAGATGCACCTAACAGGCTATTGGTCCCCAAGCGGTTGGCACCATGAACACTGATGCAAGCACACTCACCGGCAGCATAAAAACCAACCACGGGCGAACCGTTGCCGTCGGCTATTACCTGTCCATTGGCGTTTGCCGGAATCCCCCCCATGCTGTAATGGGCAGTCGGTTGAATAGGCACCGGTTTCTCAATGATGTCCACCCCGAGGAATTCTAAAGCCAGCTCACGCACCTGCGGCAGCCGGGTCATGATTTTCTCTTTGCCCAGATGGGTCATATCCAGGTCGATGCCCTGGCGATCGCTGCCCGTGCCATTGCCCTCTTCAATTTCTGTTTGCTCAGAACGACTGACCAGGTCACGCGGAGCCAGTTCCATCAGGCCGGAGGCGTATTTCTCCATAAACCTGTCGCCGGTACTGTTCCGTAAGTACCCCCCTTCTCCCCGGCAGGCCTCACTCATCAAAATCCCTTTGCCATAAAGGCCAGTGGGATGGAACTGCACAAATTCCATATCCATGAGCGGCACGCCAGCATTATAGGCCAAGGCAACACCGTCGCCAGTGTTGGCTGTCGCGTTGGAAGTAATTTTCCAGGCACGGCCGTATCCCCCGGTGCCAAACATCACTGCCTTGGCGCGCATGGTGTAAATATCTCCGTTCAAAATATCAAGCGCCACCAGACCCCGGCAGATATAGTCTTCAATAATCAAATCCAGACAGTACCATTCAGCGTAAAACTTAACTCCGTGGCGCAGGGCCTGTTCATGAATTGTGTGCAAAAGAACATGACCGGTATAGTCAGCAGAGTAATTGGCCCGCGGGGCGCTGTGGCCACCGAACCGTCGTTGGGCGATACGGCCGTCGGGCAGGCGGCTGAAGACACAACCCATATGCTCGTATTCGTAAATAATTTCCGGGGCGTCCTTCACCAGAATCTCAATAGCATCCTGGTCACCAAGCCAATCCGAACCCTTAATTGTATCGAACATATGTAGTTCCCAACTATCAACAAGTTCAGCACCCGGCGGGAGCGCTTCAAGAGGACCTCGCTTGCCAGTATCAGCAACCGGACGAACATTGTTAAGCGCCGCCGCAATGCCACCCTGAGCTGCACCACTGTGAGACCGGAGCGGGTGCAGTTTAGACAGAACACCAATATCCGACACACCTTCCCGGCCAGCTGCCAATGCCGCCCACGTGCCGGCTAATCCAGCTCCAACGATAAGAATATCGTGGGTGATCTCATGAATTACCATAATTGCCCCTTTGATTTTTTTCAAAAAAAAAGCGGATGAAATTACCAGGATCAACAATTTACATCTTAATTCATGGTGTTATTGCCAAACACTTATTAGCGTCATCGTTCTAAGGTGACTAAGCTCACTTTCCAGGCGCATTAACGATTTTCTACAATAAAAATAGATGTAGTGGGTGCTAGAAAAACTAATGTTAAAGGAGGAATTTCATGTCCACATATGTTGCAAAATCAGCAAAAGTAGCAGAAGGGGGCCTTAAAGATCATGCAAAATGGATTCCACTTCTAATCACAATTGCTGTGGGTTTGATTATCTACTTCATTCCCCCACCCGAGGGCGTCACCCCGGAAGCCTGGCACCTGTTGGCAATCTTCGTTGCTACCATCGTCGGTATTATCACCAAACCGTTGCCAATGGGAGCCGTCGCCCTCATCGGTATTTTACTGACGTCCTTTGTCCTTCCGGATACGAACAAAGCCAATCTAGCCGTGGCTCTTAGCGGATTTAGCAATGGCGTCATTTGGTTGATTGTGGCCGCTTTTTTCATTTCGCGAGGCTTCATTAAGACAGGGTTGGGAGAAAGAATTGCTTATCTGTTTATGTCTCGTCTTGGTAAAAAGACGCTCGGTTTGAGTTATGGCTTGATTGCCACAGACCTCGTTCTTTCGCCTGCAATTCCCAGCAATACAGCCCGTGGCGGCGGCATCATCTATCCCGTGCTTCGTTCAATCGCTGGCGCGTACGGCAGCAATCCAGATGACGGCACAGCCAGCCGGATGGGTAGCTTTTTAATCAAGGCGTCTTTCCAGGGTTTGGTCATTACCAGCGCCATGTTCTTGACCGCCATGGCCGCAAATCCACTGGCGGCCACTTTGGCAGCAGATAACGCTGGTGTTGAAATCAGCTGGGCGCAATGGGCGCTGGCAGCCCTGGTCCCAGGTATCTTGAGTCTAATCTTGATCCCCTGGTTACTATTTAAGCTAAACCCCCCAGAGATCAAGGAAACGCCCGAAGCAGCGGATTTAGCGTTGCGCAAGCTGAAAGAAATGGGCCCAATGAAATTGGTTGAGTGGATAATGCTGGGAACCTTTGTAATGCTCATCGGGCTTTGGATATTTGGAGATCAAATAGGGGGCTTGTACAGTACGACCACGGCCATTATTGGTTTAAGCCTATTGCTGCTGTCTGGTGTTCTTACCTGGCAAGATGTGCTAAATGAACGCGGTGCCTGGGACACACTTATCTGGTTTGCTGCCCTGGTGATGATGGCCTCACAACTCAACAGCCTAGGGTTGATTCCCTGGTTTGGTGAAAAGATGGGCAGTTTTGTTGCCGGGTATGGTTGGGTCTCAGCATTTCTGATTTTAGCGCTCGTTTACTTCTATAGCCACTATTTCTTCGCCAGTAATACGGCTCATGTTAGTGCTATGTATGCCCCGTTCCTGGTTGTTGCCGTTGCCGCTGGTGCACCGGCAATGGTGGCGGCGTTAGTGTTAGCATTCTTCAGCAACCTTTTCAGCAGCATGACCCATTACGGCACTGGACCGGCGCCTGTTTACTTTGGCTCCGGATACGTTGAAATGGGTGATTGGTGGAAAAGCGGTTTAATTGTGAGCTTGGTAAATATCGTTATCTGGCTCGTTATCGGCGGCGTATGGTGGAAACTTCTGGGTCTTTGGTAAATCATAGTTAACGTCATACCCTCTGGAACATTATCGTATCTAAGAGCAGCTTGCCAGTGAGAAATACTCGCTGGCTGTTGGCGCACAATTTCGCTTTGTACTCGAGGAAATTTCATTTGGATGGGATTTTTGCATACTACGGGTCTTGCGGCGACCTCTGGGGCTCTTGCGTTCAGACCAGGGAATGACTTCTAGCTTGGGTCGGTGCGGCAGAAAACAAATGTCTCGGGTACACAATGGGCAATCTTCAGGTGATTTAGGCTTGAGGGATCGTGGTCCACGTCGGCGGCGAAAATAATCCTGTAGCCAGCGGCGAATTCGACGGCCATGTTTGGTCCAGATGCAAATGAAAAGGCAAACGACAAGGAAAACGAGGATTTCGAGGAAGGGTGCGGTTAAATTTGGTGTAAAAGGGTAAAGGGCTGAAAATAGGTGGTATGAACAATAAACAGCCCCCCCAGTCAGAACAGCCCGACGAATTAACGCGCCGGATGAGCCAATGGCAACAAGCCAACCCCAAAGCCACGCTGACCGAAATAGAGGAAGCGGTCGAGGCAGAACTGGCCCAATTGCGCAAACGTTTAGTGGAAGAGATGGTCCGCGAAAAAGAAGCAGTGAACCAGACCGTGCCAGATTGCCCCGAATGCGGTCAGAAAATGGTCAAAAATGGGCAGCGAAAACGGAAATTAGCCAGCAAAGAAGGACAAACGCTGGAACTGAACCGGCAGCAGTGGCGTTGTCTCGATTGTGGAGCAACGCTTTTTCCCCCTGGATAGAGCCCTCGGGCTGCTAGGTGGCGCCTACACGCCGCAGGTGCAACAGGCCATTACCCGGCTGAGCAGCCGGCTGAGCTACGGGGAAGCGCATGAAGAACTGGGCCTGCTATGGAAAGTGCAGATTAGTAGAAGCAGCCTGCGGCAGGTGACCATGCGCCATGGACGCGTGGCTGATGGCCTCATCGCTGAAAAGGTAGCTGAACTAGAAGCAGAGGCGCCGCCAGCCATAGCGCAGCCAGAGCAGCTGGTGATGGGTACTGACGGGGCGATGGTGCAATTAACGACAGGGGAGTGGCGGGAGGTAAAGACCGTGAGCTTGGGCGAGTTTCGCCCGGTATGGGACCCGAAACAGCGGAAAGTGGTCACCCGTACCGAGAATATCAGTTATTTTTCTCGGGTGGAAACAGCAGATGCGTTCAGCCGGTCGGCGCTGGTGGAGTGGCACCGGCGCGGCGGAGAGAATGCCCAGCGAGTGGTCGCTGTCCAAGACGGGGCGTTATGGATTCAGTCATTCATTGACTATCATTGTCCGCACGCAGTGCGGGTGATTGATTTTGCCCATGCCCAGGCGTATGTAGCCTCTGTCGGGCGGGCCATTCACGGCGCAGAGACAGACGCATTCCGGCAATGGTATGCCCGGATGTCCAAACAGCTAGGTCACCAACCGCCGCAACGAACAGTTAATGAACTGCAGCTGTTGCAGCGCCAGCACCCCGACCATCCCGAAGCAGCAGCGATGGAATTGGCCATTCGCTATTTGGAGAGACGCCTGCCGATGATTGATTATCCCCATTTTCGCCAGCAGCAAATCCCGATTGGGTCCGGGAATGTCGAAAGTGGGCACAAGGTTGTCATGCAGCGCCGCATGAAACAGGCCGGCATGCGCTGGGCCGAGGCGAGTTTGAATCCCATGTTAGCCTTGCGGATGGCGTTGTGTAACGGAACATGGCAAACAAGCTGGCAAGCGATTGCAGCACGGGTGCGCCAGAAAAGGTACCCGAACCATGGGGCTCAGAAGCGACCGAAGGCCCATTCAATAGAGTCGCTTGTCGTCACTGAAGCGGATTGTCAACGCATGATGGTGTTAGCCAAACGCATGGCTAAAAAGAAAAGACAGCCTTGGCAAGATAACCGATGGCTTTTTCCACACCGGGCAAATCCTATACACAGAAATTAACCGCACCCTTCCAGCAAATAACTCTTGACAGATTAGCAAGACTTCAATAATTGTGGGGTAGGGTGGGAGAAATTTGCGGGTTTGGCCGATGTTTTGGCAAGAAACAAGGAGCAATTTTATGCAGGATCTTGACCTTGTCAACCAAGCGTGGCTATTGTGATGGCAACGTGTCTTCTTTCCGTAAAAATGCCATGCCTTGTTGCCATTCCAACATGTCTTCAGTCATATCGAAGTATTCTTGAACTGATACCTTTTCTAATATTGATAAAATTAGCTCCTGTTCTTCAGGGGGCCATGAATGGAACTGCATATATTTCAGCGTCTCAAACAAATGAAGTGGATATAGGTCCTCCTCAGGTTCTGGTGGTAACAGGGCTTCGAGTATACGAGGTAGATAATGCTTGTAAACCTCTATGCTTTCAAAATGATCTCCTGTTTCGTGGAGGAGTTTCATTGCCAACCATGCCGGGATATTTCGGACTGGTGGCTTGGTAATGCCTTCGATTTCAGCATCACTCCAACAGAAGTCACACCACTCTTTTCCAACTGGATTACCGGCATACAATCGATATAATTGGTTTAAGTTATCTTGGCTTGCTGGGTAATTGGGTAATTGTTTCATAATGAAGATCGACGGGTTTTCCGCTCTAACGCCTTGCTCACCGGAAAGTTGGGAGCGCAGCGAGCAATTTTTCCGTGTGCAGCAATTTGTTATGCTTCGTCACGACAACTTCACCCTTTTATAGCCTTAGAACAGAAACGCATTCCGCTAATGAATACAGTTGTCGGCTGCCTCTCAATTTCAATTTGTGCTATCAGCTCATCAATTTCAGACGCGATGGCAACATTCGACGACTCCATTCGTGGTTTAAGCAACTCCAAAAGCTCTCCAAGCGCATATTGGTCGCCTTGTCCATCAATAACCGCCTCAGCCCAGAT
>JBNKLQ010000056.1:0-26480 GCA_050292445.1 Promineifilaceae bacterium (SeqCode) | reverse complement strand
CCCGCTGCTGCGCTTGCAGGCTAACGCCGAACTGCGCCTCAACCGGCTCACCGGCTTCACCTCCATTCAGGGGATCGACACGGCCGAATATCGCCAATTTGAAGTGGAAATGGCCAGTGGCACCGACTCGCCTGGACAGTGGCAGGCGCTGGTAGGGGCACGCGTCGCCGATAACTTTTTCAACACCCAGACCGGTGAGCCAGGCGGCGAAGACCTCAATTTGCAGGGACAAACGCTGCAACTGGTGCTCACTCGCTTCTCCAGCGAAACGGGCGAAACCACCGAGCGCACCGTGCGCCTGCGCGTTATCGGCGTCATGGCCGAGTCCGGCGGCGACCGCGACTTTTCGATCTACATGCCCATCCGCAACGTGCAGGATTTAAACACCTGGGCCACCGGCCAGCGTCCCAACGTAACCCGCGATGGCTACAGTCAGGCAGTGGTTAAAGTAGAGTCGGCGGATGCGGCAACGGCCGTTGAGCAAGAAATCACCCGTCAAGGCTTCTTCGTCTTTTCCTTCCAGAGCGTTCTCAGCAGCATCAACGTCATCTTTTTGATCATTCAGGCTGTAGTCGGCGGCATTGGCGGGCTGGCACTGGTGGTAGCCGCCTTTGGCATTGCCAACACCATGATTATGTCAATCTACGAACGCACCCGCGAAATTGGCCTGATGAAAGCCGTGGGGGCCACCAATCGAGACGTCATGCTCATCTTCCTGGCCGAAGCGGGAGCTATTGGCCTGATTGGCGGCATTGGCGGCGTCATCTTTGGCGTTATTCTGGGGCAGATTGGCGGCTTCATTGGCCAGCAATATTTGCTGGCCCAGGTGGCCCAATCAGGTGGCACTGGCGAAATTGAATCGCTGGTTTACACCCCGCTCTGGCTGCCCATCTTCGCCCTGGTCTTCGCCGCCCTGGTTGGCGTCCTCTCCGGCATTTACCCTGCCCTGCGCGCCATTCGGCTTGATCCGATTGCGGCGCTGCGGTATGAGTAGGCCAGTATTCAGCAAGTCAGTAATCAGTGAATCAGTTACTGACTTACTGAATACTGATTACTGAATACCTCCCAAAAACGGCGTGACGCAGCCCGCCAGCCACGTTACAATAACCAAATGACTTTTTACCTCGAAGGATTGAACGAAGCACAGATTACGGCCGTTACCGCCGGAGAAGGTCCCATTTTGGTGCTCGCCGGGCCGGGCAGCGGCAAAACAAGGGTTCTCACCCACAGAATTGTCCATCTCATTCGTGAAATGAACGTAGCGCCGTGGCAAATCATGGCCGTGACGTTTACCAACAAAGCGGCACGGGAGATGAACCATCGCATTGAGGAACTGCTGGACGGCCGTCCGCGCGGCCTGACGATGGGCACCTTCCACGCCACCTGCGCCCGCATTCTGCGCCAGGAAAGCGATAATTTGCAGGGCTACGCGCGGGATTTTGTGATTTTTGATACGGCCGATCAGCAGCAGGTGGTCAAACAAGCCCTCAAAGACCTCAATCTGGACGACAAAAAATTCCCCGTCAACAAGATGCTCAACGGCATCAGCAACGCCAAAAACGAACTGATCACCGCCGAGATGTACACCGCCACCAACTACATTGCCGAGGTGACCAAGCGAGTTTACGGCCGTTACCAGCAAGTGCTGCAAGCCAACAACGGCATGGATTTTGACGACTTGCTCATGAACACCGTTTTGCTATTTGACCAGCAGCCCGACGTGCTGCAAAAGTACCAGGAACGGTATCAGCACATTCTGGTCGATGAGTTCCAGGACACCAACACGGCACAGTACGGCCTGCTGCAACGATTGGCAGCCGCCAAGCGCAACATCTTCGCCGTGGGCGATTCGGACCAATCGATCTACAAATGGCGCGGGGCCGATTACCGCAACATCAACCGCTTCCGCGAGACCTACCCGGATGCCCAGGTGATTCTGCTGGAGCAAAATTATCGCTCCACCCAAATTATTTTGGACGTGGCCAAAGCGGTCATTAAACAAAACAAAAACCGCGTTCACAAAGAGCTGTTCACCACCCGCGAAGGCGGCGAAAAAATCACGGTGCGCGAGGTGTATGACGAGCGCGAAGAAGCCGACGTCATCCTGAGCCAGATTCAAAATTTGCGGCTGCAAGGCTATTCGCCTGGCGACATGGCGGTGATGTACCGGACCAACGCCCAATCCCGCGTGCTGGAAGAGGCGTTCATCCGGGCCAACATGCCCTACAAGCTGGTCGGGGCCACCCAGTTTTACAAGCGGCGCGAGGTCAAAGACATCATCGCTTATTTGCGACTGGTGCACAATCCGCTGGATTCGGTGAGCTTTGCCCGGGTGATCAACACGCCGTCGCGAGGCATCGGCAATAAAACACAGCAAGATTTGCAGCAGTGGGCTTTTTACAACAGCATGTCACCCAGTGAGGCAGTGGTTCGATTAGCTACAGATAATGATTTGCAGCATGGCTTTAACGGCCGTGCCTTCAACGCGCTCTCCAACTTTGGCAACATGCTCAACGCCTGGCTCACCGTGCGCGATTCGGCCACCGTGGGCGATTTGCTCGACCTGATTTTGGAGCAAACGGGCTACCGTGACTACATTGAAAACGGGGCCAAAGACGTGGATGAAGCCCGCGACCGCTGGGCCAACGTGATGGAACTGCGCGGCGTGGCTCTGATGGGCAGCGAGCTGACCTTAGGCGAATTTCTGGAACAGGTGGCCCTCGTTTCTGAAACTGACGATCTGGAAGACGACCCCAAAGCGACCACGCTGCTGACGCTGCACGCGGCCAAAGGGCTGGAGTTCCCCGTGGTGTTCCTCACCGGGCTGGAAGATGGCGTGCTGCCCCACAGCCGCTCGATGGAAGACAGCGAATCGATGGCCGAAGAGCGCCGCCTCTTTTACGTGGGGATCACCCGGGCTAAAGACATTTTGGTTATTACCCATGCTTTCCGCCGCACCTTTTTTGGCCAAACGGAAGTGGCCATTCCCTCCCGCTTTTTGCAGGAAATCCCGCAGGAACTGGCCGAAGGCGGCAGCGCCAAACAGCGGCGTGAGAGCACCTACCAGCAGGCCAGCAGCTGGAGTTGGTCGTCTGGCAACAGAAAACCGGCTCAGCGCAGCAGTTCACGCCCCGCCAGCCGGGCCAAACGTAAAAGTTACTCGTGGGATTCGGGATCGTCGGCAGAGAAACGGCCGTCTACCGCCAAACCCCAATCCGTTCCCAGTCATCTCCCCAAGCCCCGCTATGAAGAAGACAATCTAGAACCATCTGGACCGCAGAAAGCGAAATATAAGACCGGCCAAAAGGTACGTCATAAAAAATTTGGCGAAGGCACCGTGATCGAAAGCAAGCTGACGGGCAACGATGAAGAAGTGTCTGTAGCCTTTGCCGACGTCGGCGTGAAGCGGCTGGCAGCCAGCTTTGCCAATTTGGAGATAGTCCCGTAAACGGTAATCCGTAATCGGTGAGCCGTAAACCGTTTACCGATAACCGATTACCGTTCACCGATAACCGATGAGCGAGTACCAAGACACAATCCGCAAGGCAATCCTGGACGAGGCTAACTTCGTTCGGGCGACGTTTAGCGGGCGGCAGCGGGGGCAGACAAATCCCTGGCAGCGGCTGGAGCTGCGCCCGGTGGAGGTGCGGGGCCAGCGCCATCTGCAATTTTCCTTTTTTGATGAGAAGCAAAATATTGTGAAGAATTATGCGGGGGATACGGCCGTAACCGAACTCAACCATGCCCTCGACCTCCCCTTTCGCAATTTCCACATCATCAGCCAAACCGAGACCCTGCAAATCAACCTCACCAAAAAAGGCAAAGCGATCATCAACAAACGGGCCAATGAAACGCCGCAAGAAGTTGATCTGGCGCATGATCGGGCCAAAAACACCATTTTGTCCGAGGGGGAAGATATTCCGTTTTTGAAGGTAATGGGGGTGATGCGGGCGGACGGCCGTATCAAAGCCGATCGTCGCAGCAAGTTCCAGCAAATTAACGCCTTCCTCAAAATTTTGGCCGAAGTAGACGAGATTGCCGCCCTGCCAGACCCGGTGCGCCTGATTGATTTTGGCTGCGGCAATGCCTACCTCACCTTCGCCGCTTACCATTATTTGCAAAACATTTTGGGTAAACAGGCGATCATTGTGGGCGTGGACGGGCAGGAAAAGCTGATCGCCCGCAACCAGCGCCTGGCACAGCAGCTGGGCTGGGACGGCCTGACATTTGAGCAAGGGCTGATCATTGACTACCAGACAGAAAATCCGCCCGACATTGTGGTGGCGCTGCACGCCTGCGACACGGCCACCGACGACACGCTGGCCCAGGGCATCCGCTGGCAAAGCCAGGTGATCATCGCTGCCCCTTGCTGCCATCATCATTTGCAGGTGCAGTTGAAGGAACGGCCGTCTCCCCCCGAGTTCGAGGCCGTGTTACGCTACGGCCTGCTGCACGAGCGCCTGGGCGACGTACTCACCGACGCCTTCCGCGCCGCCATTTTGCGGATGATGGGCTACCAGGTCACCGTCATGCAGTTTGTCTCCCCCGACCACACGCCCAAGAATTTGCTTTTGCGGGCAGTGAAAAAAGATAAAAGGGGTGGAGAAACGGCCGTAGCCGAATACACCCAACTCCAACAATACTGGCAAGTCGATCCTTATCTAGCACAACTTCTATCAATTGAAATATGAGAAGAAGTAATTGTAACAATCTAGATTATTTTATTTTGAGGACGTCAAATGAGAATTTTTGAAGGGGCTGGCTCAATAATAGCTACTGGGGGAAAAGATGCGAAGATTCCAAGAGGCGGCATCTTATACAAAATTTTTGGCGAAGGCACAAATCTGGCTGATTTCGCTCCATTATTGGAAAATTTCGAGCATGATACCTTAACACTACTGGCAAGTGTTGCATTGCGCATTGAATTAGTTGAGAAACTGAACATTCTAAATCAGCCACCTGCAAATGCAGATTTTGCGTCTTTACAACTCTATCTTCTTTGCACTTGTATTGATACTCTTGCAAATCCGACTTGGCTTCCATTTAACGACTGGCTACTAACAAAAAAGACAAAGTATCATATTACTGAGAGAAACGAGCAGTTGTCTTTGACCCTAGAAAATATTAACAATATTCAAGACGTCGAATCTTATGTCCTTACAGTTCTCGATTTGTATAAAATTTATCTTTTGCATCATGGAACTAGCAAGAAGTTTGGAACACTATTTCGAGAATTACCAGATTTTTTGAAAGAATTTATTGCATCTTCTTACATGATATTTGACGGGGATAAGAATTATCTGGTACCAGAAGAAAGGCAAAAATGGTTTGAAAAAACTGTTGATGAGAAATTGTCAAAAATTGCGGCATATTTGTATAAGTACCGTCGAAACAAATTTACGCATCGGGGTCGCGGCTTTTCTACAACTTGGGAAAGCTTTTTTCACACCCCTGAAGAAGCGCTAAATACTAGACCCTATAAACCAAGTGGCGCTCTACTGTATTTCTGGGTTGATGATAATCCAAACAACGATGTGGAATTGGTCGTTAATACTCGACAAAATGAGATCTTTTTACTAAAAAACATGCTCGTTGTACACTGCCGCCAGTTATTAGGTTTGAAAGATACCGAGAAATTCCTACGAAAGCGCGAGCAAAGGCACCATCGAGCATTAATTATCAAGAATGTACTACTTGACTTAGAATTTAACTGGAAGACTTACAAGTTCTACTCGATAAAATGGTTAGCTTATGAGCATGACAGGGACAGATATGATGGACTGCCAGAATTTCAATTAGCTTGGCTTGAGGCAGCCCTTGAACTTGATTATAGTGAGTACGGCATACCTCAAGATAGTATCCTACAAGACACAAAAGCAATTATCCGGCTATTAACTAAGCTCAATGAACCAATTCGAGTGGTAAATTCGGATTTTCCACCTCTTTATATTCGTAATCGAGACAGTAAGTGGAAAGATAAGCCAGAAGACTTTAAGGGAAAGGAAAAAGCTAAAATAGATTTGTTTGAACGCATACAAAATATGCATGAGTATCATCATGTTCGGTCAATGATACCAAATATGATTGGAATATTTTCAAGGCTTCTCACTGAGGTACCAGATCAAAAAGGTCCCAAATTCTATAGCAGTTCCCACCCAGATTATTTCAGCTTACTGTAGTGATGCCTTACTACCAGTTGTTAGCATATTTCCGTCCCCTAATTTCATAAACTGCACACTACGGCCGTTCCCAACCACCCAAATCCCGGTTGACAATTCCCCCACGGCCGAACAGAATTAGGCACCATGAAATTACGCAACTATGCTGCCCGCTGGACAATGTTTATTTTTGGCTTTCTGGCGTTTGTGTTGGGGCTGGTCGGCCTGAAAAATCCCAACGCCTTGCTGAAGCAAATGGGCTTTACGGCCGTATCCCCCCAAGACCGCGCCGACCACGATTACACCCACGTATTTGTCCTGTCCTCCTCGATGGCTTCAACCAACATGGGCATTTACTACATGCTGGCCGCCCTGCTCAACGTGCGCTGCTTTTTCACCTGGACCGTGCCGTTTCGTATGGTGACGTTTTCGGTGTTTAGTACGGCCGTTTTCAAAAAATACGCCCCCGTCAAGTTCCTCATGGTCGCCGTGTGGGAATTGGTCGGCGCGCTGCTCACCGGCTGGGCGTTGTGGGCTGAACCTGACTAGAGAAATGAAGCGTTGGTACACAACGGAAAGAGATGTCAGGCTAAATAGTGAACACCTCTGGTGCTGCAGCCGGTCTCAGACCGAGCCACCAAGCGACCTCACTATTTACCATCAAAACCGTCAGCAATTTGCTTCTCACTTATGCAAGCACTTGAACCAACCATTGCTGCACAGGGGCCATGTTCTGGAAATGGGCCAAGCAGATTTCCACGATGTCCGGTGAGCAAACCTGCGCCAGCGGGATGCTCCGTTGTGGATGCGCGTAGAGGCCATTGAAAAATAGCCATTCGGCTCGCTCATGAGCAGAATTGTAACCTCGGGGTATCCTTTTGTAGTGCTGCCCTTTCAATTGATAGCTGCCAGATTGAGTTACAGTTGTGACGGCCGTTACCAAAGCTTGCCCCAACTCGTTATCTACCACCGCCTGCCGGTATTGCTGTAGCTGCTCTTTAGAAAAAGCAAACAGGCCAGCCATTAATTGCATTCCCTCTTGATTTACCTGAAAGCCAAAAGCGGGGCATGCCGTTTTCTTTCCATCACCCTGCCAGAACAGCCCGCTAACGGCCGTTTTATAAGGCGTCTTGTCCTGGCTAAAGCGCGTATCCCGATAAATTCGCATCAAATTACCACGGCCGTTGGTGCGGGTATCTACGCGAATGTCTGGCACAATGGCTTGCAGCCGGGTACCCATTGCCTCTACAAACGCCAGTGACGGTTCCAATAAACCCCGTTGGTATGCATCTCTATGCGCTTCAAACCATGCCTTATTATTATTTTTCGCCAATCCCGCCAAAAATTGAAAGCCGGCCTCTGGGAAACCGGCAAAGCGGTTTGTATTGTTCATCTATTTATCCTTTTCAAGAGGGCGGTTATTTAGGGGGCAGTGAGAGCGCATAATTCACGCCTTGCTGCACCCAACGAGCCAGCTCCTCATCCGATTCCAGCCCTTCCTCACTCACATAAACCCAACCGGCCATTGGCTTCCCCGTAAAATCCATTGGGCGCGTATGTGGCTGTGCCAATGCTTCTGTGTTGTTTTCTTTGCCTACCCGCACGACAAAATCATCTTTGGTCAGGCCACAGGCAAAGTTGCCTTGCAGCATAAAAGCAATGCCGCCAAACATCTTTTTCTCAACTAAATGGGGATATTCAGGTTCCAAAATGTCACGAATGCGTTGGGCGAACCCTTCATCGTAAGCCATCGTTATGCTCCGGGTTTATGGGTGAGCAAACAGGCCGTTTGCCCACCCATATAACGTTTTACATGTCGAATGCGGCTACAAACGAACGCGGGTCGTAGTAAATGTGCTGCTCGACCATACGGCCGTTTTGCACCAGCACCCAGTCAGCCATTTCCATTGTTAGCGTCTCACCGGCCGGTGTGCGCACATCTATTTCGTAAATGGAACAGACATGATCGCCCGCAACAAACTGTTGTTGCATCCGCGTGTCCAGCATAAACGGCAAAAACCCTTTGTTCAATTCAACAAATTCGTCTGCGCCTGTGCGTTGGTCTACAGGGCCTGAAAAACGAAAATCATCGGTCAGGTACGGCCGTATCCCCTCAGCATCCTTTTGCTTCCATGACACTTCATAAAACTGGTTCACCACTGCCATTGCATCACTGCTCATTTAAACATCTCCTTGTTAAATGGGTTTAAATAGAAAATACGTTCTACAGTGTAACGGCAGCTAGTGACACCTGTATGTCAGTAGCGATTTTCATAGTTTTGGATGATTTTCTGAGCGGCGGCAATCAGCTTTCGCTGAAGAGAAACAGGTTCCAAAACTTTCACCTGGCCACCCCATCCCAAAAGCCACTGAAACACCTCTTCTTCGCGCCGGGCATGCAGGGTAACCAGTAGCCCATCGGCCGTTTCCTCTTCGGCCACCATGTAGTAAATACGTGATTCACGCACCCATTGGGTAACAGCAGGATCAAACAAGGCGCGAATGACACAAACCTTGTCCATATTGGGTTCTATCCATTCGGCGGGGGAAACGGCCGTTGGCCTAAACGTATCGTCCAACAAAGTGAGACCAGAGATACGGCTGAGGCGAAAAACGCGACGGCCGTGCCGCAGATGGCAGTAACCGTAGAGATACCAATCGTTCACCATATGTGCCAGGCTGTAAGGGTCAACTTCACGGACGGTGGCTTCGTCTACGTGCCGCTTATGATAACGAAAATGCACCCGTCGTCTGCCAGCAATGGCCTGCCACAGGGCGGTCAGCGTCTGGCGACGATCCGGTGTTTCTGACCCACCACCAGTGAAAAAGAGGACGCTGTTCTGCAAAACCTGCACCTCTTCAGCCACCGGCGCGGGCAGCACAGCCCGAATCTTTTGCCCGGCCGCCTGGGCTGCTGCCTGCAAGGGTAATTCAAAATGTTGGGCCATAAATTCAATGCCCAACAGTAGCAGCATCGCTTCCCGGCTGTCAAAGGTCAATGGGGGCAGAAAAAATCCCTCCATCAACGAATAACCATGTCCCGTCATGGCCATGATGGGAATGCCTAATTCTGCCAGCGCCTGAATGTCACGATAAATGGTGCGCTTGCTGACCTCAAACGTTGCTGCTAAATCTTCGGCTCGTTGGTGCCCCCTGCTTTGCAGTTCTAGCACAATGCCCAACATGCGGTCCGTGCGATTCATAAGCCATGCACCTCATCATAAATGAGTATTTTTGGGTCTTCAACCCCGTTAAATTCCTCACGGTGGCCATGTGGGAGCTGGTTGGCGCACTGCTCACTGGCTAGGCCCTGTGGGTTGAAAAAGACGACGATTAAGAAGTTAGCAGCCGGTACAATCTTGCTGGGGTTCATACGCGGTGAGTTCACCCTGCTGCCCAAATTCAAGCTGGCAGCATTGCAGCAGCGCCCCTTTTAGCAAGCGCCGCCCCCGCTGCACGCGTGACTTGGCCCCTGACAGTGATATGCCCTGCCGTTTGGCCACCTCAGCCTGCGTCAATCCCTCAATTTCAGACAATAAAATGGCGTCTTGATACGGTGCCGGTAGTTGGGCGATGAACGGCCGTATGCAACATTCGGCCAACTCCTGACTGACGCTCTCAACACTTTCATCATCGGCCAGCAGCAGGTCATCCGGCAGCTCTGTTGTCGCGTTGTTACCCGTGCGATAATAATCGGTGATGGCGTTGCGGGTAATCTGGTACAGCCACGGCCGTATCTTGGCCCCATCACGCAACGAATCACGGTGCGTCAACATCTTCACCATGACATCCTGCACAATATCTTCCGCCACCACCGGGTCGCTCACCCGCTTGAGAATAAAACGGTAAAGCAGCTGCCGGTATTCGCGCCACACTTGGTCGGTTACATTAACTGTTGGTGTTTGTTTCATTGATTTTGGAGTATAGCACAAGGATTTTCAGTAAATTAAGAAATAGGACGCTGATGAACGCAGATAAACGCTGATTTTTCGTTTTATCTGCGTCATCAGCGTTTATCTGCGTCCCATTCACTTTAGCAACTACAGTTTGATTAATTTCTATTCGCAGCCGCAGCCGCCGCTTTCATTGGCAGTGCCGCAGCAGTCGGCTTTGGCCGCTGGTTCACAGCAGGTTTGTTGTTCGGTTTCTGAGCAGCAAGATGAGACAACGGCCGTTTCTGGCACAGCTTTCGCCGCAAAGAAGTTTTTCAGGTTGTCCGGGACGGTGTTGGTCGGGGAAACAGCCGTTGCCGTAGGCGCACTGGCAAAAATCTCGCCGAGAATCGCTTCCACAATCATCCCTACCGGCGCTGTCGTGTACACAGCACCCTCGTACACCCATTCACGGCAGTTGGTGCCTTCGTCACAGCCGCACAAATCGGTACAGCTATCACACTGGCTCTCGCGAAACTCCAGGGCAATGTCACGGCCGTTTACCCGAATGGTTGGCGAGGTGACAAAGTGATGTGCTTGGGCCTGTTCTTCGTTTTCAATCAAAATTTTACTGACAGAGAGTTCCGTCTTAGTAAAAGCCAGCACATCCGCTACGGATTGAACGGCCGTTTCCAAATTTTCGTTTGTGCCGACACAGCGCGTACAGGTGTCCAGGTCTAAATACAAAAACTCCAGATCAACCACCCGATTGATTACCTTTTCAGCAATATCTATTTGAGTCATTTTTTATCTCCTTGAAAATGTTATTTGCTAAAGGAGACGTGAAATGCCAGAAAAGGACGCAAATTCATTGAACTTCATAAACCGTTAGCTTGATTGAACCCGCCACCAACCCACTGGGTGCAACGGCCGTAACTCTTTCAATCAAGCGCCTCCGCCCCGTGTTCACCTTGGATTTGTCACCTGACCATGTCTCATTTCCCGGTACTCAGGATGGATTTATCTTCAACCAACTTACATCTATACTGGCTATACTCTGAAACTGAAACAATCTGGCGAGCCATCCATAAAATCCGCCAAACGCACCAGATAAATAAAAGGAAGCGCCATCATTTCTCACCGCAATGGTTGTAAGCAGATTGCCAGATGAATGGGGTAAGGGAAAAATCAAATGGACATAACAACCATCGAAACGAAATTTGCGCCCGCAGAACGAGCCGCCATAACAATCTTACACGAGCAAGCCCGTCAAATTGAAGATATTGCTCTTCTGGAGTCTATATTTTCGGCCGTGCCCAATGCCGTCGTAGTCTTAAACCATGAACGACAAATTGTATACGCCAACGTAGCGCTTCGAAATTTGCTGAACATCTCAGATTGGCACGATATTGTGGGAATGCGGCTGGGCGAAGCGGTTAACTGCATTCATGCGTTTGAATCAGAGGGCGGCTGCGGCACCACCGATTTTTGCAGCCAATGCGGTGCGGTTCAGGCGATGCTAAATGCTCAAAAAGGCAAGGCCGATGTGCAAGAATGCCGCATTCTTGCCAATAACGAGGAAGATGTGCAGGCTTTTGATTTACGTGTCTGGGCGACACCAGTTAAGTTTGGCGACGAGACCTTTACCATCTTTTCCATGAGCGACATTAGCAATGAGAAACGGCGTCGCGTACTCGAACGCATCTTCTTCCACGACATTATCAATACGGCTGGAGCCATTCAGGGATTGGTAGACATGTTTATCACATTAGAAGACCCGGCTGACCTGCGAGATTTAGACGTGGACAAAATGCTGGTCAGTGCCTCGACGCAGCTTGTGGATGAGATTCAGGCCCAATCTCAGCTGATGGCAGCTGAAAGTGGTGAACTTGAAGTGAAGCCAACGGAATTTGAAACAAAAACATTACTGTACCAATTGATCGATTTGTACTGTAACCACATCGTAGCAGAAGATCGATCCATTCGGTTGGACCCCCAATCACAAAATATCAACATATCGTCTGATCGCGCTTTACTGGGCCGGGTTGTGGGCAACATGATAAAAAATGCCCTCGAAGCATCCGGGGTTGGTGAAACGGTGACGGTTGGGTGTGAGCAATATTTTGATTATGTGCGGTTTTGGGTCCATAACACCAAAGTGATGCCCAAGCATATTCAGTTGCAAGTTTTCCAACGCTCTTTTTCCACCAAGGGAGATGGCCGAGGCTTGGGCACCTACAGCATGAAATTACTAACCGAAAACTATCTGCAAGGCCGCGTTTCCTTTGAGTCCACGCCGGAAAAAGGCACCATATTCATGGGTACCTATCCACTAAAATGGCGTATAGTCGAAACGCCAAGCTAATCATTTGGGGGATGGGTAGGGAAACGGCCGTTTCCCTACCCATCCCCCAAAATTCATAAACCGCTAACTTGAACCCTCCCCTTTCTCGCCGTACACTACGGCGCATATGCAAAAATTCAACAAAATAGTTGTTCTGCTCCTTGTTCTTTCCCTACTCACCCTCGTCATCCCCCATCCAGCCCCCACTTTCGCCTCAGACTGTGGCGTCACGTCGGTTGGTTTTACGCCGCTGAATGATTTGGGGGCGGGCACCCATCTCGGTTACCAGGGCGGCCTGTACCCCAACGGCAGCAACCAGGTGCCTGGCGCTCATGCCCAGGCGGGGCTAGAAATTGCCCAATCCATCCAGCCGCTTAATCCTACCGGACAAGTTGATATGGTGAACGGCCGTATCGTCCTCCTCTCCCTGGGCATGTCCAACACCTCACAGGAATTCACCGCTTTTTTGAGTTTAGACGATCCTTTGCAGTCAAGTTTAGTCCAGTTGGTCAACGGCGCGCAGGGTGGCAAATCGGCCGAATTTGCCTCCGACCCCAACGACGATTTCTGGACCACGCTGGACCAGCGCCTGGCCAACGAGGGCGTCACGCCGCAGCAGGTGCAGGTCGTCTGGCTCAAGGAGGCCCGCGCCAGCGTAGACCCTAGCGAGGTCTTTCCTACCGATGCCGCGATTTTGCAGGATCAGCTGCAAGACATCGTGCAAATCGCTAAAGACCGCTTCCCTAACCTGAAAATCGCTTACCTCTCCAGCCGCATTTATGCAGGCTACGCAGACACCAACCTTAGCCCGGAGCCAGAAGCGTACCAAAGCGGCTTTGCCGTTAAATGGCTCATCGAGGAACAAATCAACGGCAGCCCAGACCTAAACTACGATCTCAGCCAGGGCAGCGTGCTGGCACCCTGGCTGGCCTGGGGGCCGTACACATGGGCCGATGGCACCACACCACGCAGCGACGGTGTGACTTGGCTCTGCTCTGATTTTGTGAATGACGGCACCCATCCTTCAGGGAATGGGGCATTTAAGGTAGCGGGGATGCTGCAAGACTTTTTTCGTTCGGCGGAGACGGCCGTTCCCTGGTACCTAGACCTCTCTCAACTACCCAACCATCAATACCTACCGCTGATACAAAACTAGTCGCAAACTTTGCTACATATCACTTTTGGAATTGGACACTGATGAACACTGGTTTACACAGATAAAAAACAAAAATCAGTGTCTATCTGTGTTAATCTGTGTCCTATTATTCTTTTCTCGCTCAAACTGATATGTAGCTAGGTCGCAAACAAGATTTTGGCGCAAAGACCGCAAAGAAATATAAGAAGTAAAGAACTTCTTTGCTTTGCGCCTTCCACTCTTTGCCCCTTTGCGTTATATTTTTACCTAATCAATTATTAACCAAACCAGAAAATCACCATGCATTATTTAATCGATGGCCATAACCTCATCGCCAAGCTGCCAGACATCGATCTGAGTGACCCGGATGATGAAATACAACTTGTTTTGAAGCTGCGGCAATGGACGGCCGTTTCCGCCAAGCGCGTCGTCACCGTTTATTTTGATGGCGGCATCCCAGGTGGCCACAATGTCAATCTCTCCAATTCCCGGGTCAAAGTGATTTTTGTCTCTCAGGGGAAAACTGCCGATTCGCTCCTCATCGCCCGCATCAACCGCGTCAAAAACCCGCCCGAATACCGCCTGGTCACCAGCGATCAGGAGATCATCGACGCGGCCACCAAGCGCAAAATGCAGCACATTCGCAGCGAAAAGTTTGCCCTGCACCTCAGCCAAGACAAAGAAGAACGCATGCTGCCCGGCCCCACCATCACTGACGATGACCCCGTCATCAGCGACGCCGAAGTTGCGCAGTGGCTTGACCTGTTTGGCCCCGTTGATGAAAAAGCGCTGCGCCGCCGTCCCAAACCCATTCCACCTAATCGCGTCATCCCCGAACCGGAGCCGGAAGTGGAAGAGCCAGAGCCAATTCCTAAACCACCGGCCTCAACCGACCGCGAAAACCCGGAATTGAGCGACGCAGAGCTGCGTGAATGGCTGACCCTCTTCGGCAGCGAACCGAAGCAGGTAGAAAAGCCAGCCGACAAGCCAAAAGCGAAAACCAGCAAAAAGGCTGCCCCACACCCCAAAAAGAAGAAAAAATCCCCCAATCCCCACAACCTCAAAGACGAAGACCTGTCTGCCTGGAACGCCTATTTTGGCCAGGATGATTAAAATGCATTCCCCCGGAAACTGTTCGCAACCTTGTTGTTAAAAGTTTCCGGGAAACTATCAGTTGAATCGCAAGTGAGCCAGCTTTTTCCCGGCAATGAGTTGAATCAGGTCGATACGGCCGTCTACCGGATAAACACAAATCACCACAAACGGTTTGCCACTGGTCGTCAGCAGCATGGCCGGATGGCCGTTAAGCGACACAACCTGCGCCTGGAGCTCCCCTGGCGATAATTTGCGCACGCCCAGCATGAATTGAGCCACCGCTTCCGGCCCGCGCAGCACCCGAATCGCTGCGCCTCGTTCGCCGCCGCCATCGGGAACCAGCGTCACGTCCTCCGTCAGCATCGCTAGAAAACCGGCAAAGTCACCCACCTCCACCACCTGCAAAAAGCCGCGCAGCAAGCGCTCTTGCTCTTCCGGATCACTGTCAAACCGTGCCCGGTTGGCGGCGATGTGCTGCCGCGCCCGGCTCCCCAATTGGCGACAGGCGGCATCGCTTTTGTCCAACATGGCCCCAATTTCGCTGTAGCTGTAATCGAACAGCTCATGCAGCAAAAAGACGGCCCGCTCAGCGGGTGACAGCTTCTCTAACAGCATTAAAAACGCCAGCGAGAGTGAATCATGCAGGATGGTTTGGTCTTGCGGGTTGGCCAGATCGGGCAGATTGGCTGTGAGCACCGGCTCCGGCAGCCAGGGGCCCAGGTAGGTTTCGCGCTGCTGGCTGGCCGACTGGAGTCGGTTCAGGCTAAGCCGGGTGGCAATGGTGGTCAGGTACGCTTTCACGTTTTCCACCTGGGCCAGCGGCACCGCCCGCGCCCGCAGATAGACGTCCTGCACAATATCTTCCGCTTCAGACGCGGTGCCCAACATGCGGTAAGCCAGGCCAAAAAGCAGCGGGCGGTGGGCTTCAAATTGTGTTGCCAGCGTTTCACTCATAGCTAACCTGATTTGATGAATGGGAAACGGCCGTTCCTACCTGATCCAATTCCCGCTGCTGCCGGGCAAAACGCCCCTTGCCCAGCCAGAAGAAAAAGCCGGGCAGCCGCCGTTCAATCCGCAAAAAGGCAAACAGCAGCCAGACAAAAAAGTTCCGTAAGCGTACGGCCGTTTTCCGGCGAAAGATGGGGCCAACAGGACGGTCGTCAGGAAAAGTATTAAAGCCCACCGCATCATTCGGACCCAAAGCGATGGCTTGCCCATAGGTGGCGAAGCTCAACGGTTTCTGTTTCTTTTGCTTGAGAACGGCCGTTACGTTATCTGCTGCCAGTGCCCCGGTAATTAAGGCCACCAACAAACTCATGCGCAGCGGCGTGCCGGGGTCTTCCACCGGGCTGGCCGCGTCGCCAATGGCATAAATGTTAGCATATTCTGTCGAGCGCAAAAACGGATCCACCAGCAGCTGATTTTGGGCGTTTACCGGCAGGCCCGCTGTTTTGGCCAAATCGGGCACCGCAAACCCACCACACCAAACGGTTACCGCTGCGGGGAAGAAACGGCCGTTAGCCAACTGCGCCCCTGTCTTTTCTACCACAGCAACTGGGCTATTTTCTAGTAATTCAACACCCTGCTCCGCCAAGGCGGCCAGCATGTGGCTCTGTATTTCAGCGCCCTTAAAATCCCCCACAGCCCCCGACGATACCAGTTGCACGGTTAGCTCAGGACGATGCGCCTTCAGTTCGCAAGCCATTTCAATGCCCGTCGCCCCGCCACCAGCCACCAAAACCGTTTCGGTTGTTGTGAATTCTGCCAGCTTACTATGCAGGGCCTCCGTGGCCCGCGTGCCAAACGCATCCAGCACGTAAGCATGTTCGGCGACGCCCGGCACCTTTTGTCGTTCAATCCGGCTGCCCAAAGCGTAGAGCAAATAGTTATAGGCAAGGGTTTGCTCCCCAGCATCCGTGGTAATGGATACCGTTTGGGCGTTTGGGTCGATGCTAGTTGCCCAGCCCCGTTGGAACTTTACGGCCGTTCCTCGCAACAATTCTTTTAGCAGCGGCTGCCGTATGTCTATCCCTGTGGCGGCTTCGTGTAAACGCGGCCGTTCCACAAAATGGTCCAATCCATTCACCAGCGTAATTTCCGTGCCCAACCGTCGCGTTTTCCCTGCCAGCCGCAGCGCCGCCATCACACCCGCATAACCACCACCTAGCACCACAATTTTTGTCGCTTGTTTTGTCATCATTTCACCTCGTTTTATATTCAGGGCAGTCTCGCCCTATCAGTTGTTTCTTGCTAATTAAGACAAATGAACCGGGCAAAACGTGACACGAACCGAAATTTCAGAGCTAATCAGCTAAAACTTGGTACACTATTCAGCAACAATTCCGTCAAGGATTTCTTCCTTCGGGCTGGATAAAACAACAAGGCAAGGTTGGATTTATGGTTAAACCATTTAGGTGGCAGCAGTTTACAAAATTGGACGCCACTGAGCGTCAGAAATATTTAGACGAATTGGGGAAAGTGATGTTGGCAGAAACGGCCGTTTTCCAACAAACCAGCGACATGCTCAGCTACCATCACCAACTGCCCGACCTCATCTACCTGCTGCAAGTTGCCCAGGCCCAGCTGCAAGCCAACGATAAAAGCAGCGAATGGCAGCAGCAAACTATCACCGCCCTGCTGACGGACAGCCTTATCTTTCAGCATCTGGCCAACCTGCCGCCAGATGCCCCGGCCAAAGCCCCACATGCGCTGGTGCAGGCGCTGCAAGCTATCATCCCTATCGACGCTGAGGGGCTGGATCGTTATCTGGCACATCTTAGTGGCTACACGCAATATCAGTGGCAGATAGAACATTTAGCCGAGCATCCCCCACAAAATATGGCGGCGCTGATGATTGAGTTTTTGGCCCATGCGTATCAAGAGGCGGAGGTGCCGTACGGCCGTACCAATCTCCTGCGCCACCTGCTGCCCACCTACTTTGTGGAACGGCGCACCGGGCAGCTCAATCCCCGGCAAGATTTAGGCGATCTCATGCGCAGCGGTCGCCCCATGCCCAAACCACCCGCCAGCTTCCATCCCCTTGTGCCCGACAGTGACACACTGCAACGCTTTTTGGCCAAGCTGCTAAACTATGATCCGGTACGGCCGTATCCCGCCGCCGCCCTCTTTACCCTCATCCCTACCTGGCTCACCTTCTTGCAAGCCCGCCACTTGCTCACAGCCAACGAAGCCAAAACAGCAATGGATGATTTGGCTAACCTAACACCTGACTTGCTTACCTATTTTGAAACGTTTGACGGGGATAATGCATTGGGAACGGCCGTTCACTCATTCGCCAAACGACGCAAAGCGTGATAGAAATGCCGTGCATTGCCCCAAATCTGGGATAATCTGTGTCATCTGTCGATTTATCAGAGGAGAAGGTAGATGTCCACACCCACCACTCCCATCGGAACCGCCCCCGCTGACAAGCTCAGTTTTGGCCGCAAATTGGCCTTTGGCATCGGTGATTTGGGTCCGGCGCTGGTCGCTTCAATCCAGGGCTTCTTCCTCAATGCTTTCCTGCTTGATATTGCCGGAATTCGGCCCGGCCTGGCGGGCATTATCTTCCTCGTCGTTAAAATTTGGGACAGCGTCAACGATCCCATTGTCGGGCGGCTGACCGACCGCACCAACACCCGTTGGGGCCGCCGCCGCCCCTGGCTGCTCTTTGGCGCGATCCCGTTTGGTCTCGCCTGGTTTTTGCAATGGCTCGTGCCCGATCTCAGCCAAACAGGGCTGTTTTGGTATTATCTGATTGTGGCCCTTCTGCTGGATACGGGATTTACGGCCGTAAACGTCCCCTACACCGCCCTCACCCCGGAACTCACCCACGATTACGACGAACGCACCAGCCTCAACTCTTTCCGCTTTAGCTTTTCCATTTTAGGTGGATTGGCGGCGCTAGCTGTGCACAGCGTGCTCATCGACGCCTTCCCCAGCGTGACGCAGGGCTACGCCATCAGCGCCGCCGTCATGGGCGGCATCATCGTCATCAGTAACCTGATCACCTTTGCCTTTACGGAAGAAAGCCATTTTAAAGACGCCGCAGAAGAAGACGACCCCGGTTTTGTGGAAGGGGTAAGGATTGCGCTAAGGAATCGGCCGTTTCTTTACGTTGTGGCCATTTATTTGCTCTCCTGGCTCTGCATTCAGTTTGTGCAAGCCAACATGCTGCTTTATGTTCGCTACTGGGTCGGCGGCGAGGATCGTTTTATCCAATTGGCCTTTGCCCTCCAGGTGTCTGCGTTCGTCTTTTTACTCATGTGGTCCAAGATAAGCCAAAAATGGGGCAAGCAAAAGGTGTATTACGTGGGCATGTCCTTTTGGATTGCCGTGGAGATTGCCCTCTTTTTTGTGCAGCCGGGGCAGTTTACCCTGCTGCTTGGGCTAGCCATTCTGGCCGGTGTGGGCGTCAGCATCGGCTATCTTGTTCCCTGGAGCATGTTGCCCGATGTGGTTGAACTGGACGAGTTGGAAACGGGCCAGCGCCGTGAAGGTATCTATTACGGCTTTTTTGTCTTTCTACAAAAGCTGGGCATCTCGCTGGGGCTGGCGCTGTCTAATTTTATTTTGGAAGCAACTGGATACATCAATGCCGAGAATTTAAGCGCACTGCCAGAACAGCCAACGGCCGTTCTCACTGCGCTCCGTATTTTTGTCAGCCTGGTACCGGCTGTCATCTTGCTCATCAGCTTTCCCATTGTGTACCGTTACCCCATCACCCGCGAAAAACACGCCGAAATTCGTGCCGCCCTCGATGCCCGCAAAGCGACCATACCTTAGAAACCCTTAGGGTCTTGATTTTGAAATTCGTTGTCGATTTGTGTCGATCTGGTCGATTGTTGTTCGTCGTATGTGTAGAAAGGGCCAAAAACGGCCGTTAACCAGCAACTCATAAGGAGAAAACCATGAAATACTTACTGATGATCTATACCAACGAGCAGCAAGATGCCCAACGCACCCCAGAAGAAAGCGAGGCCAACATGGGCGACTATTACGCATTCACCAACGCCGTGCGTGAAGCAGGCGTCATGGTCGCTGGCGAAGCCCTGCATCCCACCACCGCCGCCACCACCGTGCGCGTGCGCCAGGGCCAAACCACCAGCACCGACGGCCCCTTCGCCGAAACCAAAGAGCAGCTGGGCGGTTACTATTTGCTCGATTGCCAAAATCTGGACGAAGCCATTAAATGGGCTGCTAAAATTCCCGGTGCCAAAGACGGCAGCATCGAAATACGGCCGATTTGGGAATTTGAAAACTAAAAATCAACGCAGAGGCACGGAGGCGCAGAGAAACTTCAAAAAATCTGCGTAATCTGCGAAATCTGTGGATAAATACAATTTAAGGAGAATGCCATGCGATACATATTGCTAATTTACAGCGACGAAAAATTAGGCGAAAGCGCCACCCCAGAAGATTGGCAGAGAACAATGGTAGCCCATCAAGAATGGAGCACAGAAGCAGAAAAACAGGGCATGAAGCCAATCGGCGACGCCCTGCACCCAACTGGCACGGCCAAAACGGTGCGCTTCCAGGACAGCCAGGCCACCCTCACCACCGATGGCCCCTTTGCCGAAACCAAAGAACAGCTTGGCGGCTTCTACATCATTGACTGCAAAAGCGAAGCAGAGGCCCTGGAAATGGCTGCCAAACTGCCCATGCTCGCTGGCTCTGTAGAAGTACGCCCCGTCATCGAATTTTAGTCATCATGGGACACTGATAAACGCAGATAAACACTGGTTTTTTCATCTGTGTGCATCAGTGTTTATCCGTGTCCCATTCATTTTTTGCATGGAAGATATTCACCAAACCATTGAGCGCACTTTTCGTGAAGAATCTGGCCGGGTGCTGGCCGCGCTCATCAGCTATCTGAATGATTTCGATCTGGCCGAGGACGCCTTCCAGGAAGCGATGATTGTCGCCCTGGAAAAATGGCCGCGCGATGGCCTACCCAGTAATCCAGGCGCATGGATTACCACCACTGCCCGCAACAGAGCCATCGACCGCATTCGCCGCCGTAAAAATTTTGATCAAAAGCAGCCACAGCTCGTGGAACTGACGCAAAAACCAACAAATCCCGACGAGTACGAAATGGACAGCATTCCCGACGAACGCCTCAAGCTAATTTTTACCTGCTGCCATCCAGCCCTGTCGCTGGAGACCCAAGTAGCGCTGACTTTGCGCACGTTGGGCGGTCTGGAAACGGCCGAAATCGCTGCCGCCTTCCTCGTCCCCATCCCCACCATGGCCCAGCGTCTGGTGCGGGCCAAGCGCAAAATTGCCCAGGCGGGCATTCCCTACCGCGTCCCCCCAACCGACTTGCTGCCGGAGCGGCTGAACGCCGTCCTCACCACGCTCTACCTCATTTTTAACGAGGGATACAACGCCAGCAGCGGCGATGCGCTCATCCGGCAAGAGCTGAGCAGTGAAGCCATCCGGCTGGTGCGCATTTTGAATGAACTGCTGGCCGATGATCCCAATCTGGAAGAAGATGCAGAGGCATTGGGCTTGCTGGCCCTGATGCTGCTGCACGATGCTCGCCGCCATGCCCGCGTGGGCAACAGTGGGGAGCTGGTTTTGCTAGAGGATCAAGATCGCAGCCAGTGGGATCAGGAGCAGATCGGGGTGGGAACGGCCGTTCTCGAACGCGCCCTCCACATGAAACAACCTGGACCCTACCAGATTCAAGCCGCCATCGCCGCCCTGCACGACCAGGCCGCCACACCCCAAGAAACCGACTGGCCGCAAATTGCCGCTCTGTACCAGGCGCTGCAACAATACACCCACTCACCTGTGGTGGTGCTGAACTGGGCCGTGGCCATTGCCATGGCCGAAGGCCCCATGCGCGGCCTGAGCCTGCTAGACGAATTAGCCGAAGCAGGCACCCTGGACCATTATCACCTGTTCCACGCCGCCCGCGCCGACCTGCTGCGCCGCGCCGGTTTCCGCAACGACGCCCACGACGCCTACACTATCGCCCTGGATTTATGCCAAAATGCAGTGGAAAAACGGTTTTTGCGGCGGCGGTTGGCGGAATTAAGAAGTGAAAAGTGATAGAGTGAAAAGTGGCAAGTGAATGGTAAATGGCTCTCAGACTGGCAAACTCGCCCACTCGCAAACTAACAACTAACAAACTATCCCAAGCAGAAACAATTGACCGACAAAGTTGAAGCAGCTGCCCAAACAATGATTGAAAATCTGCAAAAAAACAAATGTCTATCTGTGTTAATCTGTGTCCAATTATTCTTTTCTCGCTCAAACTGATATTTGGCTAGATCACTTTTTACTTTTTACACGCCTCCGCTACAATCACACCCTATGCAACCGATTACGCTGACTGACACCCAACCGATTAATTTGCACGATTTAACGCTGCCAGAGTTAACGGCCGTTTGCCAACAATGGGGTTACTCCGCTTACCACGCTGAACAAATCTGGCTGGGTTTGTACCCAAATGACGCAACTGACCTGTCTCAGTTGACACATTTGCGTGAAGAGCTACAGCAAAAGCTGAGAGAGCAGGCCACACTAACCACGTTGCGCCAGCAGGTCGCCATCGACAGCAGCGACAGCCTGACGCGCAAATTTCTACTGGCCTTGCCCGACGGCCAAACCATCGAAACGGTGCTCATGCAGTTCAAGGGGCGTGAAGGCGACCGCCGCGCCACCGCTTGTGTGAGCACCCAGGTGGGCTGCGCCATGGGCTGCGTTTTCTGCGCCACGGGACAGATGGGCTTTACGCGCCATCTCACCCCCGGCGAAATTGTAGGGCAAATTTTGTTTGTCAAGCGCAAGCTGGCTGCAACAGGGGAGACGCTGCGCAATATCGTTTTCATGGGCATGGGCGAACCGCTGCACAATTATGATCACACGATGGCAGCGATTGACATCTTGATGAACCACAAGGGATTGGCGATTGCCCCCAAGCACATCACCATGAGCACGGTAGGGGTGGTACCGGGGATATTAAAATTGGCTGATGAGAAACGGCCGTTTCGCCTGGCAGTAAGTTTACATGGCGCTACCGACGCCGATCGCCAAAAATTGGTGCCGCCCGCCCGCCGCTGGCCGCTGGCTGAGCTGATCGACGCCTGCCGCATTTACACCCAGGCGCTCAACCGGCACATCTTCTTTGAATGGACCCTCATCGAGGACAAAAACGACACGCCAGAGCAGGCGCACGCCCTGGGCCAGCTGTTGCAAAATGTACCCAGCCACGTGAATTTGATTCCGCTCAATCCAACCGTGGGGTATAACGGCCGTCCCACCCAACGCCCCCAAGTAAAACAGTTCCAGGCTATCCTTGCCGACTATGGCATCCCCAGCACCGTGCGCCAGCGGCGCGGCATTGACATTGCCGCAGGGTGTGGGCAGTTGAAGGCAGTTCAAAGTAAGAAGTGAAAAGTGGCAAGTTGCAGGTAGCGATCTTGCTTGCCACTTGCAACCTGCCACCTGCAACTTGCTTTTACCGATTACTGTTCACCGTACGCGAAGCGGTTGCTCCGCGAAATTACTGACTACCGTCCGCCGCCAGGTTCAGGCTCGTGGCCGTGCTCATGATCATGCTCATGATCGCAGCAGCGATAATCTTTGTACTGCTCCAGCAGCTCGATTTCACGGCGCAGCTTGCGGTTTTCCAACGCTATGCGTTCCAGCTCCAGCTCGTGCTGGGCCACCACATAGGGCTCACACAGGGCACAGTCGCCCAGTTCGCTCTCGACGTAAAGTGCTTCGGTGGGGATGATGGAAACGCGCTCGTACGGCTCAAAACCGGGCAAGTCAGCCACCAGGGCATCCGCTTTGGCGACTGCTTCCGCACGGGACTGGGCAGCCTGGTCGAAAACGGCCGTTGATACCCGATTGAAATCTTGCAGCGTCAGCTGATCGCGGGACAAAACGTTGGCGTTAAAGTCTGCGGCAAAGGCAACAGCCCCGGGGCCATCGTTCGTTTTGGCTGCTTCGGCCGTCACGATTTGGTTGGTAGCCAGGGACAGGGAGAGTGGTTTCATGATAACGGCCGTGTTTGCCTGCTCATTCACTGCCCGACAAGAGCGCTCAATCAGCTCAATCTTTACCCGCTGCCGCTTGGCAATCTGGTAAAAATAGTGCGTCATCGTGTGGCATTTGTTGATGTTTTTGAAGCGACGTGTGCTCACCTTCAACTCGTCATCTCGCTCAGACGTCACTTCACGGTGGCTGTTCACCTCTGTCAGACTCACAGAAGACGAATCGCGGGCCACCTGGTTGGTCTGGTGGAATGTAGAGCGGAGATGATTGTGCAGTTCGCTGACAAATTCACGACTGGAATTAGAATCAAAGCTGCCGGTGGTGTAGGAACCCGACGCCCCAATCTTGGCAATGCCGATGTTGATGCCACCGCCCCCACTCACACCACCCTGAGAAAAATCAGAATGGGCGCTGGTCGTCAGGCTGGAGCTGGTGCTTTGGTCAAAATCAGTTGCCAGATTTTTGAACGTTTCCATCCAGATGCGATCAGAAGAGCGGGAAACCTGTGAGGCAGAATACGATTTGTCTTCTGTAAAACGGGAAACCGAGTGACGGTTACGCACCGACATGTACACTTCTTCACCAGGGAACAACGTGGTGGAATGTAGCAAATCGCTCAGCACGTAATCTTCTGTGCAGCGTTCTAGGCGATAACGAGAAACACATTCCACGGGAATATCACCAATGCGCAAAGTAAAACGGTAGGTCAGGATAGAAACGTCACAAATATTGTCGCGTTCCCATTCGCGAGGGGGACAGCTCATGGCTGCGGCCTCACTGTGAACGGCCAAAGCTTTCTTTTGTTCAGACATAATTTTCTCCTATACAAATAGTCATTTTTCATACCAATACAAGTTGAAGTGTTTGATCGTAAGGCCACCAGTTAGATCATCGTTCCACCATATAGATCACCCTCCTATTCGGTTGATTTAATCTGTGACTTATTCAGCGACGGTGTTGGGTCAATTCATGAGGGTAAACGGGAGAATGGTACTTTTTCCGGTATGTGTAAACAACCACAATACCATTTTCAGTAATCTCAAAACTGGGTATACTTGCCATAAGCGACACCTTTTCTCCGGGAGTCTGGTTTCTTCGCAAGCAGTTCTCGGCACGCAACAAACATTATGAGCGACACTTTAAGCGGCAAAAAGATTGGTAAATATGTAGTTAAAGAAAAGCTCGGCAGCGGTGGCATGGCTGAGGTGTATAAAGGGTATCAAGAAAACCTCGACCGGTTTGTGGCCATCAAAATCATGCACGCTTTTCTGGGGTCTGATCAGGACTTTTTGAATCGCTTTCAACGTGAAGCCCGAGCCATGGCGGCCCTCAACCACCCCAACATCGTAGGCGTTTATGATTTTGACGTATACGATGACAACAGCTACTACCTGGTAATGGAGTATGTCAAGGGTGGTACGCTCAAAGATCGTCTAGAGACTTTGGCACGCCAGGGAGAACGCCTCCCCCTGACAGATGTGGTCAAGATGATTGCCGAAATTGCCGATGCTCTGTCCTATGCTCATCGTCGGGACATGGTGCACCGGGACATTAAGCCCGCAAACATCATGCTTAATGAAGATACTGGGCGCGCCGTGCTCACTGATTTTGGCATTGTTAAGCTGTTAGGGAATCAGTCGATGGCCTATACGGCCACGGGGGCGCTCATTGGTACCCCTGCGTACATGTCGCCCGAGCAGGCCTTAGGTCAGTCCGGCGATCATCGGGTTGATATTTATTCGCTGGGTGTCATGTTGTTCCAGATGGTGACGGGGGCGCTGCCCTTTGATGCGGACACCCCGCTGGCCGTTGTGATGCAGCATGTCAATTCCCCCACACCCCAACCTGACAGCATTATTCCCGACATCCCGTGGGGCTTGCAAGAAGTGATTCTGAAGGCGATGGCTAAATCGCCCGACGAGCGTTTTCAATCGGCCGGGGAGTTGGCAACGGCCCTGCGTAACGTTGATTTGACTGGCACGGTCAGCAGACCGACAATATCGGCTGTTGCACCAGCCGAAGTGATGGATCATCCAACGCCAGCCAAAACGGAAGTGATGGTGCCAGAACCGGAAACGGCCGTTTCCCCACCAACATCCACCCCAACAGAAAAATCACAAAAACGACCCGCCTGGCTCTTGCCGGTCATTGGTCTTGTGGTGCTAGTCGCCATCGTTGGCGGCGTGTTGGCAGCCACTGGCGTTTTCAGCGGCGACCCCACGCCCACCGTTCCGGCCGTGGCTGAGATTGATGAAACCGAAGCACCAACGCGTACGAACACACCGCAGCCAACCAACACCGAAGCCCCCGATTTAGCTGCCACCAATTTTGCCCAGCTCGTTTTAGACCTCACCGCCGAAGCAGAACCCAGCGAAACACCAACACCTTCGCGTACACCAACCGCGACGGCGACAACCAAAGCAACCGTTAACGCCACGGCCCAATTCCTGGCGACCTGCGAAGAAGGCGTAGAGCTAATTTCAGCCTCACGCAGCGGCTTTGTAACCAATGCGGTAACCATCCAGTTCAGCTTTACCGCTGCCTGGGTGTTACAAAACAACGGTACCTGTCCCTGGCCCGCTGAATTGCAATGGGAATATGTGGAAGGTGAAACCTTTGATTATGACGGCGACCCCATCCCTCTGGATGAAACAGTGCCACCCGGTGAGGAAATCACGCTAACGGCTTCCTTCCGCGCACCGAACACACCAGGCACCTATGACAGCACCTGGCAATTGGTAGATGAAGCGGGCAACACTTTTGGCGAACCCATTACCTTTGAGTTCCGTGCCTTTCCACCCCCCACCAACACGCCGGTCCCCACGCCAACCAGCGCCCCACCACCAACCGTGCAAGCAACTGAAGGC
>JBNKLQ010000055.1:0-26681 GCA_050292445.1 Promineifilaceae bacterium (SeqCode) | reverse complement strand
GGTCAGCGGCACGAATATCGGTGAAGGGTAGAATGAGTGAATTATTAGGTATCATAACAAACCTGTAACACCTCGAATCAGGAAAATGAGACCAAAAATTAGCGGTACCCAAATGCCAATGGAACGGCCGTATCGTTCCAACGTTTGTTTTATCCAGTTCAGCCGCTCATTGGCCTGTTTGGGGAAGGCAACATAGATAAGGACAGGGATGAGAACGGCCGTGCAAAACACAAGCGCATCCAGCAAAGCAATCATCATTTTTGAGTACAAAGGGAGGTCGCTTAGAAGGGGAACGGAAACGGCCGATAAAAAAATAGCCAAATTTTTGAAGTTTATCACCGTTACTAAGGCACCAAAACCAAACGCTTTGGGCGGCGAAATTTTGTCTATCATCGTAAACAGGCGCGGGCTTTCCTGAGTGGTTGAGGGCGGTTTGCGCCAATTCCGCAGCGCGAGCCAAAAGAGTAACAACCCCATCACCACAAAAAGGATCGAGGAAAAACTACCTGGTTCACCCGACCTATTTTCAGCCGTTGTGTAACCCACCCACACGACCGCAATCCCAATCAGTCCATAGGCGCTGACATAACCCAACGAATAGGCCAAGCCACTGCGCCAGCCCCGATCTGAAAGGAGTAGCAAAATGACGATGGTAATTGATCCCACCGACAACATCCCACCAGCGGCCAGGGTTAAAGATTGAACCAGTACAGGGAACATGACCGCCAGCATACACCACTTTCGCACCTAAACCAATCAGGTTCCAGAACGAGGTCGCAGGCGCAACGTTACAATCTGAAATAGTTTAACATACAATTTTACCGTGTTTCTGCCCCCAGGAATCCGTAAAATCTGGTTTGCTGGTAAAATCGAGCGCTGGATGAATTCTATGTTTCAAGAGAGGTTGTTATGAATTTTGCTGAGCAGGTCAGGAAGCTTGTGGTAGAGCAATCGGAGGACGACAAATTTTCTGGCGTTGTTTGCCTGTGGCAAGCGGATGAGCCGCTGCTGGAATATGCCTGTGGACTGGCGCATCGCGGCTGGCAGATTGCAAACCAGCTGGACACGCGCTTTCGGCTAGCTTCTGTTTCCAAAATGTTTACGGCCGTTTCCATCCTCCAGCTCATTGACCAAACCAAACTCAGCCTGACTACCCCCATCGCCGAGTTGATCGATTTAGGTCAGACCGCCATCCCCGCTGACGTGACTATCTTTCATCTACTCACGATGAGTTCCGGTATTGCCGACTGGTTTGAAGAGTCCGAAAATTGGGAAGAGGAATGGGCCGCACTATGCCAGGAACAGCCACTTTACCTCCTGCACAGCAACGCTGATTATTTACCCCTGTTTAGCCAAAAGCCACCCAACTTTGCGGCTGGAGAGCGATATCAATATAACAACGCGGGCTACATTTTGCTGGGATTAACCATTGAAGCGCTTTCCGGCCAACGCTACTTTGATTACGTACGGCAACATGTTTTTGCTCCTGCCCAGATGGCCCAGGCAGATTTTATTGCGCTAGACGCTATTGCCCCCAATATGGCCGAAGGGTACATATCCCAGGAAGATGACGAATCGGAACAAATAACGTGGCGCAAAAACATTTACAGCACCACGCCAGAGGCGGCTGCCGATGGGGGTGCCGTGGCCACGGCCGTTGATCTCTGGCGGTTTAGTGAGGCATTGCGAAACGGCCGTCTTCTCTCCCCAACCAGCACACAAGCCATGCTCAAACCCCATGTTTCCCAAAGTGACGAGCCAATCAGCGGTTATCTGTGGCAGTATGGGTTTGGCAATGAATTTGTCTTTAGCACCACTGGAAAGTTGCTTCGCTGGGGACACACGGGGGAGGAAGATGGCGTCAGTTGTCGCTTATACCACTATCCTGATCATGCACTGGACGTGATCATTTTAGGCAACCAAAGCTGGTGTGCCGGGGGATTGGGCTGGGAAATACACGATCTGATTGAATCGCTATAGACCATTAAACAAGGTAAAGAGAGATTATGAACCGCTCCCCGCTCCATCAACAAATAGACACTTTGCCAGAATTGGTTTTGGCGATGATTGATGAGCTAGTGACGGCCGTTCGCCACACCATCACCCCAGACCTGAGCCAAAGAACTGAGCGCGTCTTCACCACCGGCTGCGGCGACAGCTACTTCGCCCCCTTAAACGCGGAGTTGGCTTTTGAACAGCTCGCCGGGCTGCCCTGCGAACCGATGACGGCGATGCAGTTTGCCCGCTACGCCGTGGGCTATTTGCCAGAGACGGGTCGGGGCAGCAATCTGGTACTGGCTGTGTCTGTGAGCGGCGCAGTAAGCCGTACGGTGGAGGCGATGGCTTTAGCTCGGCAGGTAGGAGCCACCGCTGTGGCCCTGACGGGCAACCCCACTGGGCCATTGGGGCAAGCGGCAGAATTTGTGTTGGAAACGGCCGTTCCTCCCCTCCCCACCGAACTCCAAGGCCAAATTGTGCCCGGCACGCGCAGCTATGTAGCCTCCCAACTAGCGCTTTATCTGGCCGCCATTCAGCTGGGTGAACATCGCGGCCATCTCAGCAAAGCAGCAGCCAACAAGCTGCGGCGCGAACTGGCGCACACGGCCGAACTCATGGCCCAAACCATTGCCCTCAGTGACAAAGCCACCCGGCAAACAGCCGAGGCGTGGCATGATGCCGATCAGTTTGTCTTCTGTGGCGCTGGGCCAAATTATGGCACGGCTTTGTTTAGTGCGGCGAAGGTGTTAGAAGCCAGTGGCGATACGGCCGTTGCCCAAGACACGGAAGAATGGGCACACCTGCAATATTTTGGGCGGCAGGTGACCACGCCCACCATCTTTATTGGGGCAGGCGGCTGGGATGAGGGGCGGGCGCTGGAGCTAGTAACTGCGGCTAAAGCGATTGGGCGGCGCGTGGCGGTGATTGCCCCACAGGGCAGCGCGTTGGTCACTCATTCTGCTGTTGAATTTTTGTGGGAAACAGCCTGCCCTGAGCCTGTCGAAGGGGCCATACCCACCCGTGAATGTTTCTCCCCCCTGCTCACCTGCCTACCCGGCACCCTCTTTGCCGCCTATCGCGCCCAACTCCTTGGCGAACCGTACTTTCGCGGCTTTGACGGTGGCCGCAGTGTCGAAGGCGGTGGCGGCATCTCCCGCATCCGCGACAGTCAGCAGATTGGTCAGGTCAAACGATAAGTATCAAAGATTACGCAGATAAAAATCTGGTAAATCTGCGTAATCTTTGATGAAATCTCTCTTACTTCCAGTGAACTTAGCGTAACAATTGTGCAATCAGAGCCAAAGTGGCTCAAAAATGCGAAAAATGAATGTCTTTAAAAAGCGGTAGGGGCAGTTGAATCACCCCATCGCCAAAACGCAGGGAGCAGCCTGCATAACAACTCTGCTCAGTGAACGTTAACAACCAAACATCACCTTGCCTTTGTACCCATGCCGAGGTATGGGCGGCTACCCGAACCATCTGCTTGACAGATTGGGTTGAAAAGGGCGTTGGTTGCGCTTTCTGCACCAACCAGGCGGCGGCAAAACGGACGAAATTGGCCGCAAAACAAGCCATATGCTCCTGCAAGAGCAACGCTTCCGGCGAGCGTACCTTCAGATGATGCATCTGAAAGACGTTTTTGCCCTCTTTGATACCGGCTTCAATCGTTTGACGGCCGTTATAGGTATGAAACCAACCATCCCGGTCAGCCACCACATCGGTTTGACCATAGTGAAGCAAGGTGGCTCGTTGGACGGTATCGCCAGTGTGGTAGTGGAGCAAAGCGACATTGAGCGGATAAGCAAAATAGCCATCAACCGTCGTGTCGCGCCAAGCTGTCAGGTGTGCGTTGCTCCCCACCTGACACCAATCGGTTTTATCAGTCAACAGCGAACTCAGCGCATCGCGTACCTTTGGGAAACGACCGCGAGTGTAGACATCGTAGCCCATTTCAATCAGCCAGTAGATATTTTCCAGGCTGGTAAACCCGCCATCGAGCCGAAAAGTAGCACGAATCGGGTTCGGATTGGCAGCATTGTCAGCCTGAAACTGCTGGTAGCGGGTTTGCAACTGGTCAACCTCTGCCTGAGCCGCATCATAACGCGCTTCATGTCGAGCCAGTCTCCGTTCAGCGACACCTAATGCTTCTTCACAGCGGGGAACCCGTTTAGTATAGGTAGCCGCCTTGCGTTGCGCTCTTGTCAGTTGGCAATGAGCCGTCTGTGACCGATTTTCCTGTTCATAGATAACCGTCAAAGAGCGCACTTCCCGTTTCCATTCCCCTAGAGACAGGCGGGCGTCATGCAATTTGCCTTGAGCTTCCCGATGGCGCTGATAGCTGTCTTCAACCTGTTTAGCTATCGCTTCCCACCTCATTCGAGCCTCGGCTAAACGGCCAGCGAGCAACTCGGTGCGCCGTAGCGGTCGCCGACCTGTCCGCTTTTCCGCCGCCATGACCAAAGCCTGAGTACGGTTCATGCTGACCGTATCCCCCGGATGCAGTTCGTTGGCTAACCACAAGCGACCATACGTCGGACTGTGCAGGCTGACCAATGCGGCTTGATACCCCAACTCAATCGTATCGCCCATGTGTCCAAAGGCCGTGTTCGGATAGCTGCTGCTCGTGCTGGAGACGGGCCGACCTGTCAGGTCGGCATCATAAACAATCTCACCCATCTGCTCCAGAGCTAACGCCACTTCCTGGTCGATAAACGGCTGGCCGATACGCTCTAGCGCGGCGACCAAGTCGGCAACTTCTTCCGCTGTCAGCCGGGTCAGGCTACGACTGATGCCGCTGTAGTCAGCCCAAGCGTCTTGTCCCCATGCTTCAGCCACAATTTGGTCTTGGTCCAACGGGTGAGCCGCGCGGCTGATGTCTTGCAAATGCGGTAGTCCGCCCAGGATGGCGACCAAGAATTCCAAAATTTTGGTTTGTGGTGTGTGGTCTCGCTTTTTTTGTTTCAGCTTGACCGCTTCGATAGCTGAAACCAAGCCGATACGGCGGGCAACTATCCCCCAAATAACCAGCATGGCGTGTTGGGTGATTTGCGGAGGTATTTCTGGTGATGTTTGTATGGGACTCATAGCGACCTCGTTGTGAAATATTGCTATGAGCCTGCCACTAATGAGCAGTTTGTAAAGGTTCAACTTTTATTTTTGGCGATTTCTCACGATTTCGCTGCCAATTGCACAAAACTTACGTTAGGCAGTGTATAAATGTTTGTAACAACAGGCGGAATGCGAATTGATTATTTGATCACCCACGCGGGCGAGGCGCGGGTGAAGATGGTGGGCGGCAATGCGCTTTATGCCGCCGTGGGGGCAGCAATTTGGGATGCACCGGTCAATTTGTGGGCGCGAATCGGCAGCAACTATCCGCAAGGATGGCTTGCCCAGCTCCCCGCTCAGCAAATCGGCATTGACGGGCTGGTTCGCCTGCCCACGCCGCAAGATCACCGCACCTTTTTTGCCTATTTGCCAGACGGCCGTCGCGATGATACCAATCCCGCCAGCCACTTTGCCCGCATCGGCCAACCCTTGCCCGCCGCGCTGCAAGATTACATCCACTCCACCCCTGGCCAAGACGATCCGCATGATTACGAACCGCTGGCTTTACGGCCAGAGGATTGGCCCGATGGGTGGCGTTCGGTAACGGCCGTTCACCTTTCCCCCCTTGCCTTGGCCACCCATCTACATATCCCACCCTATTTGCGGCAACTGGGCATCCCCCAAATTACGCTTGATCCGGGGGAACGGTACATGATTCCAGCCCGCCGGGAACAAATCAAGCAAATTTTGCCGCAGGTGGACGTTTTTTTGCCCAGCGCCATGGAAATGCGCTCGTTGTTTGGGGCGGACGTGGATTTGGCAGAGGCGGCTATTACACTAACAAAGTGGGGGGTGCGTTGGGTGGTGGTGAAAAATGGCGCAGACGGGGTGCTATTGGTGAACGGCCGTACTCAAACCATCACCCACTTCCCCGCCTACCACACCGCCAACGACCCGCGCATCAGCGACGTGACCGGCGCAGGCGACAGCTTCTGCGGCGGCTTCATGGTTGGTCTGGCCCAAACGGGAAAGCCAGCCCAGGCAGTGGCTTACGGCCTCGTTTCTTCTTCTCTGGTTATTGAAGGGTATGGCGCGCTGTATGCGCTTTCGCGGAAAAGTGAGGCGCGGGCCCGACTGGAGAAAGTGATGCGTGAAACGTGATGCGTGAGAATTTCCGGGTCACGTTTCACACATCACGTCCAAAACCTCAGCCAAAAGTTGCCCATTCGTAGCAATGCTTTCTTCGTGGTGGATGGTGGCTCCCCCTTGCCAATCGGTGAGCGTACCACCCGCCTCTTCCAAGATTACCTGCATTGGGGCAATGTCCCACAAGGCCATGATAGGGTCCACCATCACGTCGGCGCGGCCAGTGGCCACGAGAGCGTAGCCATAGGCGTCGCCCCAGGTGCGCTGCACGTAACTAGCTTCAACTAATTTTTGCCATTTTTCGGCGCGGCCCAATAGGGCAAATGTGTCTAAATCGCTGCACAAAATCACCGCATCTTCCAGTTTTTGGGTATTAGAAACGTGGGCGGGACGGCCGTTCCAAAAACAGCCACCACCGCGCACGGCATACACCATTTCGTTTAGCGCTGGAAAGTTAATCACGCCCAGAATTGGTTCGTTGTCCTTGAGCAGCGCCACCAGATTGGCGTACAGCGGCACGCCGCACATGAACGATTTGGTGCCATCGATGGGGTCGCAGACCCAGGTGTAGGACGAGTTGTGTTGGGTACGGCCGTATTCCTCACCAATGATGTTGTGCTCCGGCCAATATTGCTCGATGAGCTGCCGCAGCTTTTGTTCTGCCTGCTGGTCGGCAATGGTGAGCGGCGTGTTATCCGCCTTGCGCTGCACCAACACCCCCGTTTGGAAGTGGCCCAGCGTCACGCGCCCCGCCTGCCAGGCGGCATCGAGGGCAAAGTTGAGAAAATCGGAAGGATTCATGAATGATTTTTTCCAGTAGGGGCGGTTCGCAAACCGCCCCTACAATCGTTTATTCGTATCGAAACTGCCAGATGCCAATGGTTAAAAAGACAGCGGCGAAGGCCAACAAAACACCCGCCTCTGGCAAAACGGCCGTGACGCCCAAGCCGCGCGTAATAATATCTTGGAACCCATCCATTGCCCAAGACATCGGCGAAAACCGACCAATCGTCTGCATCCAACCAGGCACGATGTCCAGCGGCCACCACGCCCCGCCCAAGGCCGAGATGGAAAGCACAATGACCGTCCCCAGAGCATTGGCCTGAGCCAATGTCTTGGTCAGCGCCGCCATCATCATGCTTAGGCTGGTGATGGCCAGGCCAAAGGCAAACACCACAATGGCCAAGGCCACAGGGCTGTTGCCCCAAGGCACATCAAAAAAGAGGGCCGCCACGACAATAAGCAGCGTCATCTGCACCAGGCCAACCAGCAGGATGCCCAGCAGCTTGCCCAGCAAAATGCTGCTTTTATTGATTGGCATCACCACCAGGCGGCGCAGCGTGCCAGACTGCCGCTCTTGAATAAGCACTGCCGCCCCACCAATCATGCCAAAGGTGGCAAACATGGCCATCATACCAGGCGAGGATTGATTGATTCCCTGCGGGATGATGTCGTTGCTGTCCACGGCAATCTCATCTTCGTTTACCTGGATAGCAACGGGCGGATTTTGCCATTCGGTTTGGGCGGTGGCAACGGCCGTTTCAAAATAATCATCTTCGTCTACACCCAGCTCAAACAAACCCAGCTCTCTAGCCACGTCACGCGAAATGCTAGCAGAGCTGATGGAGCCAGTCAGCTGGCTCACCGCACCAAGCACGGCTTGTTCCACCGGCTGCACCCGCTGCGCGTTAGCCGGATCGCTGTAAAAGTCGAGCACCAGGCTGTTACCTGTTTGCAGTTCTTCGCTGAAGTTGGTGGGGATGAGTATCCCTGCTTCGGCTTCTTCATTTTTAACAGTGGTGGGCAGGGAAACGGCCGTAACTTCCACAATCTCCAACGTAGGATCAGCCGCCAGGTTTTCCACCAGCGCCGCACCCAAGCTGCCTGCGTCTTCATTGGCTACAGCCAGCGCCCAGGTCACCGTGGTGCTGCTGCTCCCGCCTGGACCAAAACCACCAATCGCCTGCCCAATTAAAAAAGTAAACACCAAGGGCATGATGAGCTGAAAAATTAACACAGTGCGTTCACTGTATGTTGTTTTTAAATAAAGTTTGGTAATGTCTAATGCTTTTTTGAACATGATTCACTCCAGTGAATATGCAAGTAGCAGGTTGCAGGTAGCAAGTAAACTTCTCACTTGCAACTTGCAACTTGCTACCCTATCGTGCCAACCGCCGTTGGAACTGCCACAGGGCCAGACCAGTAAGGACCACACTCAGGCCGAGTAAGACGCCTGCTTCCAGCAGCACATCATTCAAGCCCAGGCCAAACAGTGTCAGGTCAGAGAAGCCGTCAAGTGCCCAGCGGTTGATGCTGATTTTGCTCAACTGCTCCAAAAAGGGCGGGAAGTTTTGCGCTGGGACAAAGTTGCCTCCCAGGGCAGCAAACGCCAGGGTGATGACTGAGCCAATAATATTGGCCTGATTGGCATCTTTGGCATACGCAGCCACCAGGGCGCCCAGACTGGTAAAGGCCAGCACCACGGACAGCACCATCAGCGCCAGACCCAGCGGAGAGCTGCCCCAATCCAGACCAAACAGCAGAGAAGAGGCGATGACAAAGACCACAAATTGCAGCGCACCGGTGAGAAAAACACCACCAATTTTACCCAGCAAAATTTCAATATGGCTGGTGGGCGTGCTGACCAAGCGATTCAGCGTGCCGCCCTGCTGTTCATCCAAAATGGAGCGGGTGCCATCGACCATGGAAAACATGAGGAAGAGGATGCCCATGCTGGGAGCAAAAAATGCGAATGGATTCAGGTCGCTGCTCGCCTCTTCTTCCCCAACCGAAACATCGTTGAGGCTAATGCTGACCTGGTTTTGGCCGATTTGGCTTTCCAGCTCATCGTTGAGCACGGTGCCCAGGCTGGCCATTGCCGGGCCAAGCGTTTGCGCAGAAGCGGTCAGTTGCTCAACGGTGACATCCACCGAAACAGCGGCCGTATTGAAGCCATTCACCAGTTGGGTCACCACACCCCGCACGATGTTAGGCGTGAGGGTGGAGCCAGGGTCCGCGTAGAATTGAACGAGGGAAACGGCCGTTTCCGCGTCCCCACTATTTTCCACTGCCGCACTAAATGAAGTTGGAATCAAAATGGCGGCCCGGGCCTCGCCCGCCTGCACCTTCTCACGGGCAGCGGCTAAATCGGTCATCTCCGTCACATCCAGCAGGTCGGCCAGATCTTCACTGGTTAAAATTTCAATAAATTGCTCGCCTTGCCCACCCTCATCTTCATTGATGACCAGGACGGGGATGGCATCAAAAGGGGTTGGGTCGCTGCCGCTAATAAAACCGCCAAACGCTGAGCCAATGATGGCCGAGAGCACCAGCGGTGCGAGGATCATCAAAATCAGCGCGTTGCGATCCCGAAAACGGATTAAGGTATCTTTCCAGGCAATTGTCCAAATTTTCATGATAAACCTCAGTCTCTTAAAGCGCGACCAGTTAGATGGAGAAAGACGGCTTCCAGGTTGGGTTCTTGAATTTCAAGGCGGCGGATGGAACGGCCGTGTTCGGCCACAGTTTTCAGAATGCGGGGCAGCACGGCGTTGGCATCTTTGGCCTGCACAATCACATGCTCTGCTTCCCCATCTGCCTGGTGAATGCCGTCCAATCCGGCCAAATCGCCGACCAGGGTGCCGTTGATTTCGGCCGTTTCGCCTATATCCAGATTAATGATGTCGTACTGGCCCACCGTTGCCGTCAGCTCATCCTGCGTCCCTACAGCAATGAGCTTGCCGTGGTCGATGATGCCGATACGGTCGCTCAACTCTTCGGCTTCTTCCATGTAGTGGGTGGTATACAAAACGGTGAGCCCTTGCTCGTTAAGCTCTTTCACCGTATCTAAAATACGGCGGCGGCTTTGCGGGTCGATGCCCACGGTGGGTTCGTCCATGAACAAAACCGTGGGGCTGTGCAGCAACCCCACGGCGATGTTGATGCGCCGCTTCATGCCACCGGAAAAGGTTGCTACTTTGTCATCGGCTCGATCAGCAAGACCGGCAATTTGCAAAACGGCCGTTACCCGTTCCTTTAACTTTTCCCCCGACAAACCATACATCTTGCCCCAAAAGTTGAGGTTTTCCCGAGCGCTGATGGTGTCGTACAGGGCAATTTCCTGAGGCACTACGCCGATGACCTGCTTGACTGCTTTGGCATCTTGGGTGATGGAATGACCGTCGATGGTGGCATCGCCACCGGTGGGAGCCAGCAGGCCGCTGAGCATGGAGATAGTGGTGCTTTTGCCTGCACCGTTGGGGCCAAGCAGGCTAAAAATTTCCCCCTGCCGAATAGCAAAAGAGACGCCCTGAACGGCCGTTACGCCATCGGGCGGATTGTACTGTTTGTGTAAATCTTTCACTTCCACAATGAGTGACATCGGTTTCTCCTATTAATTAAATTTAACGCAGAGGCGCAGAGTCGCAGAGAGAAATCTGCTGATATTGCACGCGCTTGCTTATCGTTGCTTTTCTGAATCTGATAGCGAGTTTAACGGCAAACGGCCGTCGCCGAATGTGCCGGAAGTCATGCACAGGTCATGTTCTAACCATGACCCTGTTTGATTGTAGTCATATGAGGGGGATAACAAATCAACCGATCAGTTGATTAACCAACACCAACCGACCGCTCTTCACCGTCAAAAAATGGTTCTTTAAGATTTCGCAGGGTGAACAGCACATGTGCGTAAGTCGGATTGGCAATCCGACCCACATAAAAGCTTAAGCCAATTCGGGGATTGGGTAAACCAGCAGCAAATTCTCTAAAACCAACCGCGTATTGGCATTCCGCTCCAATTGCCACAGGGATTCGTTGGTCTGGTTGAGGCTGGGGTTAATTTGCTGTTCAGTCCAGGTGGCGGCCAGTGGCTCCAGACGATCAATTTCGTCTATGTTGGTCAGAATGAGATTCACGGGTTGGCCGCGCCGCAGGTTGAGCAAGGTTAAATCGCGCCACCAGCTGAGCCATGTTTTCAGCAGATCGGGCAGCGTTTCCGGCTTGCGCGCTAACTTATCGGCCAGGGCAAAACGATGGGCACGTCGCCCGGCCAGGGCATCGTGCAGCTGGGCCAAATGCTCGGCCCTCGTTTGCAAGATGGTTTCATCTTCAGCGGCCTGGACAGCCCAACCTAAACGGCCGTCTGCCAAATGAGCCAGCAAGGTTGCTTTTTCCGCCGGAACCTGCCAGCGGGTTGCTAAGCTGGTTTCGATGAGATCGGCGGGTAGCGGCCGTAAATTCAGCGTGCGACAGCGGGAAGCAATGGTGGGTAGCAGCATATCAGCGTCGGTAGCCGTAAGCAGCAAGATAACTTTGCCCGGCGGCTCTTCCAATGTTTTCAAGAACGCATTGGCCGCCCCAATGGTGGCGGCATCAAATCGCTCCAAAATCGCCACTTTGTAGCGCGCCTCGTACGCTGATAGGTTCAAATCTTGCTGCAACTGTCGTATTGTTTCGATTTTTAGGGTCAGCTTGCCCCGCCCGCTCACTTCTGGGGTAATCAGCTTCACGTCAGGATGCCGATCAACGGCGATTAATTTACAGGGACGACAATGCCCACACGGCCGTTCCGCTTCTGGCGCTTCGCAGTTTAATGCCTGGGCAAAGGTACGGGCCAGCGTTGTTTTGCCCACCCGTTCTGGCCCAGTGATGAGATAAGCGTGCCCAAGACGGCCGTTTGCCAGCCCACTGGCTAACATCTCTACCGCCCAACCATGCCCAACAATGTTGTCCCAAATGCTCATGACCCAATTTTAGGCTGAAACGGCCGAATTACCAATTCAGGTGCGACACACTTTATCGAAGCAGATAGACAACCACCATTTACAAGTGCGTCGCACCTTGGACAAGGCTATAATTGGCGCAGAGTTTGCCAGATTGGGCTAATTGTTTTCAATGTGAATTGTCAATTCCAAAGGAAACTGGCCCAATCTCCTGAATAATCACAATGGAGAATTCCAAATGAACGAAGTTGTCATTGTCGATGCAATACGAACCCCTATTGGCCGCCATGCCGGTGCGCTAGCGGCCGTCCGGCCAGACGACATGGCCGCCCTGGTCATTCGCGAACTGGTAGACCGGACCGGCATTGATCCCAGCACCGTTGAAGAAGTTTATTTTGGCTGTGCTAATCAGGCCGGCGAGGATAACCGCAACGTGGCGCGCATGGCCACACTGTTGGCCGGACTGCCAGAATCAGTTGCCGCAGTCACCTTTAACCGCCTCTGCGCCAGTGGCCTGAACGCCGTAAACCAGGCCGCCCGCGCCATCAAATGTGGCGAAGGGAATGTTTTTATTGCCGGTGGCGTAGAAAGCATGAGCCGCGCCCCCTACTCTTTCCCCAAAAATTCCCGCGCCTGGGGGCCATCAGGCAACATCACCGGCTACGATACCACATTGGGCTGGCGCTACCCCAATCCCAAGATGGAAGCGCTGTTCCCCCTGGAAGCAATGGGCGAAACGGCCGAAAACATCTTCGAAATGAGCTGTGCCGGGGAAATAAACGGAGGTGAAATCAGCCGTGAAGCCCAGGACGCCTTCGCCTTTGAAAGTCAGCGGCGGGCATGTGAGGCAATTATTAACGGCCGTTTTCAGGCCGAAATTGTCCCCGTCTCCATCCCCCAACGAAAGGGGGACCCCATCATTGTGGATACCGATGAACATCCACGCATCAAAAAAACCGATAACGGCTATGAATTAGCCACCAGCCCAGAAATCTTGGCCAAGCTGCGCCCTGCCTTCCGCAAAGGGGGCACCGTCACAGCCGGAAACGCCAGCGGCCTCAACGACGGTGCCTGCGCCGTGCTGCTCATGTCCGCCAGCAAAGCGGCAGAGTTAGGGTTAAAGCCAATGGCCCGCTGGATTTCTTCGGCCGCTGCCGGGGTGGACCCACGCGTGATGGGCTTAGGCCCGGTCAACGCAACACGTAAAGCCTTGCAACGCGCTAACATCTCCCTCGATGACATCGACCTGGCAGAGCTAAATGAAGCGTTTGCCGTACAATCTCTGGCCGTGCTTAATGAGTTGGGGCTTAGCCAGGAAATTACTAACGTCAATGGCGGGGCCATTGCTTTAGGGCATCCTCTGGGCTGTTCTGGGGCGCGCATTCTCACCACGTTGCTGTATGAAATGAACCGCCGCGCCCAGGCTGGCGCAACCATGCGTTATGGCCTGGCCACCCTCTGCGTCGGTGTGGGACAAGGCGAAGCCTCAGTTGTTGAATACTTACCCTAATCCGCGAGGTGCGACGCATATTTTGAGCTGTTTCCAGCGATTTCATCATTGGTTTAAGTGCGTTGCACCCGCATCGTTTTTATAAGGCGACCATTTTCCTAAGTTTCAGCCACAAATATAGGCTTCTCGTATTGACTTCCATCCCTTCATCACTTAAAGTTCAGCAATCTCTTTTGAACTATATTTGGAAATAATTATGTCAAGAATGAATCTCAACTTACAAGTCGAGCGTCCGTTGGTGGTAGCCTGGGGTGTTCATTTTTTTACAGCCACGGGCGCGCTTTGGGGCTTGTTGGCTATTATGGCGACGGTGCAGCATCAATGGCAGGCCGCTTTTTTCTGGCTCGCTCTGGCTGCCCTCGTAGATAGTTTAGACGGCACATTGGCACGCCGTTTTAAGGTGAAGGGGTTGCTGCCAGGCTTTGATGGGGCGCTGCTCGATAACATTATCGATTATCAAACGTATGTCATCGTGCCAGCAATCTTTCTCTATGAAGCAAAGCTGCTGCCAGCCTCTGTAACCATTGCAGGCATTGCAATGGTTGTCTTAGCTTCAGCCTTTCAATTTTGCCAGTCAGACGCCAAGACCGATGATAATACCTTTAAAGGGTTCCCCTCTTATTGGAATGTTGTCGTTTTTTACATGTTCATGTTCGATGCCAATTTGTGGGTCAATTTCTGGGTCATTGCCACCCTCACCGTGTTGGTTTTTGTGCCTATTAGATACCTTTACCCATCTCGAATGGTACGCTACCAAAAGCTAACCCTGGGTCTCACAACGATCTGGGGAATTCTGTGCCTGATTGTGTGGCTGCAATATCCAGCCTTTAATCCGGGAATACTTTGGGCCTCCTTGCTGTATGTGGTTTATTACATCGGTCTTAGCCTGTACATGATGGTGCGCTAAGTGACCGTCCGCAAATAGGTTAGCGGAATTGTGCGGGCGGTTTCAAGTAAGCTAATCTCTCAATTGATTACCGAGACCTGGCCAGGTAAATCTGCCAGGTCTTTTTATTAGGCCCGTTTCATCCGCGGCCGTTCAGAAATAAAATAGCGACTTCAGGCCGAATGGCTACTAAAACAAGCAAATCGCCAAACTAACATCAACCAAAGTGAGCTGTTTGACCAAAATTAGGGAAACCTGACATAAAATCATTGCGGAAGCAGCGCAGTTATGATAAAAATTGCATTAAGGATTGAGAGACTACCCCGCTACTTATTGTGCAAAATTTATTAACTGACTGGAATCAAACGCTCTGGACGAGACACTGCACCAAAACACAACAATTGTCTTGATAGTTGCTTTCTAGTCAGCCAATGTCTTAAACATAGAGGAGGCATTCAATGACGGACACTATTCTCCACCGGCTGCACGAAAACGGCCGTATCCGCCCCAACGCACCCGCCTACTACGAAAAAATTGGCAGCGCCTGGGTGCCCACGTCCTGGAAAGAGTACACAAATCAGGTCCGGCAAGCCGCCCGCGCATTGGTAGCACTTGGCGTAGAGCCCGGTCAAAATGTAACCATTCTCGGCTTTAATCGCCCCGAATGGGTCATATTCGACCTCGCCTGCATGATGATTGGTGGCGCACCAGCTGGCATTTACACCACCAATTCACCGCACGAATGTAAATACATCGTCGAAAACTCCGAATCAAGCGTCATCCTGGTTGAAAACCAGGGTCAGTGGGACAAAATCGCCGAAGTACGAGATGATGTTGCCTGCCTAAAGCACATTGTCCTCATGAAAGGCACAGAAATTGATGACCAAATGACCTTAAGCTGGGAAAATTTCATGGCCAAGGGTGATGACGTAGAAGAAAGTGTCATTGATGCTCGCATGAACGCGCTGGAACAAGATCAACTGGCAACACTCATTTACACCTCTGGTACCACCGGTCCGCCTAAAGGCGTGATGCTCTCACACAACAATCTGGCCAGCACAGCCATGAATGCCCAAGGTCTCATCGACCTGAGTCCCTCCGACAGAACCCTCTCCTATTTGCCTCTTTCACATATTGCTGAGCAAATGTTTACAATTCATGCTTCTATTACGGCCGCTTATCAAGTCTACTACGCGGAATATTCGCCCCAGGATCATCTGAACAACAACATGAAAGAGGTGAAACCCACCGTCTTCTTTGGCGTGCCCCGTATTTTCGAGCGCTTCCAGGCAGGCGTTGCCGCGCAACTTTCCCAGGCAACCGGCATAAAGGCTAAGATCGCTGAATGGGCACGTGGTGTTGGCAGCCAGGTCACGGCATTGCACAATCGAGGTCAGGAGCCAAGAGGTTTTCTGGCATTACAGTATCGTATCGCTGATGCACTTGTTTTTTCCACAGTCAAAGAAGGAATGGGGCTTTCGGAAGTGCGCAACCTCATTGTATCGGCCGCACCCATCTCGCCAGATATTTTGCACTTCTTTGCCAGCTTGGATCTACCAATTATGGAGCTATACGGGCAATCTGAAGATTGCGGGCCAACCACCACAAACCGTCCTGGAGCCATCAAAATTGGTACCGTGGGTCAGGCATGGCCCGGTTCGGAAGTCAAACTCGGCCCCGATGACGAAATTTTGGTGAAGGGTCCAAACGTGTTTATGGGCTATTTTAAAGATGAGGTAGCAACAAAAGACACTTTGGTTGATGGCTGGCTTCATTCTGGAGATCTAGGCAAGTTCGATGAAGATGGGCACCTTAGCATTGTGGGACGTAAGAAGGAAATCATTATTACGTCTGGCGGGAAAAACATTGCACCCAAAAACATTGAAGGCGCTTTGAAAAATCTTGATTTAGTGTCGCAGGCGGTGGTCATAGGTGAGAAGCGCCGTTTCTTGACGGCGTTGATAACGCTTGACCCGGATGCGGCGTCAAAATTTGCTCAGGCGCGTGGCTTAGAAGGCCAAACATTGCACGAGCATCCCACACTGCTGGCGCATCTGCAGAAGGAGATTGAGGAGAAGGTTAATTCGCTGTTTGCCCGTGTAGAGCATGTGCGCGATTTCCGCGTGCTGCCTCGTGACTTTACGGTGGAGGATGGTGAGCTAACACCGACTTTAAAGATTAAGCGACGTATCATCAACGAAAATTTCGAAGACGAGATTGAATCAATGTACGAAGGATAACAACTTCGCTTTGGCAAACGGTCATTTTCACCTTTGTGAAAATCCGTGTGTAACAGGCTTAGACTAGACAGAGCCTCTGGCGCTTGCCAGGGGCTCTTTTTTGTGCAGCGGCTGAAGGTGTTAGGGTTTGGTTAATTTTAGCGAGGCCGTCGCCAACCAGAATTTGGTTACGGCCGTTCCTATTGATATAGTTCTGGCATGAACAAAAAATGGATTGTAGGCATTCTTTTGTGCCTATTTTTAGTTGTGGGGGAGACAACGGCCGTTCAGGCCCAATCTGCCTCGGCAATCTTTCAAGAAGTAAACCAGTTTCGCCTAAATAATGGACTGGCACCATTTCAGTATAGCAATGCCCTGGCTGCCGCAGCGCAAAATCAGGCAAACTTTATGGCGGCCAACACCATCTTTACCAGCCACATCGGTTCTGGTGGCTCCACGCCACAAAGCCGGGCGGCTGCTGCTGGCTACGTGGGCCGGGTAAGTGAAAACATTGTGGGCGGCACCGGCATGACCGCTCCCAGAGGTCTCAACTGGTGGATCAACAGCCCGGTGCATTACAACACCCTCATCACCAGCCGCTATCAGGAGGCAGGCACCGGCTTTGCCACCAACGGCAACGAGAATTTCTACGTGTTAGTGGTAGGCCAACCATCCGATGCCCCACCGCCGCCCGCCGCAGATCCCAGTCCAGAGGTGCTCTTCATCACCCCCATTACCCTGGCACAGCCGGGCGAGGATGGCTCGATTGTGCATGTGGTTCAGGAAGGTCAGGCGCTCTGGTCCCTGGCAGCTCATTATGAAGTTCCTTTGTCTGACTTGCTCTTATTTAACAGCCTGCCAGCCAATGCCATTGTGCAGCCGGGTGACCGGATTACAATCCAGTTGGCTGAAGGGCAAGCTCCGCCCCCAACGCCCACGCCGCCCACTATGCACACGGTGTTGGAGGGGCAGTCGTTGTGGTCGATTGCGGTGCAGTACAATGTGAAGCTGGGGGATATTTTATGGCTGAATCAGCTGCCAGAAGATGCTGTTCTGCAACCGGGTGAGCTGATTCGCGTCCGATTGGCTCCTGACGAAACCCCGCCCCCCACGGCAACGCCTATCTTGTACCATTCTGTGCGCAGCGGCCAAACGTTGTGGGAAATTGCTATTACGTACAACCTGACTCTAGATGATCTGCTGACGCTCAATAACATTGACCAAAACGCCATTTTGCAGCCGGGCGACCAGCTGCTGGTGCGGGAAGCTGTGCCCACGGCCGTACCTACGCTACCGTCTACGGAAACCCCTGTTCCAGCTGCACCAACCGCAACGCCGACCCTCACGCCAACGACACCCAGTACGGCCGTTGCCTCCTTAAACAATCAATCAATCGCCCAGGCCACTACACCAGAAGCCAATGGGGAAACGGCCGTTGCCACCCAAACGGAAGAAGAACAACCCACTGTCGTCGGGATCGCTATCGGATTAACGGTAGGGCTGCTGGTGATCGGGCTGCTGGCGGTGGTCGTGCTGCGCAGTGAGATAATTTAAATGAGGCGTGACGTGCGAGAATTTCACACATCACGCTCTATCCAAAATTATTTAAGGAATTGGCGACCATTGCGGCTCAAAGTCGCGTGCCGGGTGGTTGGTCAGGTTTTGTAGATGGGTGCCGTCCACGTTCATCACGTAAATCTCGTCGTTCCCATCCCGATCGGTCACAAAAGCGATCTGACTGTCATCGGGTGACCAGGTGGGGTGCGAATCTTTAGCTTCATGGTTGGTCAGGTTTACTGTTTCACCGCTGGCTAAATCCAGCAAGATAATTTCGCTGTTGCCGTCGCGGAAGGAATGGTAGGCCAGAAAACGGCCGTCGTGCGAAAACGCAGGTCCGGCATTGATGAATTCGTCTCGCGTGAGTTGCGCCACAGAATCATCCTCGCGCTGCCACAAAAAGAGTTGTAAATTCACGCCTGTTCCGCCACAAGATTTAGAGCTAAAGGCCAGCGATTTGCCATCTGGTGACCAGTCCAGCGTCTCCTGATTACCGATCTGGGCAGCCAGTGGTTCCATGCCCTGCGTGCCACCATCCAGCGGCATAAAGCCCACGCGATGCACCACGCAGTTGTACCCTTCGTTGCCAAAGCGGTTGCTGAAAAAAGCAATGGTGTTCCCATCTGGGTGCCAGCGGGTGTTAAATTCTTCAACACCATTTTCTTTGGGGTCTGGGGCAATGTTCAGCGGATTGCTGCCATCAGCCCCCATGACAAAAATATCGGCATTGCCATCGCGCCGAGACCAGAAAGCCAGGGAACGGCCGTCTGGCGACCAGGAAGCGCCGCCTTCAGAGATTTCCGTTTCCGTTAGCCGCACCACGTTGCCGCCATCTACATCCATACGGTAAATTTCCCAGTTGTCGTCCCGCTCGGAGGTAAAAACCAGGCCAGGCATTGGTTCTGGCGCAGCGGGGAGGGTAGTTACGGCCGTTTCTGCCCCAGCAGAAGAGCAGGCAGCCAACAAAATAAAAGTCACAAGCAAAACACGTAAATCTCGCATGATGATCCTCAAGGAACTGGCGACCAGGCTGGCTCAAAATCTTTTGCAGGATGGTTGGAGATATTAATTGGATTGGCACTGCTGGCAAACGGTTCCAAAATCACGTCCATCACGTAAATTTCATCATTGCCATCCCGGTCAGAGGCAAAAGCAATCTGGCTATCATCTGGTGACCAGGTGGGGTGGGAATCCTTAAATTCTGGATTATTAGTGAGGTTGGCAATCTCGCCAGTTTCCAAATCGAGCACAAAAACATCTGCGCCGGTATCGGGATGGACGGATTGGTAAGCCAGGTAACGGCCGTCATGTGAATAAGCAGGTGAGGCATTGATGTAACCATCATCAGTCAGCTGAATCACCTCGCCCGTGTCAATATCCCACTCAAACAGCTCCACCGCCTGTTCTTGACCCATGTCACAGCGGGAACTAAAAGCAAGGTGCTGCCCGTCAGGTGCCCAGCCCAATGTTTCCTGTTCAGTCAATGGATCTTCCAAAACCTGAATATTGTCTGCCCCACCGGAGAGCGGCATGATAGCCAATCGATGCCAGGCGCAGCCAACATCTGGCGAGTAAAACCGGTCTGTGTACAAGGCAATCAAATCCCGTTGAGGATTCCACTCTGGATAAAAATCATCATAAATGGAATCTTCCGGGTCTTTGATCAAATTGCGCCAGTTTTCACCGTTGGCATCCATCACAAGAATGTCGGCGCTGCCGTCTATCCGAGAGCGAAAGGCGATCTGACGGCCGTCTGGCGACCAGGAAGGACTTGTATCCACCCGATCATTATCTGTTAACCGCGTGAGACCTGTACCATCGGGCTGTACCAGGTATAATTCCCAATTTTGGTGCAAGCTATTATTACGCTCTACATGACGCATCGTTACAAATACAATACCTGGGGTTGGATCGGCCGTTACGGGCTTAATGGGATCGGGCAATAAACCCGATGACGAATCATCGGGCAAACAGGCAGTTAATAAAAACAGCAGCCCAATACTCACTGTTAACAAGAGCTGTTCTTTTATTTTCATAGTCACATCCTCGTTCTCAAAAAAGCAGAGTTGTCACTTGATTGTCTCTTAAAGTCCACTTTTGCGCCACTGTGAATAAGATGCAAAACGGCAACGGTTTCTTACCAATTTCGTATGGAATTGTGCAGGAACAGTTAAACAATTATCAGAGGGAAATGAATCATCACCCAATTACCAGACTTGTGCAGTACAATTTTACAAATGTAACTTGTATCTATTCAGGCCTTAGAGGTGCGACACAAATCTTTAGCAAATGTTGTTGCACTTCACGCCAGGACAAGTGCGTTGCACCTGAAAAAGAGCCAGTCCTACATAAGGGAAGTTAAAACATGGAAGAAAGGTCTCCCCAAACAGATTTATGGTCGCAATTACAGACACCCCTCAAAATCATGGGTGGCTTTCTTGTGCTGTTATGGGTGATTGAGTTTATTGACCAGTTCATTTTTGGCGGCAGCCTAGATAGCTTTGGCGTGCGGCCAAGAACAATTACAGGCTTGTGGGGTATCCTCTGGGCACCATTTTTACATGGCGGCTTTCGTCACCTTTTTGCCAACACAGGCCCCCTCCTGATCCTGGGCAGCATTATTATGCTCTCAAGACCGCTCAAAGATTTCTTTAAAGTATCCTTTATTGTGATACTGATTGGCGGACTGGGCACCTGGCTTATTGCCCCCGCAGGACAAGTTCATTTAGGGGCGAGCGGACTAATTTTTGGCTATTTTGGTTTTTTGGTGCTCTCAGCTTACTTTGAACGGAGTTGCCGGGCGATTGTAATTGCCTTGGTGGTGTTGCTGCTTTACAGTGGGATTATTTGGGGGGCCTTGCCGCAGAGTGGCGGTATCTCCTGGCAAACCCATTTGTTTGGGTTTATTGGGGGTTGTTTTTCAGCCTACCTGATTTACCATCAGAACCACACATTTGACGTTGTTGTTCATAATGAATTTTAGTGTCAAATTACCTCTACCTGTTTGTGTGTAACGGCCGTTGCCAAATGATGATAAAAGTAAACGGCCGTTACCATTCCCTTCTCCAAATGTGCTAAATGATAATGTTCATTAGGTGAATGCCGATTGTCGTCTAAGCCAAACGGCATGAGCACAAAGGGCGTACCCAACAGCTTCTGAAAGGTAGCCACAATAGGCAATGAGCCACCACCGCGACTCAGCAGCGGAGTCGCCCCCCAACCATCTTCATAAGCCCGAAACGCAGCTTGAATGGCAACCGAATCATAAGGAGTCACAGCCGCCGCTGCGCCAGCCTGCACCATCACATTCACGTTCACCGTTGGCGGCGCTATTTGCTCAACAAACTGGGTCAGCTGAGCCGCAATCTTTTCCGCATCCTGATTTTCCACCAGCCGCATACTGATTTTGGCACCCGCTTCGGCCGGAATAATTGTTTTGAAACCCTCACCAGCAAAGCCGCCCCAAATACCGTTCACTTCACAAGTAGGGCGTGCAGTCATGCGCTCAAAAAAGGTAAATGCCGACTCGCCCCAGGCAACAGGCGCACCCGTTTCTGTTTGCCATTGCCGGAAAGAATAAGGCACCTTTTGTAAGAGGTCACGTTCAGCGGGAGAAAGGGTATTCACATCATCATAAAAGCCCGGGATAGCCACACGGCCGTCTGCATGGTGTAATGCCGCCACAATCTCAGCCACTGCCTGCGCCGGGTTGTGCACCGAGCCACCGTAGCTGCCAGAGTGCAAATCCCGGCTGGGGCCTGTCACCCGAATTTCGGCAGCCACCACGCCACGCAACGCATAATCAATGGTTGGTTGGTCTGGCTGGTGCATGGCCCCATCAGAAATCACGACAAAATCGGCGGCCAACAAGGTTTGGTAGGCGGCAACAAACGAGGCCAAATTAGGTGAGCCAACTTCTTCTTCACCGTCAAAGCAGATTTTTACATTTACCGGCAACTGACCGGCCGTTTGCAGCATCGCTTCCAACGCTTTAAGATGGCTAAAATGCTGTGCTTTGTTATCACTAACACCTCTAGCATATAAACGGCCGTCTCGCACCACAGGCTCAAACGGAGGAGACGTCCAGGACTCTAGCGGTTCAACAGGCTGCACATCGTAATGACCATAAACCAGGATGGTTGGGGCATCGGCCCCAGCGTGTAACCAATCGGCATAGACCACCGGATTACCCGCCGTCTCGATTTGCTGCACATGCTCCAGGCCAATTCGGGTCAGGTTATTTTGCAACCATTCAGCCGCGCGCAACACGTCGGCATGATGGTGGCTGAGGGTGCTAATGCTGGGGATTTCTAGATAATGGCAAAGTTCTTCGAGGAAGGCTGCCTGATGAGTACGTGCGTAGGTAACGGCCGTTTCTACAACCATCACGGCTACTCAATCGCCACAGAGCGCTCAAATTGACGTTGTCCCACAACGGCCAGGCCAATGCTTAAGACATACAAAACAAGCAGAGGGGCCATTGTTAACAGCATGGTTACTGGATCGATGGAGGGGGTAATAATTGCCGCCAATACGGCAATGCCTACAATGGCAAAGCGCCACTGTTCGCGCAAGGTTTGAGCAGTCACCACCCCAACGCGTGCCACAAAATAAACAATCACCGGCATTTCAAAAGCAATGCCGATCCAAAACAACATACGTAAAACAAAACCAATGTAGCCACTGGGGGTCCAATCTGTCTTAAAAATTGTGCCTAAAAAGTTAGCCAAAAAGAAAACGGCCGCAGGAATCAGCACAAACCAGGCGAACAAAATGCCCAAAGCAAATAAAAGCAAGGCACTAGGCAAAAAGACAAACACGTATCGCCTTTCGTCTCGTGTCAGACCTGGCACAATAAATCTCCAAAACTGATACAAGATCACAGGCATAGAAAAAATAGCCCCAGACAAGAGCGACACTTTGAAGAATGTTTCAATACCCTCTGTTGGCTCCAACGTTTGCAGTTCGACCACCCCACTGATGCTGTTGGCGTATGGCCCCAACAGAAATTGCAGCATGGGCTCAGCAAAAACAAAGCTGAATGAGGTTGTGATTAACAACGCGACCGCCACATACGTCAATCGGATACGGAGCTCATTCAAGTGACCCAGCAAAGTAAGATTACCACCGACAAGCTCTTCTTCGCCGTTTACCAGGGTCTTTGAGGGGGAATTTGCTTTAGCCATTATTCAGGATCGTCAGGTATGTCCAGGGGTGTTGGTAATTTGGGAACGGCCGTAGCCTCAGCCGAGCCATTTTTTTCGCTAGCGTTGTCCGCCTTGGCTTCGATTGTATCTTCACTCTTTGGCGGCTCAGACAATACCGGTGGTTTCAAATCTGGGGGTTTAATACTGTTTTGAATATCTTCAACCGCTTTCCGGCCAGCACTCGTAGCACCTATCGTGGTTTGAGTAACCTCGCCCCGTAAATCAGTCAGCTCCTTACGCAGCTGCTGTAGCTCTTGCATCGTTTCTTTAAGGGCCTGTCCATCACCGGAGCTGTCTAACTCCTGATTAAGCTGGCGCACAAATCCTCGTGAAATTTTTTGCAGCTGGGCTGTCGTGCGGCCTAGCCATCGAGCGGTTTGCCCTATGCGCTCAGGCCCCATCACAATACCCGCCACAATTAATATAAGGACAAGCTCCGGGAAGCCGATGCCAAAAAAACTATCCATAATAAATCGTCTTCACGCTAAAAGTTAAGCTTCGACGTCACTTGTGGAACTCTCTTCGTCCTCTTTGCCACCTTCACGAACACCTTCGCGAAAAGCACTGATGCCCTTGCCTAATTCAGATCCAATGCGGCTAATACGGCCGACTCCAAAAACCAACAGCACCACGGCTAGAATAATGAGGAGTTCTGGTACACCTAAACCTGCCATTTTGGTATCTCCTTTCCAAAAAAATATATCTTTCTATACGATATTTGTGATCAAAACCGTATGCAACCTGCGTTTTCAACGCCCACATTTTGTCATATTTTACCGTAAGCATTTTCAACAGTGAAATTATACCAGACAAAAGGTAAAAGAGAGAGTGAATGTAGGCAAATTTTCATATCACAATAGGTAAAAACATTCATGTAAAAAATTGATTGGGTGGTCGAAAAATCGTTTCTCTGTTTTAATTAGCGGTAGGGAAGCCAAATGGTATTGTATAAAAGCGGAACAACGTTCAGAAAAATATAGCCTAGCTTAAATCCGTTTTTATCCTAGCAAATCAGAACAAAACGTGCTGTCTGGTTCTGCAATTTACCTACCAACAAAAGTTGTTAACACTTGGAAGGGGTAATCCACATGCAAATGCAAGATGTTCTCGGGTTAATTCTAGGTGGTGGAGCTGGCACACGGCTTTATCCATTAACGAAAGAGCGAGCTAAACCAGCCGTCCCACTGGCCGGAAAATACCGCTTGATAGATATTCCTATGAGCAACTGTCTACACGCCGGTATCAACAAAATCGCGATTCTAACCCAATTTAATTCGGTTTCGCTTCATCGCCATATTCACCGTACATATAATCGGGATGTGTTCTCACCAGGATGGGTGCAAATTCTGGCTGCTGAGCAAAAACCAACCAGCGTTGATTGGTACCAAGGCACAGCCGATGCCGTACGCAAACAAGCCATTGAGATTCGCCAAGCTGGCGCTAAATACACGCTCATTCTGGCTGGCGATCATCTTTATCGCATGGATTACCGCAAATTTGTGGCTCAGCATGTGGAGTCTGAGGCGGATGTGACAGTTGCCGTGCAGCCTGTTGCCCGTGACATGGCACCCAGCCTGGGGATTTTAAAGCTGGATGCGCAAAACAACATTGTGGAATTTAAGGAAAAGCCCAAAACGGATGCGGATTTGGATGTGATGGCTAGCTGGTCTGGAGCAGAACGGCCGTTTATGGCTTCGATGGGTATTTATGTTTTTAATACCGACGTACTTTTTGAGCTGCTCGAAGAGCGTGGCAATGATTTTGGCCGAGACGTCTTGCCCCAGGCTATGGAATCCCATCGTATACAAGGTTTCATTTTTGAGGGATATTGGGAAGATATCGGAACCATCCAACGCTTTTACCAGGTAAATTTGGATATGGCTCAACCAGACCCCGCTTTCGATTTTTACAGCGCGCAAGCACCAATCTATACACGCCCTCGCTTCATGCCAGCCTCAGAACTGAACGGCACCAGTTTAGACAACGTGCTGCTAACTGATGGATGCCGCATTTCAAAATCCGTGGTGAATAATGCGGTTATTGGTCTGCGCAGCATTATCAGTGCCAATACGCAAATTGACTCAACTATCATCATGGGGGCAGACTATTTCGAGTCGGAAGAAATGTTGGCAGAAAATGCCAGAAGAGGGATTCCCAATGTAGGGATTGGCGAAGGCAGCTCAATCGCCAAAGCGATCATTGATAAAAATGCGCGCATTGGCCGGGATGTCGTTATTCAGGATTTGCCTGATCGGCCCGATGGAGAAGGTCCCAACTGGGTTGCCAGGGAAGGCATCATCATTGTGCCTAAAAACGCCATCATTCCCGATGGCACAGTAATTTAAAAACGCTAACTTTTGTTGTTGTTAGCAAAATAATCGGCAGCCTGCTCTGGAGTGTCAAACGATTCTGGTACATGGCCGTGAACCTGGGCCTCATTTTTTTCGGGGTGAATGATGGCTGGCAGCCAGCCATGATCTTCTAGCGGGGGATGAACAGCACCGCAAAAACCATTGGTAGATTTCTTGGGGAATTGCCAGACAACCCAATCTTGCAGCAATTTCAGGTTTAAGGTTGTTGGTTTTGAAATGTTCAATTTTAATTGGGCAATCTCTTTTTTTTCCACCTGCCTACACCTTTTTACCTGACCGATATTTTTTAGGACAACAACATCTGCAAAACACAGTCTGTATCTTCCAAACTTTTCAACAAATGATCTGGCTGATAGTCGGCTAATGTGGCCGCAGCATGCCAACCACTGGCCACCGCAACGGCCGTTGCCTTCCCGGCTCGGGCACACAAAATATCAGCCGGTGTATCCCCAATGATAACGGTATTGTTACCACCGAACGGCACCCCCGTCAACTGCGTTGCCCGGGACATACCGATTGCCGGCAATTCATTGCGGTCCATCGCATCGGAACCGTAAGCCCCCACCTTAAATTGCAGCGGATCTATGCCCGCCGCCGACAGCTTGAGCGGTGCCGTTAGCTGAGAGTTGCCTGTAAGTAAACCAACCAGGACATCATCTCTGGCTAAAAGCCGAGCCAAAAGCTCCGGCACGCCGGGGCAAGCCATCATCTCTTTCTTCTGAAAAATCTTCTGACCATGTTCAGCCATCAGCTCATAAATAGCTGGCAGCTGCTTTTTTATCTCTTTTGGTTCAACACCAATCGCTGTGAGTAAGTCGGTGATGATGCGGGGATCGGTTTTGCCGCTCATGTTGTAATGGTCTAGCGGTCCAACGGTGCCAAACAGCTTTTCCAGGGCATAAGCCAGCGTAAGCCGCCCCGCCCCATTGCTGCGGATGAGTGTGCCATCAATGTCGAACAGCAGTAATTTTTGCATCACGAATCTTGGTTTAACAACGGCCGTATCTGCGACCACACA
>JBNKLQ010000054.1:0-27022 GCA_050292445.1 Promineifilaceae bacterium (SeqCode) | reverse complement strand
GGTACATTAGAAAAGTTTGTATTGATAATAGGTCGTATTTCACTTAAATTAGAACCCCAGGCCGGGGAGTTATCCTTTGTGTCGGTTTCCTCCGTTGTAACCACATTCTCGCCACCGCCAAGACCGATCTCTTTATTGCCAGACGACATAGTTGTGCTGGACCAGGTTTCTGCAAATTGTAGTTCGATAGCGTGGCATTGGCCGTTGGCTACCCAGCCGTAAGGTGTGTTGGGGGCGGGGTTCAAGATTTGGAGGGATACGGCCGTTCCTTCTCCAGCAGGATAAAAGTTCACCTCTACCCAACTGCCATCATCAGAAACCTGTGGCAAGTCTGTAATCCAGTCACTAACGGTTGCCTGGCTGTCGGCCTCCCAAGAAGCCAAGATTGCTCCTGTGGTTACCTCGCGCATATCATAACGGCCGTTAACCCCCGCACCCGAAGCAGCATTGTGTCCCTGATTTAGGCTAAAGCGGACACACACACCGCTGCCTGGTTGCTCTGCGGCCGTCGGCTTGGCTTGGGGCAGCAGCGCAAAAACAAAAAAGATGACGATAAGCAATGGGACAATGAAGAACAAGGAGTGATGTTTGGTATACGGCCGTTTCATCACGAGGAGCCTCCTAAAAAACAAACAATTGTGTACGCTTTTGGGTTAGCCGCGCAGGCTGTGGCGCAAGACACGCCAGGCGATATTGGGTCGAAACAAGGACGTTGGTGGCACAATCAAATTTTGTACCTGAATAAACGTTTTATGGATAATCTGGTCGTCGGGTATGGCGTCAAGGACTTTAGGCATGTACCAACCCGCAAAGCGTTCAGGGAGGGAAGTCGCCTCTTCATTTCCTAGCCATTCTAAATCGGCGCTGGTGGCCAGTAGCCACGCTGGTTCAACGATCTTAGGATACTTCTTTTGGAAAGATTGTGCTACTCCTGTGAGACGGCCGTTTCCCACCCTGCCAATCATCTCCCCCAACTCAACCGCAGCCATGGCAGAAACGGACATCCCTTGCCCATAAATTGGGTTGAAGCCACATACGGCATCTCCCAAAGCCACCAACCGGTCTGGCCAGCGATTCAGCTGATCATAGCGGCGGAAGCGGTTTTCGGTGCGGCGGTAGCCAATGATATTGCTTACTGGTTCGGCGTGCTGGATGGCCGCGTAAAATTCAGGGTCTACGTCCTGGGCAAATGCCAAAAAGTCAGTCTCGTCTGTAGGTGGATAATCTCCTAAAATTCCGGCAATCATTACCATCCAAATGCCGTTTTCTTCATTGTAGATGAGTCCGGCGCGGCTTTTGTGCGGCGGGTCTGCCCCGATGAGCATCATGTCCCAATCCGGGGCAGGTGTTGGGATTTTATAGCGGCGTCCCGCGTAGCCCAGGCGCACGTCGATGACGGTTTCTTCGGGGGCGTCGTAGCCGATTTCTTGCAGCCAGTCGGGTAATTTAGAACCTCGCCCGCTGGCATCAACGATGAAAACGGCCGTTTCCACCCCCTCCTCTCGTCCATCTTTCCAGCGCACCTGTACACCTTCAACCACACCATTGTTGGCTACCAGACCTTGCACCTGTGCCCCGCCACACAGTTCCACGTTGGGCAGCGCCGCCACCCGCCGCCGCAAGATGGATTCCAGCAACAGGCGGCTGCACGCATAAGTGACGATGCCGCTTTTGAACTGCGGCAGCCACTGACCGCGAATTTTGGCGCGGGAATCCTGGGTCAAATCCACGCGATTGGCCCCAGCGGCCAGCAGCTCATCGGTGATGCCAGGGAAAAGCTGGCTCATGATTTGGGCACCCCGCTCCAACAGCACATGCACGTGCTTGTCTTGCGGCACGCCCGCCCGCGATGCGGCCTCGGTGGGCAGTTGGTCTCGCTCCAAGACGGTGACCTGCTCAAAATGATCGGCCAACACGCGGGCGGTCCACAATCCAGCTAAACTGCTGCCAATGACGATGGCGCGTGTTTGATTTTTCATATTATTTCTCCCAATGAATGACGTATACTGTATCTAGTTTTAGAAAACCCAAGAGCTATTCACGGTTTACGTGTAGTAGTTTCTACTATTCTAATACGCAAGTGGGACATTTTGCATTGGTTTTCGCCTAATTTCTACAGGTGAAATGTCTATTCGTCAGCAGTTTTTGAACAATCGGAATTAGAGATTCCAGTTGTGTGGCTGGACATACGGCCGTATCCGATGCTCAAAAAAGTATTGCTTGGGTGTGGCGGGCGCTGGCTTGGGTCGTTTACCTCGTGAAAGATAAGCAATTGCTGCCTCAATGGAGCCACCATAGGTGATGACGGGCACGCCGCGCGGGCTTTTTTCTTCGGCAATGGGTTGGGCAAAACGGCCGTACAGCTTGTTGGTGTAGGGATTTGCCTTTTCTGCCTGGAGCCGAATTTGAGTAACGGTCGTTCCCTGGTACATCTGCAAAATAAAGAGCAAACCGTGATAAAACAGCCGGGTCAGCTGGTATTCGGGCAAAATTGCGCCGACGTATAAATAAAGAACATCGTTGTTGGCAAAATCGTGCTTAGGTTCTCCCAAAAAGTAGCCGAGTACGGCAACCAGCTTGTTGTTGTGATACCCGCCAAGGAGGTGGCCACGGGTCAAGACCATCTCGGTGATTTTGGCAGCAGCGGCCCGATCTGGCAGGCGCAGTGCTTCTTGTGTAGAAAAAAACACATCCGTTACGGCTTCTTTTTCATCTGGACGACATAGACGATACGTAAAATTAGACATCCGATACACTCCTGTAATTTATGGTTGTTTGTCGATTATTGAACGAGCCAGCAGTCGGGAACGGCCGTTTCCGCCGAAAAAGTTTCAAATGAATCCTCAGCGGCCGTTTCACATGTCTCATCAATGACAAGTGAGCTGAAGAAGGGGCCAACGGCCGTTACGATCAATAACAGTGTCAGCGTGAGCACCAGCAAACCCAGCGCTAACCGGGTAAAATAATGGGGTTTGCTGCGGGTTGGGGAGACGGTTTCTAATTGCATGAAAAGTTCCTTTACTAGGGCAAATCGTTGTTGAAAAGCATGGCCATAGCTTGCCAAACGGCCGTCAGCAGTTCGTGAACAGTTCAATTGGTGATGGCGAATGGGTAAGACAAACGGTAAGAATGGTACGGCATCCTACGATTGGATTTTCGACCGTTTGCTAAGTAAATCACGAATTGCTCGCAAGTTTTATAGAACCTTCCGTGATTTACTTAACACCTGAGTTGAAACAAACCTTGTTACTATGTCTGACTACGAGTGGGCCACCCCAAAAACAACTATGGAAAATTTGACACTAACCAAACAACCAACTGAATTAAATGAGCCAACCTTGGATATTTTGGAAGAAGGGTTGCTGCATAAAATCATGTTGGTTTTTGATTTACCGACGCGACTACCCGGTGTAGTTGTGGTTGGTTTAGCCCTCTTGCTGACGGCGTTAACTGGTGCCAGCTGGTGGCTGTTTACGGCCGATCAAGCGATGGCTAAACTGGTTGGCATTCTGCTAGCCCTTTTTATGGCGGCAGATATGACGCTGCTGATTACCCTGCCGCAGCAAAAAGTTTCCTATGGCCCCTGGAAGGCACAGCTATTTGTTCTGGCCTTGCCACGCATTATGGCCACGCTTGGTCTGGCCGTTTTGGCCAATTGGTTGCAAGAAGATTGGGCGTTGTGGCTCTTTTTGGGGATTCAGGTGACCGGAACGGCCGCTTTTATTTGGGGCTACTTTATGGAACCTTTTCGCCTCAAGCTGACCGCCGTGATGACCTTTACAGACAGGTTGCCGCTGGGAACCGAGCCGATTCGTGTGTTGCACATTAGCGATTTGCACGTGGAGCGGCTAACTGACCGCGAAGCCAAAGTGTTAGAATTGGCCCGCGAAGCCAACCCCGATCTTATCGTGATTTCTGGGGATTATGTAAACTTATCCTACAATCGTGATCCGGAAACATTGCGGCAGGTGCGTCAGCTGCTTGGTCAACTGTCGGCCCCCCATGGCGTTTATGCCACGTTGGGCAGCCCGCCGGTTGATTTGCGAGAGACGGTTGTGCCAATTTTTGATGATCTGCGTCACATCAGCCTGCTGCGTCACGGCTGGCAGCAGGTAGAAATGGGAAACGGCCGTTCCCTCACCGTGCTCGGTATGGATTGCACGCACGATCTTCCTGTTGATGCTGGACGTCTGGCTCGATTGGTAAGCGCCGCCCCCGCTGATGTGCCCCAACTGCTCGTCTACCATTCACCTGAACTCATGCCAGAAGCCGCTGAACACGACATCGACCTGTACGTGTGTGGCCACACGCATGGAGGGCAGGTTCGTCTGCCCGTTTTAGGGCCAATCTTTACCAGCTCCCAGTTGGGACGCCGCTTTGTGATGGGATTGTATCAAATCGGCCGTACCACCCTCTACATCAGTCGTGGCATTGGCCTGGAAGGACTCAGTGCCCCGCGTGTTCGCTTTATGTGCCCCCCCGAGATGACGCTCATCACCATTATGCCTAACGGCTAGTATTGCGCTAAATACTAGGTGGCCAAGATTTCTGCCAGTAAATAGCTTAGATTTACCAGGTCAAGGGGTTTCGGCAGCCAGCCAGCCAGGCCCATGGACTTTAGATATTCCATCTCGTTACTGAGCGGATGTCCCGTGAGCAACATCATTGGGATGGTCAGGTTATGCGCTTGCATGGCATGGAATAAGGCAACGCCTCCCATTTCTGGCATGACTACATCACTTAACACCAAATCAACTTCACTGGCTTGAGTTTCCAGGATCGCCAGGGCTTCACGGCCGTTTGTCGCAGCCAAAACTTCATAATTCAACTGGTCGAGGCTATCCCGCAGAGCTTCGCGCGTGGCTTGGTTATCTTCAACCAACAAAATCTGCTGACCTTGTCCAAATTGCAATGCAACTCTATCAGAAATCTCTGTTGCATTAGTGCCAGTATTGAGTGCTGGAAAATACAAGAAGAAAGTTGTCCCTTGCCCGACCTTTGTTGTCACATCAATGTAGCCGTCGTGCTGCTGAACAATGCCATAGACCTGTGCCAACCCCAAACCGGTTCCTTCTCCAACTCCCTTGGTGGTAAAGAAAGGTTCAAATATGTGGGATAGCGTTTCTTGGGGAATACCATCACCGCTATCTATCACCTCTATTTGAATCCAGTTGCCGGGAGGCAAGTCCTGCACAGGCATTGGTTTAGAGTTACCTGTTTGTACATGTGCCAACCTAATTGTTAGGTTTCCTCCTTCTGGCATAGCGTCACGAGCGTTGACGGCCAGATTCATTATCACCTGCTGGATACGTGAAGAATCGGCCTGGATGAAATAGGCTTCGGCGGAATAAACCAATTCAATCTGGATATGCTCTGGCAAAGTACGCTCCAGAAGCGTTACAAGTTTTTCCATGAAAGTTATCAAATCCAATGGCTGGCGCTCTAGTATGGATTGACGGCCGAAATCAAGGATTTGCTGGATCAAGTCTGTGGCCCGTTTTATTTGCTGCTCAATGGTGTGTAATCTTTCCTGAATAGGTTCAGGCATTTCCACCGTACGCGAGATGAGTTGGGTATAGAGGGCAATAACCGCCAGGATGTTATTAAAATCGTGGGCAATACCAGCTGCCAGTTGGCCTACGGCGGCTAGACGCTCCTGTCGCTGCACGCGCTGCTGAATGTCGCGTTCTTGGGTAATATCGCGCAAAACCAAAACCCAACCGCCGTTTTCGGGGCCATTTTCGACCGGACGGGTAATGGCTTCAAAAATGAGGTCCTCAGTTGTAATTTCGTGCCACAAACCTTTGGGGGGTGAGGTAAGTAGTTCGGGCAACGGCCGTTGCCCCAGGTGGGTTAAACGGCCGTTCTGAACTTCAGGCGTCAGCAAGGTCAGGAATTCTCTGGCAACTGGGTTGGTCAGCGTAACGGACAGATCCTTGCTAAGCAAAATGACTCCTTCCGGCACCGTGTCAATAATGTTCTGAACTTGTTGCGCCTGCTCCCGAATCTGAGCCAGCAGTCGTTTCTGCTCTATTTCTGCTTGTTTACGGTCAGTAATATCCTGACAAACGACCAGGATATTAAATGTGCCGTTGGGGTCGGTAATGGTGCGGGCAAACTCCTCGACCCATAGCAGGCTGCCATCTTTGCGTACTTTGCGAAATTGCCAGTGAGTTATCTGCCCGGGATTCTGAATACAACGTTGTAGCTGGTTTGTAACGGCCGTCTGATCGTCTTCAAAAAATAGGTCTAAAATCGACCGGCCCTCCAATTCATCAATCGTGTACCCCAGTTGGCTGGCACCAAAGGTATTTACAGAGATAATCATCCCCTCGCTGTCCAGGGTAAAAAACATCGATGGATTATCACGATACAAGGCCCGGTACCGTTCTTCGCTGGCACGCAGGGCCTCTTCCGCCTGCTTGCGCTCGGTAATGTCTTCCATGATTGATGCCCATCGGTATACCGCACCTTCCTCGTTTCGAACGGGGAAAATTTGGCTCCATACCCAACGGACGCTGCCATCCAGATGGATGATACGGTGCTCTTTACCAAAGGGGATACTCTCGAATCTTTGATCAAGTGCCTCATTCACCCACTCTTTATCGTCAGGGTGGACGGCATCCTTTATCAACTCCCGATCCTCATAAAAGCTCTTGCAGGTCCGCCCAGTTAATTCCTGGAAGGCAGGATTTACGTAGAGAACCTGACGGGTCTGAGCATCACGTAACCAGACGGCTTCTCGAAGCGATGAGGCGATTTGACGAAGTCTTTCTTCGCTTTCCCGCAAGGCTTCTTCCACCTGTTTGCGCTTGGTGATGTCGCGAACGACTGCCAGAATGTAATCGCGGTCTAGATGAATATAGTTAATATTAATTTCAACAGGGAAAATTGACCCATCTTTGTGCTGATGTTGACTCTCTCGAACAATGCTGCCGAATTCCCGAAGCTCTCCCAACATTTTTTGCCAGGACAGTTCAGCTACTCGTGGGTTTACATCAGACACGCAGAGATTCAGAAACTCCTCGCGCGAGTAGCCAAGCGTTAGCCAGGCTTGTTTATTTGCGTCGAGGAAACGTCCTGTTTCTGGATCAATGACCTCAATAACGTCGTTAGTGTGGTCAATGAGTGTGCGGAATAAGGTTAGCGCCTCCTGTGCCTGCTTGCGTTCGCTAATGTCCCGGACCAGGGCAACGGAAAACCGTTGCCCGCCCTGCCAGAATGGGCGTCCCCGGACCTCAACCGGGAACTCAGTTCCATCCTTTCGACGATGTCTGGTCTCGAACTCAACCTCTTCTCCACTATCTAGTTGCGCTTCCAACTGGTTGAGGAAGGAACGGTCAAGTACCGCATCGAATTCTTTGGGGATTTTCCCGATCAGTTCCTCACGACTGTAGCCTAAACTTTGGCAGGCCTGTTGATTCACATCCAGAATTGTGCCCTTGGCGTCATGTAAATAGAAGGCGTCAGCCGCGTGGTCCACTAATGTGCGGAAGCGGGCCTCGCTGGCACGGAGTTCGTCTTCTGCCTGCCGGAGTTCGGTGATGTCTTGCATGATGCCAAACATGCGTTGGGGCTGGCCTGATTCATCCCAGGTAATATCCCCTTCGCTGCGGATGAATCTCACTTCACCTTCAGGTCGCACCACACGGTATTCCAAATCATAGCGCGGACCACCACGTAGGGCCTCCTCAGCGGCTTGGGCTGTTCGGGGCCGATCTTCCGGGTGAATCAGTTTTTTCCACTGATCATGCCATTGGTTTAAGTCTAGGTCTTGTAGATCTTCTTTCGATGGCAGTCCAAAGATTCGGCGACCTTCGTCTGAAAGGGTGATGCTATCAGCCTCATAATCCCGATCCCACCAGCCTACATGAGCGATACGCTCGGCCTCAGCCAGTTTGCGTTCACTCTCACGCAGATTGCGGTGCGCTAGCAGGCTGGTCAAGGCATCGGCCAGCCGTCGGCCGATCTCTTGAAAGAGCCGTTCTTCCTCTGGCGTCCAGACTCTTGGGTAAGCGCACTGATGAAGTCCAAAGAGCCACGGGCTGCCAACTTTAGGGTATAAAGCGATGCCTAAAAACGATTTTAGACCATATTCTTCCTCCGCATTTGACAACAACGGATACTCAGATTGCGGACCAAATCTTACCGGACCACCTGAGTTCAATAAAATTCTAAATAATTCAGCAACTTCCGAGTCTGTAGCCACTGTTTGTCCTGTTCCAAAAACACCTCGGTATTCCGGCCGGGCACGCTCCATCGAGGCTTGCCACATGCCTGCATTTGGGTCGCACGGATAAACTAGATTAGACCGATCACAACCAAATATATCCAGCACAATATCAAGCACGTCTCTCATCATTTGGTCTAAATCATTGGTACCTTGTATTGCTCGGTTGACCTGATCCAGGCTTTCTAGAAAACGCAGATGGGCCTGGCGCTCTTGCTCTGCCCGCTTATGTTCAGTGATGTCGAAGAACGTGAGGAGTAGGTCATCATCGATAAACCCCCCATATACCACCATCGTGCGTATGTCGCCGTTTTTACAGGTTACCCGGTACTCGATTGGTTCAATGTCAGACCCTGTGTCGATGGCACGCTGCAATGCAGCAGCGCATGTGTCGATCACCCATTTCCGGTAGGCTGGATCGGGATAGGCCAACTGCCACCACTCATCTAGCGTTGGAATCTCTTCCTGTGAGTAGCCGAAGGTCTTTTCAAAATGACCGTTAAATTGCAGCGTTTCATCTTCTTTATTTACAAAACAAAGGGGCATTGCGGCTTTGTTGAACAACTCCCTGAAGCGGTTTACACTGGCGCGATATGCTTCCTCTGCCTCTTTCCACTTGGAGATGTCAAAGGTGACGCCAGTCATGCGAACGGGTTCCCCAACAGCGTCGCAGTAAACCTGGCCCCGAGAAGCCGTCCAGTGAACTGAACCGTCTGGCCAAACAGCACGTTTTTGTTCCTCGTAACCGGTGCGTTCCTTAACCGCCTGGCTTAAGGCAACGTCAACGCGTTCTCGATCTTCAGGGTGCAATGCTTGCAGAAAGCGTTCATTGTTCATTTGTGTATCGGGTGGTAAGCCATACAGGGCCAGGCACTGTGGGGACCATGTTACCTCGCCGGTAGTGATATTCCAGTCCCACTGGCCCATCTGCGCCGCGTCCAGCGCCATTTGCAGCCGTTCCTCGCTGGTGCGCAATGCCTCTTCAGCCTGTTTACGCGTGATGAGATGTCCCAACGTGGTGGCATAAAGTCTTAGAATCTCAAGCCGATGGTCCCCAATAGGTTTACGCGAGAAAAGGTTGTCAACAAAGATGACGCCAACTACCTCGCCGCCATCCCATAGAGCTGCCACTGCGTTTTCGCCCTCACCCACTTCCTGGCCCAAGTGATCATGCAAAGAAATTTGTTCGACTAAAGCCATCGGTTCCTTTTGCGAGAAAGCGTGCCAGGCCAATCCTTCATGCTTGAACTCGACCTGTGTATTCCGCTCGTCCCGTAGCTTACCCTGCTCATTTGTGCCAAACGAACCTCGCATAATACCCAGGTGCTCTTCAATGAACCAGATACTGACACGGTCGAATCCCAGACGAGATCGTCCCAATTGCACTGCCTGCCGAAGTAAGTCATCGGAAGATTCAGCTTTGGAGAGTTGGTTGGTGACTTCCTGCAGGGTCGCCAACTGGTCAGAGAATTGTAAGGCGGTTTCACGATTGTGTCGCAACGCCTCCTCGGTTTGTTTGCGCTTGGTAACGTCCATCAGCGTGCCGATGACGCCGTTTTTTCCGCTATATTCAATCCGACGGCCGTACACCTCAATATCGATTGTCGAACCATCTTTGCGTAAACCAAGGAAATCATAATGAATGGCTTCTTCTTCGCCGTCAATGCGGTGGCGCAGATTCTCGGTAACCAGGGGGCGGTCATCTGGATAAACCATGTCCATTGGCCCCAGCTTGTCGATTATTTCTTCAACTTCATAACCGAATATTTGCGCCATGGCCGGATTGACGTAGCGAAATATATTCTCTTGGATGAGGTAGATGCCGGTGAGGGAGGATTCGGCCAACAGTTGGAAGCGCTCGTTGCTTTCGCGGAGTTGTTCTTCCGCTTGTCTGCGCTCGCTAATATCCCGCACGATGCTTAGGAAACGGCCGTCTGTCAGCATACGTGCACTAATTTCTACTGGCAAGAAACGGCCGCTTTTGCAGCGCAGACGACGTTCCTTGAGCAGGATTTTGCCTGCTCGCATTTCATCTAGTTCTATCGGATCGCGGGCCAGATCTTCGGCTGGAACCAAATCCTCCATGGAAGCGCCTAAAAGCTCCTCAAGAGAATAGCCCAGCATTTTGCAGCCGTGTTGGTTAACGTCAATACAATGCCCTTGCTCATCTGCAATGAAGATGCCGTCCGCTGCCTGGACAAAGAGGACCTCATACAATTCTTCCGAGGCTTGATAAGAATTTTCTTCTTTAAAATTTTTTGTTGATGTTGATCGTTGGCTCATTGGTACACCTCTCAAATCCGCATCTATGCTCTCTTGTGAGCATACCAACGATGACTTACTGTACTGTTCTTCCCTATTTTAATCGAAAATTCTAAAGTATTTTCTGGAATTACATTATGAGACATTGGGAGGGGGTCAGTCAATTCACAGATGTCTTTCCTGCAGCCAGGCCAACATTGTTTCCGCCACTTGTTCCCAGCCTGCCTCCAGCATCATGTCGTGGGCCGTGGGGAAGAAGTGTGGCTGCGTGTTGTACGCGTGGGCGGTGGCTGTTACCTCATTTATTGTGAAAATAGCATCATCCCGCCCACTAAGCACCAGCATGGGCGTGTTGATGCGTTTGGGTCTGGGCAGATTGAGCAGCAGCATGTCTAAAAAGGCACGGTAGGATTCGTCGCCCAGCTTTTGGAAATAACGGTTGACCTGCTCTTGCGGCATATTTTTGGAGAAGAGTTGGTATTGGGCGAGTACGGCCGTTTCCACCAGTGGATACAAGCTCATCTTCAGGTTCAACTTGATAAACTTGCCTGGAAAATGGCGGGCAATGCGCAGCGTTACACCAATAACGCCCTGGGGTGGTGCCGATGCCAGCAAAATTGCTCCGGGCAGCGTCGCAGTTTCCAAATACTTTTGCACCAGGTAGCCGCCCATCGAATGCCCAATGATGATTGGTGGCTGAGGTAGTTTAGCGGCCGTTTCTGCAATATCCGCCAGATAGTCTTTAGCTGAACTCCAGCGCAGCCGTTCTTTGCCGTTGCTCTGCCCATGTCCGCGCAGGCTCGGTGCGTACACAGCATAGCCACGCTCGGCAAAGTAGGGCAAAAAATGTTCGTCCCAACACCAGGCCCCATGCCACGCGCCGTGAATGAAGAGGAGTGGGGTGTTCTTTGTTTTCTGAGTGGGTTCACGAACAAGAAGTTCAAGCATGATGGACCTCCAGGGGTGCAACATTTGGGGAAAAAGTACGTAGTGTGGGTTGTTAAGCAAATCACAACAAGACTTTTGAATTAGGAAGCCTGGTTTCTTGTGATTTGCTCAAGTAAAAGCCAAATAGAGCTTGACTTATTCAAAAATATTTTTGGCTTTTACATAAATGAAAAATCTTGCGGCCAATGCGTCAATTATAATAACTGGCCGAATAATATGTGGGGATAATGAAAATGACAACTGATTCTGTATCGATGAAAATAAAAGAAAACAATCCTGAGATGCCCTTTTTGCTGCGGGTCATCTGGTTCTTTGTCTTTGGCTGGGAGCTGACGGGCGTATGGGTTTTGGTAGCCTGGGCCTTGAACGCTTCAATCATTGGACTACCACTGGGATTGTGGATGATTGACCGAGTGCCACAGGTGCTGACACTGAAAGCGCGGCCTGGGATGGTGGTGACGGATTTGAAAAACGGCCGTTCCCAATTCTTACCCGCTTCCAATGCCCCCTTCCTTATTCGGGCACTCTACTTTGTTTTGTTTGGTTGGTGGTTCAGTCTGCTTTGGGCCGCGCTGGCCTGGCTGCTGTGTGCCACCATTATCGGCCTACCTCTGGGGATTTTAATGCTAAACGGATTGCCTTCAGTAACCACGTTAGCCCAAAGTTAATTGTATAAGCGGAGCCAATAGATCAAGCCCATTTCGTTTTGTGCGAGATGGGCTTTTTGTGTACGCTTATAACATCATGTCAACGGTGCTCTTAACAACCAAACTTACAATTCCCCCAGCTCCGCCCGCAATTGTGTCGCGTCCCCGGTTGGTGGCCAAGCTGACGGAAGGGCGGCGCAGCAAACTGACGCTGGTTTCGGCACCGGCCGGGTTTGGTAAGACAACGCTTATTGCCGACTGGGTTCGGCATCAAACAGCAACCGTGCCTGCGGCCTGGTTTTCGCTGGACGATGCGGATAACGAACCGGCGCAGTTTATGGCTTATCTTGTTGCCGCTTTGCAAAGGGTTGCCCCCACTGTGGGGCAAACGGCCGTTTCCCTTTTGCAATCTCTATTAGAACGCCCCAACACAACACCCCAGTCAGAAACGGCGGCCCTAACCGTCATCCTATCCCAACTGTTTACTCAACTCATCAATGAGTTAGCCGCGCAGGCAGCGCCATTAATTTTGGTTCTGGATGATTACCATGTTATTCAGAACGATGTGATTCATGAAGCAATGCTGTTTTTTGTGGAACAGTTGCCCTCAACCTGCCATCTTTTTATCACCAGCCGAACTGAACCACCCTGGCCTTTAGCCCGTTTACGCGTAAAGGGCAGCCTGGCCGAAATTCGCGCAGCAGACCTGCGCTTTTCAGCGGTCGAAACGGCCGTTTTCCTCAATAAGACGATGGGCTTATCGTTGGCAGCAACAGACGTGGCGGTGTTAGAAGCCAGGACGGAGGGCTGGGTGGCCGCCTTGCAAATGGCGGCGCTTTCTTTAAACGGCCGTCACGCCCAAACGCATCATTCATTCATCGCCAATTTTGCTGGCAACCATCGCTATCTGGTGGATTACTTGCTGGATGAGGTGTTTAATCAGCAGCCGCCCGCCATGCAGATGTTTTTGTTGAAAACGGCCGTTCTCAACCGACTTACTGCCCCCCTTTGTGATGCCCTTCTTCAAGAAACACCAGCCAGCACCGATAATGCCAATTCCTCTGCCAACGGCCAGCAAATATTGGAAGCGCTGGAAAGTGCCAACCTGTTTTTAACCCCGCTGGATGAAGAACGAAAATGGTACCGGTATCATCCTCTTTTTGCCGAGTTTTTGCACCATCGCTTGCAGCAAGAACAGCCTGATTGGGTGCCAGAACTGCATCGCCGCGCCAGCTTTTGGTTTGAACAGGCAGGTCTGGTGGATGAAGCGTTCCGTCACGCGCAGCAGGCCCAAGATATGGTGCGGGCGGCGCAGCTGCTGGACCAGGTTGGCGTGCAGTTTCTGCGGCAGGGTGCGGTCAACCGAATTTTGCACTGGCTAGAAATGCTGCCGGAGGCGCAGCGCGAAGCGTATCCGCGACTGTACATTTACCAGGCCTTGGTTGTTTGTATCAACTATCATTTGGAAGAGGTTGAGCCGCTTTTGCAGAAGGCAGAAGCCAACCGGCACCGATTGCCTGAACCAACCATTGTAGCTTACGCTGCTGTGGTGCGTGCCGATCTCTTTTTTGCTCGGGGGCTTGTTCAAGGTTTTTCCTATTCCCAAGCTGTGAAACAAATACAGCAGGCGCTTGATTTTTTGGATCGCGCCCCAGATGATGAGATCACACGCTTTTTTCGGGGGCATATTTTAATGACGCGTGCCGATGTTTTGAACGCACGAGGCGATTTGCCGAACGCGGAGCGCGCTTTTCAGGAGTCGATTCATTTTAATCAGGCTGCCGAGAACGAAATATTGCATCTGGCCAGCTTTTGGAAATATGGGGATATGAAGATTGCTCAGGGGCAGCTGCATCGTGGTGAAGCGTTGCATCGGCAAGGGCTGCGCCTGGCCCAGGCAAGTGGGCAGAAAACGGATCATGTGCGGGCACCGATTTTGGCGTTAAATTATTTTCATCTGCGTCTGGCCCAACTCTATTACGAATGGAATCGGCTGGTTGAGGCGGAGGAGCATGCGCAGCAGGCTGTGGCCCTTTTTGAAGTGCGTGGTCTGTGGGATAGATTTGGCGCATACGGAGCAATGGCCAAGATAAAGTGGGCGCAGGGAGAAAAAGAGGCAGCATTGCAGTGGCTGCAAAAACTGGATGCCTTGCACAATGCTTCGCCTAATCCACACATTGAGCACCTATCGAAGCTGATCAGCATCAATACAAGCTTGCTCATGGCTCAATCTGATCCAGCTTTGGCTTACCTGCGTAAGCCAGCGTTTGAGTGGTTGCAGCAGAAAGAGCAAAAATTAACCGCACCTGAGTTTGGCAAACAGCGTCGTTTGGAAAATCTGACATTGGTAAACGTGCTGCAGCTAGTTGGTCGTCTTGAAGAAGCGTGGCAGCTCTCGGAAAAGATTTTGGCTCGAATAATTAAAACGGGTCTTGATGGGAGTTTGCCAGAAATTCTGTCTGCGCAAGTGTTAATTTTGGCAGAGCAAGGGAAGACACAGGCTGCCTTGGCATTGTTGCAGCAAGCAATGGAGATGGCTGAGCCGGAAGGGTATGTCCGTGTTTTTGTTGATAAGGGTGCCCCAATACAGGCGTTGCTGCTCCAACTGCCAACTAATGATTACCGACAACAAATTCTGGCTGCTTTTGAGTCTAGTTCAACAAATTCAGCGGAACTAAACGAATATGGGACTGCATTGCCGCTGCCGGAGCCGCTGACGGAACGGGAGCTAGAAGTGCTGCGTTTACTGGTGGCTGGCCTCAAAAACAAGGAGATGGCTGAAACGCTTGTTGTGAGCGTGAACACCATTCGTTTTCATCTGAAAAATTTGTACAGCAAGCTGCACGTAAACGGCCGTACCGAAGCCATCGCCAAAGCTCACTCACTCAATCTGGTAAGCCACTAATCTAACCACTACTACCCCCCAACCTACCGCTTTAGGTAGGTAAATGATCGCCCCTAATTGTTAAACTGCATTCGATACATTGTTCAGTGGGTCATCTTTTCCGTTCTAAGTAAACATAATTGCGAACAACAGGAGATACTATGTTCAACCTTAATAAAAAGAGGGGGGTATTTAGCCTTCTCTTACTACTGTTATTGGTTTTGGTGCTGCTTTCCTCAGCGTCTTTAGGTCTCGCCCAGACCTCAGATAATGGATTTACGGCCGAATCGGTAACGGCCGTTTCCACATTCAGCGGAACCGAAAAAGACGTTGCTGCTGCCCGCAGCAGTGAAGGACTCGACGTGTCTGAGCTAGAAACGGTCAGCATTATTGTGACCTTTGATGAAACGCTCACGGCCCAAGACCTGGCAGCCGTTTCGTCCGGTGAGCTGGTTTACGAATACAAAAACGCCTTCCGGGGCGCTTCCCTGATTATGAGTGGCAGCCAGGTAGACGACGTGGCTGAACTGTCCGGGGTGACTGGTGTTTATCTAGACGAACTGCAACAACTCGATACGGATAACAGTCCTGGCTACATCGGCGCGCCAACGCTTTGGCAGCAGTTTGGCGGTCAATCCAATGCTGGCGAAGGCATGGTCTTTGGCATTATCGACAGCGGTGTTTGGCCCGAACATCCCTCGTTCTCCGACCCGGACCCGCTGGGTAATCCATATCCCACGCCGCCAGTCACAGGGCTGCCTTGTGAATTTGGCAACACGGCCTGGAATCCCAACGACGTGCCATTTGAGTGCAACAATAAGCTCATTGGCGCTTATGCTTTCCTCGACACCTACAAACAGGTACAGCCCTTGCTGCCCACCGAATTTGATTCGGCGCGTGATGACAATGGCCACGGGTCGCATACCGCTTCTACAGCAGCTGGAAACGCCAATGTTGCGGCAAGTATTGTTGGCTCAGATTTGGGTCTGGTTACCGGCATTGCCCCGCGCGCTCACATCATCAATTATCGTGTATGTGGTTTGGTGGGCTGTTACAACAGTGACTCAATGGCGGCTGTAGATCAATCTATTGCTGATGGGGCAGACGTGATCAGCTTCTCCATTGGTGGCGGTTCTACGCCTTATTCGGACATTGTATCTTTGGCGTTTTTGCGCGCTTACGATAATGGCATTTTTGTCTCAAAGTCGGCCGGTAATGCTGGACCTGGGGCGGATACGGTAAACGGCCGTTCCCCTTGGGTGACAACGGTTGGCGCATCTACCCACGATCGCAGCTTCGTCGGCCAGCTAACATTGGAAGCCGATGGTGACACGGTGACGCTGCCTGGCGTTTCCGTAACCGGCAGCCACACGGCTGAGGTTGTTCTAGCTGCTGATTCCGGCGATGAGTTGTGTGCTGCGCCGTTTGCCCCCGGTACCTGGAGTAATAACGAGATCGTCGCTTGTGCCCGTGGTGGCGGTATAAACCGGGTGACCAAAGGGGAAAATGTCTTTCTTGGCGGGGCTGGTGGCTTTGTACTATACAACGTTGGCCTTAACAACCTGGTGAACGATGTGCACTTCTTGCCATCGGTTCATATTCAGGATGATGCAGGTATTGTTATGCTGGATTTCCTGGCCGCTCATGCCGGTGCGCCAGTTATCGGTACTGTAGAAGGCGGCATCAAGGTGGCGTCTCAAGGGGACGTCATGGCAGGTTTCAGCTCTCGTGGTGGACCCGGCCAAACGTTGGGCATCAGCAAACCAGATATTACAGCACCCGGTGTGCAAATTTTAGCCGCCAATACGCCACTACCGGCGACGACTGCTGCCGGTGCTCCTGGCACACTGTTCCAACTTATTCAAGGGACGTCTATGTCTACACCGCACATTGCCGGTACGGCCTTGCTGCTTAAATCGCTGCATCCAGACTGGACCCCTGGCCAAATTAAGTCAGCCATCATGACCACAGCGACAGTAGATGGGTTGGTGAAGGAAGATGGCGTGACGCCAGTCGATCACTTTGATGCGGGTTCTGGACGGGTGGATTTAACGGCCGTTAACAACCCCGGCCTCACCATTTCTGACAGCGGCCAAAGTTTTGTAGACCATGAAAACGATTTGTGGAATACAAACTATCCCAGCCTATACATTCCCAACATGCCTGGCGTCGTAACAGTTCAGCGCACGCTGCACAGCGAACTGGATTACGATGCCTGGTGGACTGTCTATGTAGATAGCCCTGATGATCTGATTGTAGACGTGCCGTCTGTAGTTGGTCTTCGAGCCAATCGTGACAAAGGGTTGGATATTACGTTGGATGCCAGCACGGTGCCGGTTGGCGAGGTTCGCTTTGCTACGCTTGTGCTCCAGCATGGCGATATTACTGCGCGTTTTCCCATCACGATTGTGCGCGAGCAGGCAGCCGTAACGTTAGAGAAAACGTGCACCCCGGCCAGCTTTGCCAGTGGTGGAACGGCCGAATGCACCCTCACCTTGCAAAACAACAGCTTCGACAATGCCGATGTACATTTGCAGGATGTCCTGCCACGCCGCTTGCGGCTAGTACCCGGCAGCGTGGCAGGTGCTACGCAGGATGCTTCGCGTGTCCTCAGCTTTAGCGGCTCCTTGTATGCCCAAACGCCACCTGACGTAGATGTGATTGATGGCACGGGCACCACGCCAGCAGGTGGTTATTTGCCACTGTCAGCTTTTGGTATGACGCCTGTCTCCGGGGTGGGTGACGAAACAATAACCAACTTCCCAGTCCCGCCGTTCGAGTATGCGGGCCAGACGTACACCAACATCGGCATGGTGAGCAACGGCTATGCCGTCGTGGGTGGGGGCAGCAGCAGCGATGTGGATTACATCAATCAGAGCCTGCCTGATGCGGCCATTCCCAACAACGTGTTGGCACCATTCTGGACTGATCTGGATGCCAGCGCCGGTGGCGCGATGTACGCCAGCACGCTGTCCGACGGTGTAAATACCTGGCTGGTGCTGGATTGGGAAGCCGTGCCCAACTTTGGTGACGGTGAAGTGAATTCGTTCCAAATCTGGATTGGTTTGAACGGGGTTGAGGACATCAGCTTTGCTTATGGTGATGTGTCTGATGGGGATGGTGGCTTCCTGACGGTGGGCGCTGAAAACCCGTTCGGCAACTCTGGGGCAAACTGGTATTTTGATGGTACGGGAACGGCCGTAACCAACGGCTCTGAAGTGCGTGTAGTTTCCATTCCGGGTGAACCCGGTGAGACCCACACCGTTACCTTCAGCGTAACGGGTACCATTCCTGGGGCGTGGACAAACTGTGCTGAGTTGACCAGTAATCTCTTTGAGGGAACCAATGCCGCCTGCTTTAGCGGCGAAATAACCGAGTAACCCTGCGGCCGGTCCCAGCATTTTTTGGACTGGCTGCTTGGCTTCTTTGAATGGTGCCGGACATGGAAGGGCTACATCCATGTCCGGCACTTTCCTTGATTAGTTTTAGCCACAGAGATTTAGAGAACAGTCTCAAGCGCTCTACTTTACTCTTTTATCCCTGTGGCTTTTTCTTTAGGACAAGGCTGACCAGACTTCTAGCTTGGCTTGCACCCGACGGATTACCTCGTTGGTAAATTCATCCGTGTTGGCCGTGCCGCCAATATCGGCCGTTTTGATGCCATCGTACACAGTTTCCAACGTCGATTCGTAAATGGCGCGGCTGGCTCGTTTGGCTTCAGCTTCTTTCATGTGGGAGAGCAATCCGGCGGCGGCCAAAATCATGGCCATTGGATTGGCGCGATTCTGTCCTTGCAGGGTGGGGGCCGTCCCATGGGGAGCTTCTGCCATGATGCAATCCACTTCTCCCTCACTATCTACCGAAATCACCATCGATTCTGAGCCAGCAATGGAGCCAAACATTTGTAAAACCATATCGGACAACAAATCGCCGTCACGGTTCAAACTGGGAATGACCAGCGGTTCACCAGTGGTGGCCAACAGCAGAGCAAAAGTGGCATCGATGAGCTGTGGCTCATAACGTACGTTAGGGAATTTTTGGGCGGTGGCGTCCATCTCTTCTTTGAACATGCCTTCATACACTGGGCTAACGGTAAATTTGGGACCGCCAAACACTTTGGCTCCCGTATTGCGGGCGTGGTGGAAAGCGTATTCCGCTACGGCGCGGCAAACGCGGCGCGATACTTTTTCAGTGCGGAAAGCTACCTCATCAGACGCACCTTCCTCGCCTTCGCGCCACTCCTTGGCTCCGTAGGCGTCGTCGCGGGCCATGCGGACCACACTGATGGGCGCATACACCCCAGCAATGGGGCGCACGCCAGGGATGCGCCGCCCGGTGCGTAAAATAACTTCTGCGTCCATTTCTTCACGCAGAATGCGGTTGGGGCTACCGACGTCTCCCTTTTGTTCCGGCGTGACGGTGGCCGCTTTCAGTGCCAGGCGATGCTGCCGAATGGCTTTGCCCGCGTCATACACCACCTTGTTTTTGGTAGTGCGCCGGTTCTCCAGGCTGAGGTCGTAGCGGACAAAGTCCAGGTCCATGCGAATAGTTCCCGGTTCCAGGACGCGGACGGCTTCCTCTAGCAGTTCCTGTCCGGTTTGGTCCCCCTCCAGGATGACGATTGTTCGATTCATAATATTGAGTCTCCTAAAAATAATTTCTGATTAATCTTGATTTCTATTGCGTAAGAAGTTGAGGTATTTGGGCAGAACGACAGTGTAGAGATGGTAGAGCAACGGCCGTACCACAAAATCCCACGCGCCGATGTGCCGCACCACCTGTCCGTTAAAACCTGCCTTAAAGCGCCAGACACCCCACAGGCGGTCGCTTTCCACAAACTCATCTGGCGCACCCCAAAAGTCGTACACTTTACAGCCCTGCGCTTTGCCCCAGCGAATGGCTTCCCATTGCAGCAAATAGTTGGGCATACGCTGGCGCTCCTTGTCGGTGGACGCGCCGTACATATAAATGACGCGGTCACCAAACTGCACCAAATAAACGGCCGCAATCGGTTCACCTTCATATTCAGCGATTAACAAATGGCCCATGCCCGCCTGATGAAAACTTTGCCAGGCATCGAGGTAGTAGGCCGACGGCCGTATCCCAAAACCATCCCGTGCGGCCGTTTCAGCATACATCTCAGCCATCGTGGGAAAATCCACCTCTGTGCCAGAGCGAATCACAATGCCTTTGCGGCCAGCCAGCCGAATATTGTAGCGGGTTTTGGATTTCATGGCCGCCAACAAATTCTCTTCGGATTCGGTCAGGTCCAACTCCACCGTGTTGCGGAACTGAATTTGTTCGTCAGAAAAACGCCAGCCCCGATCTTTAAGTTCTTGGGTGAATTTGCTGCCGAGGGGAGACGGCCGTTCTACCTCATCTCCCCAGCTTTTTACCACTTCTGGATCGATCTTGATAAAGATAGCCCGTTCGCGCCGGGCGATATTTTCCAGCTCAGCCAGGACGACACGCCGCAGTGCGCCATCTTTGTAGTTCAAGGTTGGTCCTTTGGGCACGTACAAAATGCAAAACGGGGTGTGCGGAATTTTGCGCTTGAGCACCATCGCTGTAGCCAGCGGTTCCCAACTGCTTTCGCTAATGGTGAGCGTCAGCGGAATGGGGGTCCAGCCCCAGCGTGATTTTTGCTCGGCCCAGGCCCAGCTTTGCAGGGCATGTCCGTTGGGCATCTTGGCCAATGCCTGCTGCCAGGCTGTCTTCGATTTTTCCAGCTTAAACGTAGAAGCCCGGTAGGTGGGCTCGCTTTGAGTTGTTGTCATTTTTTTGAAAAACAGTGGCCAGTTTTCAGTAAGTCAGTAATCAGTAAGTTAGTAATCAGTGCGTTTTTACTGAATACTGAACACTGATTTACTGATTACTGTTCACCGCGATCTGCGCCATTGGTAAAGTTTATAGACGAGTTTGTTGTAAATGCGGTCAGTTGCCCCGATGGTTCGTCGGGTTTGGCCGCCGAAGCCTCGCTTGAAGCGGTAAACACCCCACAGACCATCGTGACGGTCGGTGAAGTTGGCTTCCAGCTCATCTTCGGGCGCATCGGGCACACCCCAAAGATCGTACCAGTGGCAGCCCTGGGCTTTGGCCCATTCCATTGCCGCCCACTGCACAGCGTAGGTGGGCATGCGCTGCCGTTCTTCATTGCTAGATGCGCCATACAGGTAAGCGGCCGTATTCCCCAGCACAAAGACCATCACGCCAGCTAACGGCCGTTCCTCATATTCAGCCAAAAAGAGCGCTACCTGATTGTTGGGTTCAAAAATTTCAAAAGCGGCATGGTAATACATGGGCGTGTGTACGCCAAACGCATCACGCTCGCCGGTCTCACGCATGAGCTTGTTAAAGATGGCAATATCTTTTAGACTGCCTTGCCGCACCGTGACATCTTTTTTGGCCGCCAAACGGATATTGTAGCGGGTTTTTTGTTTCATCGCCGCCAGAATTTCGTCGGGAGACGGCCGTAAATCAACCAAAATGGTGTTGGGCGGCTGGATGGTATCTGTGTTGGGCAGCAGGGTATGCTGCTGGCAAATGGTCTGCCACTTGGCGGTCGTTGCTTCGCTTTGCCACAGCAGCGGCTCCATCTTCAGGATGCTGGCCCCCCGTTCATAAACAGAGTGGTCGATCTGGTTGAGCAAAATGGTGACCTGTTCCTCATCGTCCCAATTAACCAGGGGCCCATGGGGGATATAGGCCATCTTCACTAGCCCGACAGCCGCCGCCCGGTACAAAATTTGGGCACCGGCTACCAGCTGGCCATCCTTGCGCAGCCAAACGCGGTGCGAGGTCCAACCAAATCGGTTTTTGAGCCTGGCCCAGTTGGTGGTTTGCAAAATGCTGCCGTGTGGGTGGTTGGCTACAAAAGCATCCCATTCGGCATCGTCTTCACTGTACGGCCGTTCGCCAATTTCAAATATTTTATCCAACATAGAGGCCGATTATACCGCAAAAGGATTGGATGGCTGGCGAGGGGCTTTATGTTACAATCAACAACTAAATCCTCTAAATATTCTGGGTGCGAACATATGACACACATTCACCAACTTTTACAGCTACAAAAACTTGATACCGAAATTGATGAGAAGAAGAAACGTCTGGGCGAGGTGCTCAAGGCACAAAAAGAGACCCCCGCCATGCTGGCGACGCGAAAACGGGCGGAAACGGCCGCAATCGAGCTGCAAACATGGCAGAGCAAACATCAGGATTTAACCTTGGAGGTGGGCAGCATCAACACCAAAGCCAAAAATTCTGAGGATCGGCTGTACTCTGGCAAAGTGACCAACCCCAAGGAACTGGCTGATTTGCAGCAGGAAATTGAGGCGTTGGCGCGACGCAAAGCAGTCTTGGAAGATGCAATCGTGGAGGCGTTGGTGATGGTGGAAGATGCCGAAAAGGAGAAAACGGCCGCAGATAGCGAACTGGAAACGGCCGTTACCCAATGGGAAGCCCAAAGTGCCCACCTCAAAACCGAGCAAAACGAATTAGCCCTCAACTTGCACAAACTTATGCAAACACGTAAAACCAGAGCCGCCAAGATTGATGCCGCTTCTTTAAGAGAATATGATGAGTTGCGCCAGCAGCGTCATGGGTTGGCCGTGGCTGGCTTGCGGGTAAACATGTGTCTGGGCTGCCAAACGACCGTCTCCGCCAATAAGGTAAAGGAAGTAGATGAGGGCCACAAAGTGTACTGTGGCGGTTGCGGCCGTTTGCTGGCAGCGGTGTGATCAGGAAACTTAAACCATTATTAGGTTTTTATTGTTGGTAAGATTTCTACTTGTGTCTCATTTTTGGTTCATGCTACTATGTGAGCTGCATTCGTAGGTGGATCGTGGAACGGCCGTATCGCCAATTTTCCATAGATTACCTATAATTAAACAAACAAACGCAGCCTTTGCGTTGAAACTTTTAGGTTAAGGAGCATTCACCAACTTATGAGCCGATTTTTTCGCTGGAGCCTCCCTCTGTTGGTTATCACCACCGTTTTTATGGCCTGGCCCGATACGGCCGTAGCCGCCAAATGCTTCATCCAGTCGGATGAGATTGGCCATGTGTGTGATGCGGAACCACCCCAGCCGGTTTTCTCTAAGCCACAACCTTTTGCCGATAGCTTTTTGCCTTACCAAACGTACGCCCGTCTGCACGATAACATCAATGTTTACGCCGGACCCAGCAGCGGCAGCGGCATTGTGCGCAATGTGGGCGACGGCTTTTTGTATGCGACTGTTCAAGGCGCAGTTGAGGGGGAAGGCACCCTGTGGTATGTCATCAACTACGGCGAATATGTGCGTGCCTCTGATTTAACCCTGGTGGAATCCTCTGAATTTACGGGGATTGAAATTAAGTCACAGCCAGAACGGCCGTTTGGCTGGATGATCGTGGATTACTGGTACAGCAACGAGCCAGGGGCCGAGCCTGCGCCAGAAAACGTCAAGCTGCCGCGCTACACCTTCTTTGAAGTATACGACGCCGTCACCGCTGACGATGGCTGGATTTGGTACAACATCGGCGGCGGGCGCTGGATGCGCCAAACCTACGTCAGCCTCATCGACGCCAACCCGCGCCCCGAGGGAGTGGGAGCAAATGAATACTGGGTAGAAATTGATTTATACGAGCAGAGCTTTGCTGCCTACATTGGTGACCGCATGGTGTATGCTGGACTAATTTCCAGTGGCCTGAATCGCTGGCCCACGCATGAAGGATTATTCCAGGTGTGGGATCGCCATCTCAAAACCAAGATGTCTGGCGCTGAAGGGAAAATCGACTACTACTTTATCGAAGACGTCCCCCACACCATGTTCTTTGACAATGACATCGCCCTGCATGGTGCCTTTTGGCACGATCGGTTTGGCTACAAGCACAGCCACGGCTGCGTCAACATGCCTCCCCGTGATGCCGAATGGGTCTTCAATTGGTCAGCGGGTGCCCCCAATGATTTATGGGTCTGGTCACACACCTCTGATCCCAATCATTATTTTGAGCGCTTCGATCCCGAAGCTTCTTTTTCTGGGCCATAAACCACAATTCATCTAGACAAAACAAAAGACCCTGGGCCAACCGCTCAGGGTCTTTTGATTTTTAGGTGAAATAGCCACCTGTTATCCCATAAAAGCTCTGGCGCTAAAGTGTGATTACCTGATCCGGCGGGCTGCCTGCCAGCGCGCCGTACAAATCGGGGAAGCAGCCCACCATCACCCCATCGACCGTGCCGGATGGCTTGCAGTTGCCTGCTTCGCCTTCGGCCAGACCGCGCTCCAGGGCGCACTGGTCACACATCATCAGCATCATGCCGGTGTCGGCGGCAATTTTGGCCAGCCGCTCGCCGATAGGGTCACCCTTGCGTAGCACATAGTTGTTGTCATCAAAAAAGAACATACCGATGACATCGACACCGTGGGTGCCCGCTTCTAGTTGTGGCAGGATCATCTTGCCTAATTTGTAGCTGGCCGTGTGGCCAGAGGTGGCAAAAACGTAAGCAACTTTCATAAAAACTCCTTTAAATGGCATTTCTCCGAAAATTGTTCAGGTGAAAAGGCTCTTTAGGATTTCGCAGGGTGAACAGCACATTTGCGTAAGTCGGATTGCCAATCCGACCCACATTTGCCGTTGCCCTCATCAATTCCCAAAGACCCGGTAAAAACAACTTTGCGATGTCGTTTCCGGGGAAATTGTTGAATGAAACTGTGGCTGATTGTAGCGAAAAGTTTGTGAATGGGCTGGCAACATCAAGCGAGGTTTAAGAAATGCAAAAGATCGGCGGGCCGGTGGAGGAGGGTGCTCGCCCCTGCGGCGCTGAGTTCCTCTGGAGAGCCGTAGCCCCAGGTAACGCCTGCCGCGGCCACGTCGTTGGCTTTGGCACCCAGGATGTCGTGTTCCCGGTCGCCAATCATGAGGGTATGTTGGGGGTCGAGTTTTTCTTGCTGCAAGATGTGGCGGATAAGTTCATTTTTGTGGGTGAAACGGCCGTTCAACTCACTGCCATATACCACCTTAAAATAGTGCGCCAGTTCAAAATGTTCGACAATCTGTTGCGCATAGACAGCTGGTTTGGAGGTTGCAATGAACAGGTTTAAGCCAGCTGCTTGTAAAGTGCTGAGCACACCAGAGATGGTGGGGTAAGGCACGTTCTCGAATAGACCTACGGTGCTAAAGCGTTCGCGGAATAGGCGCAGCGCTTCCTGGCCTAGCTGTGGATCGTCATTTTGCAGCAGCTTGGCAAACGATTCTTGCAGTGGCGGACCAATGCACCAGTCTAGAGAGGCGTCGGGAGGATACGGCCGTTCCAGCTTAGCCAACGCATACCGAATCGATTCCGTAATGCCCACCTTCGGGTCTGTAAGTGTGCCGTCTAAATCAAACAAGAGTGTAGTAAACTGCATTTTGCCTCATATGAATTGGACGCAGATTTGCCTGATTACCCTGATTTTATGCATCCTGATCAGGCTTATCAGGAAAATCAGCGTCCTATTTCTTGTCATCTTCTTGGACTTTATCGCCAGGAATGAACGGCGTTTGGATGACAAAGTGGAAATAATCGTCTGAGCTGTGGCTAAAGGTGTGGGGTTCGCCCGGCTCGACAACGAGCATATCGCCTGCTTTCAGTTGGATAGTTTGTTGATTGACAACGGCCGTACTTGTCCCACGTGCCACCAAATAAATTTCAAACATCTGGGCGTGAGTGTGCAGCAAATCAATGCCTGTGTTGGCGTAGCCCACCGGGATGGGCACGGTCGAATTCCACGGCCCTGCAAACCAGCCTTTGTCCGGGTTTTTGTCTGGGGATTGGTGAATCATGTTACTCCTCGTAATCGACGGCAACGGCCGTATCCATTACCCGCTCCATATGTGAGGGTGAGTATGATTATGACTGCATTGACACGCCCCTGGGCGAAACGGCCGTTACCTAAGGCAAAATAAACTCCGCCACAATCGGTGCGTGATCCGATTCGGGGAATTTGTCGTCGGTGCGGAATGCGCCAGATTCGTCGTGCAGCACCTCGTTGTGGATTTGTGTGCCGCGATAGTAGGTGAGCAGCTGCCGCGTGGCCAGAATGTGGTCCAGCATCTCTTTTTTGCCCAGGTGCAGCAGCGAGAAGCGAGATGTTTCTGGCACTGATTCTTCACAAGGGACCATGACCCGTTCAATGAGGCCCGTATTGCCTGTTTCCTCCACTGGCCCCAGGATGGCTTGCAACGGCACTTCGCTCACATCGGCGTTGAAATCACCGCAGGCGACAATGTATTTTGGCTCGCCGCTCACGTCCAGCTTGTCAAAAATATCGTCGATGAGTACGCGCAGCTCCAGCGCTTGCCCCACACGCTTCATGGCGGAGATGAAGCTGCCTTCTGCCCAGCCTGCCATGGTGCGCCAGGTATAATTGTTGATCTTTTGGCCTTCAACGTTAGATGGCAATTTTGATTTCAGATGTACATTGAGCAGGTGAAGCATCCGGCCCGCGCCTAAGTCAATTGTTACGTAGAGAATCGGCCGTTCCCAGCTAATATCCTTGGCGGCTGGCTCTGCCGGATCGGCCGTTACTTTGCGGTAGCTGGGCTTGGGGGCATATTGATGCTTGATTTGCTGTACATCGCGGATGGGGTAGCGGCTGGCGACCACAAGATTGCGCACATCGTACGCCTCACCCTTGGTGGTTTTGGTGTGGGCGGTATAGAACCATTCGTAAGGCGTCTCCGCCAGCAGTTGATTAAGCGCATCCAACTTGCGCGGTTCGCCAGGAAACTCCTGCCCATGCACTTCCTGAAAGCAAATGACATCAGCCCGCAGCCGCAGCAGTTGGGGCCGCAGCACGGCAATACGTTCCGAGAGAGACGGCCGTTTCCCCGGCTTGTCATCCAAATTTTCCAGATTAAATGTCGCAATTCGTAACGGTGTGGTCACAACACGCTCCTTTTATATGTGATATGGGTTTGGTCGAGATCTGCCTCACAGTATAAGCCAATGAAGGGGGCAACTCAACCAGTTAGCCGTTTGGATGTATTCATGTGAACGAGGAATTGTCGGAAATTCCCGCAAATTTACGT
>JBNKLQ010000053.1:0-27397 GCA_050292445.1 Promineifilaceae bacterium (SeqCode) | reverse complement strand
TGGCTCTTTGAAGGGAAATGTGGGCAATCAAAACTACGAACTCCCCGCCGATCTTGATGTAAGCGAATACCAAAGTGTGGTGATTTACTGTCAGCCATTCCATGTGACCTTCGCGGCTGCCTCTTTGAGCAATTAAGGAAGCGCAATTTTAAGTAGCGAAATTTACCGCAGAGGCGCGGAGGGCGCAGAGATTTTTTAAGTCTTTGCGCTCTCCGCGCCTCTGCGGTTCGTGTTTTCATTGGACTCGCCGGTATAATACGATGGCTTCAGGCTGCTGCCCGAAGCCATTTTCTTTACCTGGGAGAAAGATGCTGCGATTTTCCGAGAAAAGGTTGTTTCTGTTCAGCGGGCTGGGCGTGATGCTGCTGGCGGGTTGGCTGTATTGGCGCACGCTGCGGCTGCCGCTCATTTACGACACGCTGCTGCACATTCGCATTGTTGGTGGCCTAACATGGCGTTCCGTCTGGCTGCCTACCGAAGCATTTGGCTTTTACCGGCCGATGACATTTTTCCCCATGCTAGTCATAAATCAGTTATTTGATGGCTATCCGGCCTGGCTGCTGCACGGCAACAATGTGCTACAGCACGCAGCTAATGCCGGTTTGCTGGTCTGGTTGAGCTGGCGGCTGTGGCCTGATTGGCGGCGGGCGGCGGTAGCGGGGGCCATTTTTGCGGTGTTTCCGTTTTCCTACCAGGCAGTCACGGTGTATGGCCACAATGTGCATCCGGCCATGACGGGATTGGTGCTGTTGGGGCTGCATGGGTATGTAACGGGCGTATCCCACCCCAACCCGCGCAAATGGTGGCTCATCACCTGGGTTTTGTTTGGGGTGATGGTGCTGACGCATGAGACAGCGGTGCTTTTTGGCGGCTTCGCTGCGCTGATCCACCTTAACCGCCAACCAGCGGCGCTTGGGCAGTGGCTAATCCATCTGCGCCAGAAGGATTGGCGTGCCCTGCTGCGGTTGCCCTGGCTCCACTTTCTGCTGGCTGGCGTTGCCTATCTGGTTATCTATCAATTTTTACCCATTAGCCGCGCCCCACAGGTGGAGGTGACCGGTACCAGTTTGTGGCTGAACTTTTTGTATTTGCTGCAAGCGGCCGTTTTCCCTTTAGCCTGGTTTGCCCATTTGCTGCCCAATGTGGGCGGCGTGTGGGTGACGCTCGTTAGCGGAGGTCTGGTTGTTGCAGCCACTGGTTGGCTGGCCTGGCAGCGACCGAACTGGCGCAAGCCGCTGCTGCTGGCCTGGGGCTGGTGGGCCGGGACCAGTGTGCTGCTTGGGTTGACCTTGGCTACGGATTATTTGTTGCGCGGGCCGCGCCTGCTGTATTTGGGCAGTGTGGGCGTGTCGCTGCTGTGGGCGCTTTTGCTAGATGGCATCTGGCGTGGGCGTGAGCGAACTGGTGGTTGGGTTCGGTTGGTGGTGGGAACGGCCGTTCTCCTTTTCATCCTCGTTACCAGCGGTCAATTTGTGCAAACCAAGCTAGATGAATATGTGCAACTCACTCAACCCGTGTCGGTTATGCAGCAAGCCCATATTCCCAATGATGCCGAAATATTGTTGATTAATTTGCCGCAGTGGTTGGATGTACTGCCCAACACCTACGCCGTCGGTGTGGAGTTCGTGACTATGCTGGGCGATTATCTGTTTGTGGGGGAATTAACCTCGGCCAACGTGCCAGGGGTGCATGAAACGTGGGCTGTAAACTTGCCAGAATTGCAAAGTAGCCAGGCGTATGCCTACGGCATTCAGGCTCAGGACGAGTGGCCGACGGCCTTCAGTGATCAGCCGCGCTACTTTTTCATCACCTATTTTTTGCCGAGCGGACCGCAGACCCGGCACACAGGGTATGTGCTGCCCCCAATGGCCCTTCCACCCATCGCGCCCCCAAATCCTATCGCCCAATTTGGTCACTACAACCTGACTGGAGCTACCGCTCAGCTATGTGATGATCAGGTCAGGGTCTCGCTAGGTTGGCAGCCTGCCCAAGACATAATTCCTGATACGACTTCGGTTTTTGTACAAATTTTGGCTGAAAACGGCCGTCTTCTGGCGCAAGCAGATGGCCCGCCGTTGGGTATTCGTCCTCGCTTGTTGGCCGCCACGCCAGACGATTTTTTGCACGATTTACGTGAAGTGACGCTGCCTGCTGGGGAAACGGCCGTCCCCAGCACTGTACTCATCGGCGTGTACGATTTTGCTAGCGGTACGCGCAGTCCAGCTACCAACGCGGCAGGCCAGGCGTTGCCAGAGGATGCCTGGCCAATCACCATTGCTGCCTGCCCGGCAAACGATCCATAAATTGCCCAACATGATACAATTTAGAAAGTCACGTTGATAAAATTAATTGGAGGCAAATGTGTTGGATCAATTGCAAACGACAGTTTCGGCTTGGTTCAATCGAGGAGAAGATTCGCCAGGAGACGGTAAATTTGGCACTTTTCCCGGTGTGTTTACACCCACGGTTTTAACCATTTTGGGTGCCATCATGTACCTGAGGTTGGGTCAGGTGGTGGGCAATGCCGGATTGTTGGGAACCATTCTCATCATTTTGCTGGCGCATGTCATTACTATTTCCACTGGTTTGGCGGTGTCTTCCGTTGTCACCAACACGCGTGTTGGCGCTGGGGGAGCGTTTGCCATCATTTCCCAGTCGTTAGGTCTGGAAGTGGGCGGCAGCGTGGGCATTCCGCTTTTTATTGCCCAGGGCATTTCGGTGGCGCTTTATGTGCTGGCCTTTGCCGAGGCGTGGCTACGCATTTTTCCTACACACCCTATTTTTCTTGTTTCGTTGCTTACCTTTGTGCTGGTTTATGGCATTGCTTACGTGAGTGCTCAATTTGCCGCGCGTATTCAATATCTTATTTTGGGCATTGTGGGTTTGTCGCTGTTTTCTGTTTTTCTGGCTAGTTTCCCTATTGCGGGGCGAACGGGCTTGACGGAAACGGCCGTTCTCTGGGGTAGCTTTTCTGATTGGAATTTTTGGGAGGCGTTTGCTATTTTCTTCCCGGCGGTTACGGGCATCATGGTGGGGATCAGCCTCAGCGGTTCCCTGCGCGAGCCGCGCCGCAGTATTCCCCTGGGAACCATGAGTGCCATTGGCCTGACGCTCGTTGTCTATCTGCTGCTCACCTACTGGCTTTCTCGGGCCGCCTCCGTTACCGATCTGTTAACCAACAGCACCATCTTGGTGGACAAAGCCTTTTGGGGCTGGACAATTTTGGCTGGCATGTTGGGCGCTACTTTTTCTTCTGCTCTGGGATCACTGGTCGCTGCCCCGCGTGTGATGCAGGCGTTGGCGCAGCACAACATTTTGCCTTTTAGTGACTACCTCGCTCAGGAAACTGAGCAGGGTGAACCGCGTCAAGCGCTCTATGCTACAGGCGTGATTGGTCTCATCACCTTGCTCATTGCCCTGGCCAGTGGTGGTGGTTTAAATGCCGTGGCCAGCATCATTACCATGTTCTTCTTAATCACCTATGGTATGCTCAATTTGGTGGTGCTCATTGAGCAGATGTTGAGCACCGTCAGCTTTCGGCCTACGTTTCGTGTGTCGCGGGTTGTCCCTCTCATTGGCGTAGTTGGCTGTCTCTTTGTGATGTTTTTAATCAATCCTGTCTTTAGTCTGGTGGCTCTGGTGGTGGTGCTGTTGGTTTATGGGTATCTGATGCGGCGCAACCTGGAATATTTGCCCAGCGACGTGCGCAGCGGCATGTTTTTGTCGTTGGCAGAATGGGCGGCAACGCGGGTGAGCCATTTGCCTCCAGCGGTAAAACGTACCTGGAAGCCATTTGTGCTGGCACCCATTGTGAAAACCCAGGAGCTAACCGGCAGCTACCGTTTTTTGCGGGCGCTGGCCAAACCCCAGGGGGCCATTCACGCGTTGGGGATTTATCCTGAGGGTGATGATTCGGCGCTGAAAGGATTAACTGATCTGACAAACTCTTTTTCTGATGAGGGTATTTTTGCTCGTACCACCCTTTTGGAAGAGGCGGATATGGTAAATGGCGTGCGCGTGGCGACCCAGATTTTGCGCAGCACGTTTTTTAGGCCTAATTTGCTGTTTTTGAATTTGCGGGCGGAGTCAGATTTGTCTGCATTGCAGCAGTTGGTGGACAAAACGGCCGCTTACAACATGGGCATCGTTCTCCTGGCGCGCCATACCGTGCGTGATCTGGGGCGACAGCATCTGATCAATGTTTGGATTTCTCATCGGGGCGACGATTGGCAAGTTGATTTACAATGGAGTAATTCGGACCTTGCCTTGCTGTTAGCCTATCAGCTAACTAAAAACTGGTCTGGTAAAATAAATGTGTGCCTGGCCATTGCCGAAGATCAGGACCTGGAACCGGCAGAGACTTTCTTGCGGGAGTTGGCTGATTTGGCCCGGCTGCCCAAAAATACGATAGTGACGGTGGTACAAGCCCCGTTTGCCGAAGCGCTACATCAGGTCCGTCGGGCGGACCTGGCAATCTTTGGCCTGCCCAATCCGGCTCAACTTACATTTTGCCAGGAAATTGTGGCGATGGTTGATGGCTCTTGCCTGTTTGTTCGGGACTCGGGTGAAGAAAGTGCGCTAGCCTGAAATTTGCAATCAAAATACCTTGCGTTTTCCGCGCTCTCTGCGGCTAATTTTTAGAGGAGCAAAAGATGAGTGAAAAGATTGATATCAATACGGCCGATTTGGCCACACTGACCACGATCTCAGGCATTGGCCCAGCTTTGGCCGAGCGAATCATTGAATATCGTGAAACGGTGCATCCGTTTGAGGAGGTGATTGAGCTGGCGGCCGTGCCTGGCATCTCTGAAAAGATGGTGCGTGATTTTGAGGAATTGGTTACGGTGCAGCCTGATTTAGGGGGAACGGCCGTTCCCCTCGATCTTGACGAACCAGAAGATACGCTCCTGCTGGATGCCCCCGAAGAAGTCATCTTATTGGAAGCACCGGACCAACCAGAAGCACTGCTTGCTGCTGAATTGCCAGAAGATGACTCGGAAGCTGAAGACGTTTTAGCAGCCGAACCCACACCTGCTGAGCCAGTAGATATGGAACCCGTTGCCGAAGAAGCAGCTGATGCGGTTGAGGAAGATGAGGAAGAAACGGCCGTTCCGCCCACAGATTCTCCCCAGATTGAAGACCTGCCTCTGGCTGAACCGATGGAACAGACTATGCCAGAGCCAGATTTGTTTGCGGTGGCTCCTACACAACCTTCTGCTGAATGGGAAGCCAAGGCACAGCGGCGCGGCTGCCTCAATACTTTGCTGGGTGCCACGTTTGGTGCCATTTTGGGAGCTGTGCTCACGCTGGCAATCCTGGCGGCTTTGAACCAGGGCAGCCTCAACTTTGCTGCCAACGACAGCGAAATTCGGCAGCAATTGGACACAGAAATTATCTCACGCACCAACGAGCTTAATCAGCTTTCTACCCGCGTGAGCCTGGCCGCCACCCAAGAGGCCACGGCCAATCAATCATTGCAAACCGATTTTGCCACCGCCAATGAAGCGATTAACGAAGAACTGAGTAACAATGAAGCCCGTATGGACAATCTGGCCACACGCTCCGGTGATTTGGAGCAGCGCATAGAGGATGTGGCAGGCGCAGCCGACACATTTTCTGGTTTTTTAGATGGTTTGCGTCTGCTGTTGGATGATTTGGAGGGAGGTACGGCAACACCAACGTCAACGCCTGCGCCAGCGGAAGAAACTGTTTCGCCCACACCAACACCAACGCCTTTTAACACCGTTTCGCCCACACCATCAGCGACGACGGTTCCGCCCACGCGTACGCCGCAGCCTACAGCCACACCCTTTACATTTCCTACCAACACACCAGCACCGCAACCGTAGGTAAATGTGTTCGTAAAACAATAGTGGAAGCCCACTAATCTCTGGTCTGAGTTACAAAAGGTTATTACATGACCACAAACGAGGAGTTGAAAATGACAACCAATCAACCACGCAGTGCCGGTGGTCGGCTATGGTGGATCATACGCACCACCTTTATTATTTTACTGATTGTCGTTCTGGTTGCCGCCATACTGGGCGGGCTAGGGTACGCAGGTTATTGGGGCGTGCAGGAAATCCAGCGATCTGACAACAGCCTGGCCATGCGTATAGATGCCAACGAGCAAAATTTGAATTCCCTGCGCGATTTGGTGAATTCGGAATTTGCTGAGGGGAATCCAGAGCAAGCCGTGCAGATTAGTCAGCTGGAAAATGAGCTGGCCTTGCTTACTGAACAATTAGAAGCATTGCAAACAGCGCAGGGGGAGGATACGGCCGTTCAAACCGACCAGCTCAACACGATAGAAACTGAACTGGCTACCGCTGTTGCCCAAAACGGTGACCTGACTGATGAACTGGAAAGCGTACAAGAAGCGCTGGTGGCCTTGCAAAGCGATCTCAACAGTAACGGTGGACGCATTGATGAGTTGGGCGGGGATGTAGACCGCTTGCGCTTACAGTTAGGTGCGTTGGATGAAACCATCACGGAACTTAATACCGTGACCGCCGCAGCGCGTGATGGGGAAACTACCGATCTTCAACAAACGCTTACATTGCTACAATTGTGGGGAGTTCTTACCAATGCGCGGCTGGCGCTGATTGATGGCGACGCGACCTCGGCAGAAACGGCCGTAACCCAGGCAATCACCTTGTCTAACACGCTGGTTGCCGAGACAGACAGCCCCACAGCAGACGCCTTGGCTCGCCTGCAAACCCGCTTGGACCTGGCCGCTGCTGGTTTTGACACTGATCTGCCCACGGTGGCTCAGGATTTAGAAGCCGCCAGCCGGGAGCTAACTTTGCTGTTGAGCGGACCAGTGCCAGAAGCAGAAATTGTTGAAGCGACTCCATCGCCCACCGCTACGGGTGAAATTGAGGAAACGGCCGTACCTACAGCCACACCAATTCCTAGCGAAACACCTATACCGTCGCCTACGCCCACCGCAACGCCTTAAAATAAGCAACTTGCTCCCAGGAAATCACTTTGGTGGTTTCCTGGGAACGGGTGTTTCTACATTTATGCGGCACTTGCTAGGGGAAGTTAAAGATACATGACAAATTAGGCAACATTCGTGTGACAATTGTCTTTGCGGCTGTCATAACAATCACTTATTCTCATTATAGGCAAGAAGTAAAGATAGAATAAAGCAAGAGACTGATGACCCAGGGCCGCATTGTCTGTTCATCAGATATAGAACCTCAAATTTTGATCTTATTGCTCCACCTCAAACAAGCATACTATCGCTGCAAAACTTTGCAACGTGATTAAATAACGAACCGAATAATTTAGCAGAGCACGAAACCCCCGAATCTTTGTGGGTAACATCCGCTTGGCAAGAGTGAATACTGCCGACAACGCTTTCTCATCAAGTTGATCAATGGAGGATTCCACCGATGCGTTTGAAGAGCTATTTCCCGTTCGTTTTTGTATGCTTTCTTGTATTGATGTTGGCTGCCTGCCGGGGGCCTCTGGGTCCAGAGGGGCAGGTGGGGCCAGCTGGTGTGGCCGGGCCGGTAGGGCCGCCTGGACCAGCCGGTGAAGATGGCGCACCAGCTAGCCAGGCGTACGTGGGCAGCGAAAAGTGTGGTGAATGTCATGATTCACAATATGCCCGTTTCATGCTGTCTGGACATCCCTACAAGCTCACCGAAATCAATGGTGAGGCCCCGAGTTTTCCCTATGATGATGAGACAGGAGGGGTTCCCGATCCGCCAGAGGGATACACCTGGGATGATATCAGCTACGTTATTGGTGGGTTTGGCTGGAAAGCGCGATTTATTGACCAGAATGGTTATATCATCACTGGCGATGCGAATGCAGCCACACAATACAACCTGCCCAATGAGGAACTCGATACACCTGGCGAATGGGTTCCTTACCACCCCGGTGAACAGCTGCCGTATGATTGTGGTGGCTGCCACAGTACAGGTTACCGACCCCAAGGACATCAGGACAATTTAGAGGGCATTGTCGGCACCTGGGCTTTTCCTGGCGTTCAATGTGAAGCTTGCCACGGCCCCGGCAGCCTGCACGCTGACGATCCTTATGGGGTGAGTATGAGAATTGATCGCTCCTCCCAATTGTGTGGTGACTGCCACATTCGGGACAACCCAGCCATCATCGATGCGGCCGATGGGTTTGCCATGCACCACGAGCAGTACGAAGATTTATACAACTCAAAACATTTCGCCCTTTCGTGCGTGACCTGCCACGATCCTCATGCCAGCGCTTTATATGCTGATGAGGAGGTAAATCCCAATGCGGGCATCATGCAAGCTTGTGATACCTGTCACTGGCAAGGACTGACGCAAAACAATCCCAAACATTCCACCGTTGATTGTATAGATTGCCACATGCCGCCGATGGCGAAATCGGCCGTGGGTGACGTGGCGCTGTTCACAGCGGACGTAAATGCCCACCAATTTTCCATTAATCCTGATCCTAACGCACCGCAATTTAGCGAAGATGGCTCGCAAGTGATGCCGTACATCACGCTTTCTTATGCCTGCCAGCATTGCCACAATGGCGAATTTTACTCTGAGAAGTCGTTGGAAGAACTGGCGGCTATCGCTAATGGTTATCACGACCCGCCAACGCCGACGCCGGAACCCACAGCAGAACCGGTTGAAGGAGAAGAGACCCCAACGCCGACGCCATAGGGTTCGTTCATAAATAACTTTGGATGAGGAAACGAACCCCAAGGCTTGACCGTTTACCGAAACTCAAAAGTTAAAAACGGTCAAGCCCATAGGATATGTTAGGAAACGGCCGTATCCCACTTAACCGTATCTTGTAATCAGTATAGGAGCTCCGTATGCGCAAAATTTGGTCAGCTTTTAAACGGTTTATCTTTCCCCCGGCAGGTAGCCCACGCTGGGTCCGCATCCTGCCGTTTGCCGTGGCCGGTGTTCTTACCTTAGGGGTCATCTATGGCAGTGTAGAAGCCTGGACGTACACTAACTCGTCGGAATTTTGTGGCACTACCTGCCATACCATGCCACCCCAATTCAGTGCCTACCTGCAATCGCCCCATGCCCGGGTGCAGTGTGTGGAATGCCACATCGGGCGCGATGTATTCACCACCCAGTTCACCCGCAAAGCGGGCGACCTGCGCCACGTCGTTTTAACGATAACCCAGGAGTATGAATTTCCCATTCATACGCGCAACATGCGCCCCGCCCGGGACTCATGTGAGCGCTGTCACTACCCCGAAAAGTTCTCCGATGATAGTCTGCGCGAAATTCGTAATTACAATGAGAGTGGCACTGATCCAGAACTCACCTACCTGATCCTGAAAACGGGTGGCGGTACCGAGCGTGAAGGACTTGGGCGCGGTATCCACTGGCATATTGAAAACGAAGTCTATTTTCTGGCAACTGATTTCTTAGAGCAAGACATCCCTTACGTGCGCGTAGTTGATGATGACGGCAGCGTCACGGAATATTATGATATTACCTCCGACTTTACCCCAGAAGACGTGGCTGGTAGCACGTTGCAGAAGATGGATTGCATCACCTGCCACAATCGGATCACCCATGACATCCCCAATCCAACAGAAGCTGTGGATCAAGCCTTGACCAAAGGGTTGTTACCCCGTTCCCTGCTCGACATTCGAGAACAGTCGGTGGCCCTGCTCCAGCAATCGTATCCAGACAGCGATGCGGCGCTGGCTAATATCGCCACTCTAGAAACCTATTACGCTGATCGCTACCCTGACATCTATGGCGAACGGCAGGAAGAAATTCAGCAGGCAGTGGGTACGCTGCAGGAAATGTATCAGCAGATGGTGTTCCCCGAACAGAAGATTGATTGGGATACCCATCCCAATAACCTGGGACACAAAGATAATCCAGGCTGCTTCCGCTGTCATGACGGTAATCATCTCACCGGCAGTGAAGAGAGCATCCGCCTGGAATGTAATCTATGCCATTCTGTGCCGGTGGTTGCAGATAATCAATCGCTGGTGACCGAAATTGAGCTAGTGCGTGGGCCAGAACCACCGTCCCACACCCATAGCCACTGGATCACGCTTCACGGTAAAGTTATCGACTCCTCCTGTGGTGCCTGTCACCAACCAACTGATCCCGGAGTGGATTACACCGAGTTGGAAGGGCCACCGCCCGCTGATGATTCGTTCTGTGGTAATTCTGCCTGCCACGCCAACGAGTGGGCGTTTGCTGGCTTTGATGCCCCCGAACTACAGCCAGTGTTGGACCGCCAGCAATACATTCTGCTGCACACCAGCCCCTATTTGTTGGAAGGTGTATCTCGCACTTACGAGGAAACGTTCAGGGCCATGTTTGAGGGGCGATGCGTTTTTTGCCATAGTGGCCCTCAGGCAGAAGCCAGTTTGGACCTGAGCAGTTATGATGGACTTATGGTTGGTGGTCAGAACGGCCCGGTGGTGGTACCTGGTGATCCAACCTCTAGCCTAATCATTTTGCGGCAATCAGACTCAACAGACCATTTTGGCCAGGTTCTTGATGACGAGTTAGACGCATTAAGAGAATGGGTAGAAAATGGAGCGCCAAAGGAGTAGATACAGGAAACGTATAATTGCAGTGGAATTCGTGCGGAGAGAAGTTCACGAACGGATAAGATATTAAACGGCCGTATCCTTCAACGATTACTTAAATAAAAAAGGAGCAGGTTTTAAAACCTGCTCCTTTTTGTTGCTAACCAAAATGAACGGACTAGCTAGGAAAATGCTTCAGCATCATTCCCTCGCTAAACTCATTGATTTACGGCCGTGTCATACCAGAAACATCAGCACCAACCTCAACCAGCGTATCATACAATACCTGAATGACATACTGACCGTTGTGGGCAAATGCGCCGGGGTCTTTTTGCACATATTGGTAATTGTATGCAGCACGTAGCAAGGTGGGTGACCAGGTGCCGTAACGTTCACCAGCATCGTCAAAGAAGTACGGGTAAGCGTGTGAATCATACACAATAGGTGCCGCGCCAATACCGGTAGCATATTCCGTCATGGCCGCATACAGGGCCTCTGCCATCGTGTCAATCTCGCCAGCCAGACCTTCGGTTACGTCACCGTCACCGTCAAAGTCAACTTCGCTAACACGGATGTCGTGAAGATCAGCGGCCGTTTCCACGTTTTCATGACATTCCGTACATTCTGCCACTTCCACTTCCAAAGCATGGGTGTTATGGCATTCCGTACAGCTGTCAAACGCGCCAACGTGCTCGTTGCGACCCAGATACTCATTACCGGCAAACTCGTACGCTCCTTGCACTTCCGTGCCAAAGAGGGTTGCACCAGCAGCAAAGTAATGAACATTCAAGAAGCGCAAGCCGTCAGAAATCTCATTATCACCGAGATCGCCAATTGCGCCGTTCACAGAAACTGTAGAAGAGCGTCCTTGATGACAGTTGATGCAGGTGTTATCTACTTCACCCTCACCGAAGGTTACCGATGCCCCACTGGGGAACTCAACTGAATCAAAGGTGTACAGTTCAAACGTTTCCAGGCTGCTATGGCAGGTGGCGCAGTTCAAACCATTGGCCAACGGCTGTGAAATGGAAACACCTTCCGTTGCTAACAAAGGCAGGCCCGCAGCCGAATGACACTTGCTGCAGCTTCCTGGTACCGCGCCATCTTCGTCCCAATGACGGAACGCTTCCTCAGACCCGGCAAAGTGACCGTGGTCAATGCGGCGTAGCGTATCCATATCAACAGGCGTGGAGACAGCTTCGTTCAGATCAGCAATGGAATCGTAGATCAGCTGAATCATGTATTTGCCACCGTGGGCATACCGACCCGGATCTTTCAACGATGCCTGGTAGTTGTAGGCAGCCTTTGCCAGACGGGGCGTCCAGGCGTTGTAGGCGTTGGGGAAGGCTGCTTCGCCTTCAGTCACTTCGCCATTACCATCGCTATCGATGAAGAAGTAGGGATAACTGTGATCATCGTAAACGATGGGGGTACCACTCACTTCTGCCGCGTACATCATCATCGACTCAAGCAGGACTGCCCGCATGTCTTCAATTTCAAAGAAGATACCTTCGCTCAGGTCGCCGTCGCCATCGTAATCGACCAAAGAACCAGGCATGCGAATGTTCACCAGATCTTCTGGGCTTTCGAGATCTGTGTGACAAGCAGTACATTCATCAAACTGAACTTCCAACGTATGGGGATCGTGGCAGCTTACGCAGGTATCGTACCCTTCCACATGATCAAACTTGGAATCGTACGATTGCCCTTCATACTCATAACCACCCATCGCCCAAGTTCCAAACTGCGTGGCTGCAGCCGCGTAGTAATGGATGTTGGTGAAGCCCAGGTCCTCGCTGACCGTATCCATGTCGGCTGCTGGGTCTAGCCCGGCCTCGACGATGGAATCGTTCACAGAGACGGTGGATGCACGCCCTTGGTGACACTGCATGCAGCGTGCTTCTGGCCCCAGACCCATAATCTCGGCTCCAGAGGGGAAGACAACGCTGGCCAGGTCTACCGTGACAGCATTGTGACACGCTTCACACTCAACCGTGGTACCGATTGGCGCGGCAGCCTCAACTGAGCCAAAAGCAGAACCATCGGCTCCGAGGAAGTCGAGGAAGCCAGGGGTGCTGTGGCATTTGGCGCAGTTCGCCGACACTTCAGCCGGATCGTCTTCATCCCAATGAACAAAGGCTTCGGCGCTGGCGTCAGCGTGGCCAGAACCAGCCCACTGCGCTTCAAAAGGAATGACGGATACGGCCGTTTCTGGCTCTACCATCACTTCCACCACGCGCGTTACCTCTACTTCCACCGGAACTTCGACGGTTTCGGCTTCGCCAGGCACTTCCACAACCCGCGTCACCTCTACAGTTTCTGGTTCTTGACTACAGGCAACAATTGTCAGACCCAGTAACAATAGGAGCCCAAGAAAAACGTAAACGTTTTTATACTTTGGGTGAATCATATAAACCTCCTTTGCAACGTATTTGTCAGAAAACAACCTACAGTAAGGAAGTCCCTTACCGTACTTTTTCTGAAAATAACTCACAGACGATGCCAAACCCAATTGCCAGCATCGCCATATGATTTAAAAAAAATTAATAGGCAGATCAAGCTTTTCGGCTGACCAGCTTATGGTGACGGCGTACTCAATGGGACAAATACCTCACGGGTTACCCGTGGGATGGTCTCAATGGCGGTTTGCTCAAATGTAAAGGCCCAAATCACAGCAACCAGCAGCAGGCCCCCAACGACCACGCTAACAGCAAAGAAAATCCGCAGCCGTCGTCTACGAACTTCCAAAGCCAAACCCGGCCACGGTTCACCGCCTTGTTCCAGTCGTTCCAGTTCCAGGGCGTGTTCCTCTTCCATTTGATGGTGTGATAGTTTGCCGGTGAAAATGCTGAAATTGCGATGCTTGATAAGCACATTGTAGAAATGCCAGATAACAATACTGAGCACCGCAAGCAGGGCTTCACCCCCGTGGGCAGCCTTGGCTGCTGGGATAAGTTGCCCAGGTAAAAAGGCTGTTACCGCAATGGGATTCCACAGTACAAAACCGGTAATAGCCATAATGGCTGTGCCCCAAACAACGGCCCAGTATTCTATTTTTTCACCAAAGTTAAACTTTGGCATTCTGGGAGCTTCATCCGTAAAGCCAAGGTTGTACTTCACCGTTTGTATTAGATCGAACAAATCCTGCTTTCTTAACATAATGCGCATTCGTTCATGTTTCACGAAGAGACGGAAAGCGGCGGTAAACAGGTGATAGATAGAGCCCGTTACTAACAGGAAAGCTGCCCAACGATGAATGATACGGACTAATTCAATACCACCCATCGCATTGATCATCCATTCGGCCCAATTTTGTAAGGCATATTTTTGCGGCAGGCCAGTAATGGACAACACGGTGAAGCTCACCAGCAAAATGGCGTGCTCAATGCGGGCTATTGTACGAAAACGAGGGTACTGTTTTTCTTCGTGTTTCGCTGTTTCTTGTGCTTGGCTGGTCATCTTTTTACCCTCTTAACCGCAGGCGTATGCGCCGGTAAATGTCGGTAGCAACCATAAAGCTAAAGAAGCCCACAGTAGCCGGTATAACAATCTTATAAAAGAGCTCTATCAGGAAAACGAGCGGATTGTGTTCCAGGGATGGCCTGAAATGGCTTGTCCAGCTATCCGAGAAGTTGGCAGTGGCATCGGGATGGCACTGCTGACAGGTCTCTAACAAATTGGCTTTGATGCCCGCTTCTGGATCGTCTGGGTCTTTAATGTTGTGAACGCCGTGGCAATCGTAGCAAACGGCTTTGTTGGTTTCTGCTTCAGGGTCTTGGTGCTCAAACAATGTGACGGTAGTGCCGTGGAAATCTGCCACGTATGTATCAAATACATCGGTGGAGATTTCGTACTTCTCCATTAGCTCCACATCGGCATGGCATTCAGCACACAACTCAGGTGAGCGAACGCGGAATAGCGCCGTGGTGGGGTCGCCAATGTTGTGTACGGCATGGCAGTTGATGCAGGTGGGCACGTCTGGGTTACTTTCGCTGAGCAAGGCGTCGCCATGCACGCTGCTGGCGTATTCTTCAAAAATGGTGCTATGGCATTGTTCACAGGTGTACGAGATGCGCTCACGGGGTTCGTTGGGCACTGGCGTGTCGTGGTTGCCATGACAGTCTGTACAAACGGCCGCATCTGCATTTCCCTCAGCAATGGCTGTTCCATGGGAATCATCAAGGGCATGATCGTAATTTGTTTCATGGCAGCGGCCGCACAGCGGATATTTCTGCAAGCTATATTCTCGCTCACTTTGGGCCGTGACTGGCTCGTGTGGGAAGCTATCAGCTTCATGGCAATCGGTGCAGGCCAGTGGCTGCCAGGAGTTGGCTTCGCCGTGGACGGAATCATGCAGCGCCTGTTCATCAACCGTCAGGTCAAGCACGTCACCGTTGGGGAAGGTGAAGCTGAGTCCTTCCTGGCTGTGGCAGGCCAGACAGTAGCTGTTATCTACTTGTTGAGTGAAAAGTCCTGCCTGTATTACGGCCGTTAACGCCTCCGCTTCTACCAACGGCACCTCTTCTGCCGTATGACAGTCTGTACACGCTTCCGTTCCTTCCCCGGCTTGCCACTGTTCAACCGTGAGCACATCATGTGAACTATGACAATTGGTACAAGTAACGGGGTTTTCTGCTTCAGGGCCTGGATGGCTGGTTATATGAGGCTGTACGTGGCAGGTTTCACAGTTGGTAGCCTGCTCTAGTTCGTATTCGCGTAACGTGTCGGCGGTGACAGGGGCGTGCGGCTGTTGGTAATCGTTTATGGGCTGATGACAGCTAGTACAGGCCAGTGGATCTTCCGCCATGTTTCCATGGGCCGAACCAGCCAAAACGGCCAGATCCACCTGAGCAGAGATCGTTTCTCCAGAGGGGAAAACGACTTCTTGTTCTGTATCTTGATGGCACAAGCGACAAGCTGTGTCATCTGCGATTTGGGTGTGGGGTAGAACGGCCGTTTCTCCCAGATTCATCTTGGTAATGGATGGATGTGCCTGGATAACGGCCGTAATATCCTGTTCTGCTGCCGCCTGCGTAGGAAGAACATAAATTGCTACCAAGCAGGCTAGAAGTGCAGTTAAAATGCCCCCAACGATATAATGTTTGCTAAATGACAGTTTCAATTAGATCTCCATTGGGTAAACATTATCTATTTACGGTTCTTCTATAGGTTCTTCAACGGGTTCGGCAGCAGGTTCTGTATGATACCCAACAGCAACTGCCATTAATTCATCATCTGTTAAAACGGAGGCAAAACCATCAGCATTATGACAACTGCGGCAGGAAAAGTCCAAGCCTAGCTCCGATAGGGCCACCGTGCCATCTTCAGAGAATTGACCAATTTGGACTGGATTGATTAGCATAAGGTGCGTGCGAATATCACCTGTAAACCGTTCGGCATCACCCAAGGCGCTTTTGGTTACGCGTGGCATATGGCAGTCAATGCATTCAACGTTGATGCGTTCGTGGCCTGCTTCATATTTCGCATCAGCCAGATGGCAATTTTCGCAAGTTGTACGGGTGGTTTGAACTTCGTCATGTCTTAGCTGAATAACGCCAGCATGAGGATCATGGCAGACAACGCAGTCAAGCGCGATATGCTTGCTCTGGAATAGCTCTTCATATTGCTCATGATGTTGAATGAACCCACCAGAAGCATTTACTTGTTCTGAACCGCCACGAACATGGCAGTTACCGCAGGATTCCGAATCTCGGTCAACGATTGGACGTACCGTAATAGGATTCTCGGCATGCAGACTACCAGCTCCGTGGCACTCTTCACACTGAATACCGCCAAATGCCCATGTGCCTACCAGACCAGGCAAACTATCCTGATTGCCAACAGGACTGTATCCCGTTGTATGGCAAGTACCGCAGTCATAAGGTTTGTCAACTTCACCGGCATGATATCCCACCCAATTGTCCCCCAAGTCAATTTCAGGATTAAAGAAATTGTATTGGGTTGTCGCGTTTTCATCGGCCCCGGTGATAATGTAGCCATTTTGATCAATGAAGCGCGCTTTCCAATTATAGCCCCCGATTACGTAGCTAATATCATCCCAAGTGTAGCCTTCAGGCGGGCTGGGGATTTCGGTAAAGGGGTACTCAGGCGGTTGACCATCCACCACACGGTTTAGCTTGTAGGGATGACCACTTCTCGCAAAGACATCATAGATATCTTGATGGCATTCAGCACAGGCTTCACTGCCAATGAAGGTTGGAGGCGTATAGCTAAGCCCGTCTAATCCAGCTGGTCCGGGCACACCCTGGGGGCCTTGTGCGCCGGCTGGTCCGGGCGGTCCTTGCTCACCAGAAAGACCTTGGGGGCCTTCTGGGCCTGTTTCGCCGGCACAGGCCGCCAAAAATGTGACAACGGCCGTAATGCACAACATCGTTAAGAACCATTGCTTCCGTTGCATAAAGCCTCCTCTGTTTTCCTCTTCAAGTTGATAATAGTATAAGTTGTTCTTATTTTTGATTAATGTAACGTGCTCATTATAACTATCATATTCTGATGGCCGTAATGACAAATGTCATCGACACAAGATGACAGACGTTCTTAGAATAGGAGCCACCTCTGGTGAGGATAGGCAAAACTTATCTACAGGCAAAAGCATAAACAGTAAAAAGATTCCAGTGATGGGCTGTAATGAAGAACATGAAGCGAGTTGTGCGGAAAATTGTGCCTGATCATGCATCAAGATTGCTTTTTTGGCAAACGGCCGTTTGTCGTTTAATTTGCCGAAATAAGGTATAATTTAACCTGATTTGCACCTAAAAATTGGAATAATTTACCACCCTGAAATTGGTGGTTTTGCTTAGTTAAATATATGTTATTGGCTGGTAATTAAGTAGCGAACTGATTCACCAGTCTACTTACCTGATTACCCCGTTGCTCAATTAGCCAACTTGTTATTATTTTAGAAAACCCTCTTTGGAGGTTCCGCCTTGGACGACAACAATATCGGAACAGTTAACCATATTGATATTAACCAGGAGATGAGAAATTCTTACCTGGATTATGCCATGAGCGTTATCGTGGCCCGTGCCTTGCCTGATGCCCGCGATGGCCTAAAGCCCGTACACCGGCGCATTTTGTATGCGATGTGGGATATGGGCATACGGGCCAACTCACCACATCGCAAAAGCGCCCGTATTGTGGGTGAAGTGCTGGGTAAATATCATCCACACAGCGATACGGCCGTTTACGACGCGATGGTGCGTATGGCTCAATACTTTTCCATGCGCTACGAATTGGTCGATGGCCAGGGTAACTTTGGTAGCGTTGATGGCGACAGCGCCGCTGCCATGCGTTATACCGAAGCGCGCCTGGCTCGCATTGCCCATGAACTCCTCGAAGATATTGATAAAGACACCGTTGATTTCACCGCTAACTTCGACGACAGTTTAGTAGAGCCAGACCTACTGCCTGCTCGACTGCCCAATCTCTTGCTCAACGGCTCGGCGGGTATTGCCGTAGGTATGGCTACCAACATTCCGCCGCATAACCTCACCGAGCTGTGCGAAGCCATTGCCTATCTCATTGAACGGTACGACGACATTGACAATGTCACCTTAGAAGAGCTGATGCAGTTTGTAAAGGGACCAGACTTCCCCACCGGTGGCCTGATTATCGGCAACGAAGGTATTCGCAGCGCCTACGCGACAGGGCGCGGCCGGGTGGTCATGCGCGCCAAAGCCGAAATTGAGCCCATGCCGCGCAATCCCGACCGTCAGCGCATCAACATCACTGAAATCCCCTTCCAGGTAAATAAAGCCATGCTCATTGAGCGCATGGCCGAACTGGTAAACAAAGGGGTTATCACCGACATTAGCGATTTGCGTGATGAGTCTGACAAACGAGGCATCTCCATTATTGTGGAGCTGAAACGACACACGCAGCCCCTGAAAGTGCTAAACCAACTTTACAAGCACACGGCCTTGCAAACCACTTTTGGCGTACAGATGCTAGCCCTGGTGGATAAACAGCCAAAGCTGCTCTCACTCAAGCGTGCTTTGCAGATCCACATCGAGCATCGGATTGAGGTGATTACCCGGCGCACCCAGTTTGAGCTGGACAAGGCACAAAAGCGGCAGCACATTTTGGCGGGTCTGCTCATCGCTCTGGGGCATTTAGATGATGTCATTGAAACGATTCGCCAATCGCCAGATGCAGACGTGGCCCGTGCCCAGTTGATGGAGCGATTTGGTCTGTCTGAAGCCCAGGCCAACGCCATTTTGGACATGCAGCTGCGCCGTCTGGCCGCTCTGGAACGGCAAAAAATTGAAAATGAGCACCGCGAAGTAACAGCCCACATTGAATATCTGGAAGGTTTATTGGCCGACAAAAAGAAAATTTTGGGCTTGATTCTGGAAGACATCAATGAGCTAAAAGAAAAATATGGTGACGAAAGATCGTCGCAGATTATGCTGGGCATGGATGCCGACCTGAACATGGAAGATTTAATTCAGGATGAGGATGTACTCATTTCCATTACTCGACGCGGCTTCATGAAGCGTACGCCAGTGGCTGCCTATCGCGTTCAGGCGCGGGGTGGCAAGGGACTCATTGGCATGGGCCGTCGTGATGAAGACCAGCTGGAGCATCTGTTTGCCGCTGGATCGCTCAATACCATTTTGTTCTTCTCAGATCGGGGCAAGGTGTATGCCGAAAAGGCATACAATATTCCCGAACTGGATCGCACGGCCAAGGGCACGTCGCTGATGAATATTTTGCCGCTGATGCCCGAAGAGAATATTACGGCCGCTTTGCCTGTTCATAGCTTTGAAGATGCCGAATACCTCACCATGATCACCCGCAAAGGGCGAATCAAGCGTGTGGAGGTGAACGTCTTTGAAAACGTGCGCCCCAGTGGCCTCATCGCTGTGAATTTGGATGACGACGACAGCCTGGGTTGGGTAAAGCTGACCGAGGGCGAACAAGACCTCATCATTGTCAGCGAGCAGGGCAAGGGCATTCGCTTTAGTGAGGAAGATGTGCGCCCGATGGGGCGTAACGCTGCCGGGGTCAATGCCATCCGCCTGGATGATTGGGACCGCGTGGCTGGGGCCGATGTGGTGCTGCCCGACGATGATTTGTTGGTGATTACTGAGAAAGGCTATGGCAAGCGCACACCGCTCGATGAATACCGGCAGCAAAACCGGTATGGTCAAGGGGTGCGGGCGATGGTGCTGACGCCAGAACGTACCGGTAAGATTGTGAGCGCCCGCGTGGTGGCCACTGGTGATGAAGTTACCTGTATCTCGGCTAAAGGCATCATTTTACGAACCGCTACCGATGTCATTTCACAGCAGGGTCGCTCGACGCAGGGCGTGCGGGTGATGGATTTGCGTGCGGGTGACACGGTGGCCTCTGTGGCTGTGATTCGTGAAGGTCGTTTGTCCCAGGTGAACGGAGATGATGAGGCTGAAGCCGACGAGGCAGAAACCCAATCCGAACAAAATGGGGCCAGCGCTGGTGTGGCTGTGAGTGATGCCACCGGCTGATAATCTGACGTTTTTACTGATTGATTAGAAGGAGCACCTGTTTGGTGCTCTTTTTTTTATGGGAAAATAGGGGGAGTAACGGCCGTTTCCCGCCTATTTCCTATGTCATTCCTGTTTAGAGCACTTTATACTTGAACACGGTGAGGCATGCGCTGTTGGTATGAGGGCCAACTACCATGCTAATCAAAAAATTGTAGATTATTGTGGCTCATTGGGAATGCGCGGAAGCACACATCACGCCAATCTCAATCCCATTCGCCCTAACAGGAAAACAAATGTCAACTGGCCAACTTATGAAGCTTCTGTCGCCTGTCATGAAGCTGGAAGATTTGGGAGTCCCGTCAGGCTTAATACAGGATATTATCTTTCGACTGCTTTTTAACGAAAGTGATGTAAACATTGCTCGCTTTTCTGAAGTTTTAGGCATTCATCCCAGTTTGGTAGATGAATTGCTGGCCCGGATGAAGCAAGAGCATTTGGTTGAAGTGGTGCGTGCTGGCGGTCTGGGTAGCTTGAGTTTTACGTACGGTCTTACCGAAGCCGGTACCAAGCGCGCCCGCGACTCGTTTGAACGCAGCCAGTATGTGGGCCGCGTGCCCGTCTCGCTGGAAAAGTACACCAGAGCGATTTTGCTGCAATCGAAGCGAGAGCAGCGCATTACGCCGGTACAGGTAAAGCAGGCACTGAGCTTTTTGATTTTGCCGGATAACTTTGACCGTCGTCTGGGACCGGCTGTGAACGCGGGTTCCTCTCTCTTTTTATATGGACCACCCGGCAATGGTAAGACGACGATTGCCCAGGCGATTGCCAAGCTCATTGCTCGTGATTCGCCCATCTGGCTGCCCGATGCCATTACGGTGGGAGGGCAAGTTATTCGGGTTTTTGATCCGTTGGTGCATACGCCGGTTACTCAAGAAGAAGCTGCGTTTCATACCGCCAATTTGAACGTAAACAACGGCCGTACCGAAAAAGCAAAGTGCGATCAGCGCTGGCGGCTGTTTGAACGTCCGGCCGTAATGGTCGGTGGTGAGCTGACAATGGACTCCTTAGATTTGCGCTACGAGCCCATTGCCAAAGTGTATGAGGCACCGCTTCAGCTCAAGGCCAACGGCGGTATGTTCCTGATTGATGACTTTGGCCGCCAGCAAATTAGCCCACAGGAACTGCTGAACCGTTGGATTGTTCCCCTGGAGAGCGGCATTGACTTTTTACGGCTGCAATCGGGGCAGAGTCTGGAAGTTCCCTTCCGCCAATTCATTGTCTTTTCTACCAACCTGGACCCAATGCAGCTGGTGGACGGCGCGTTTTTGCGGCGTATTCAAATGAAAGTAGAGGTGGGCGGCCCGAGCGAGAAGCTGTTCTACCAGATTTTTACCGAATCATGTAAAGCGTTCAACGTTCCATTCGATAAAAAAACATTTGTACATTTGTTGCAAAAATGGTATCGAGGGCCAAGCCGGGTGATGCAAGCTGTGCATCCGCGCGATCTGGTAAAAACTGTCATTTCCATTTGCAACTATGATGGCACCACACCCCGCCTGACACCAGAGTTGGTTGATGAGGCGTGTGAGAGCTATTTTGTCGATGGGAATATGGCGGCGACGCTGGCGGATCAGTAATCGGTAATCAGTAAACCAGTAAACAGTGAAAAAGCCTCCTGCTGGAAATAAATGTTCTGGCAGGAGGCTTTGGCTTTAGTGACCGTCCGCAAATAAGTTAGCGGAATTGTGCGGACGGTTTAGCAGTAAGCGACCAACTTAATGTAGAAAGTTATTTTTGGCCGCTTACTTAGTTAGCGAAGAAGACGATGCCCAGAGCTTTGGGGCCAACGTGGGCACCCACCACCGGGCTGAGTTCCACAATGTGAATTTCTTCTGGTTGTAGTGCTTGCTTAAGCTGGTGGTACAGTTTTTCGGCATCTGCGGCAGCGGAGGCATGAATAACGGCCGCTTTAATGCCAGACTGCCCCGCCATTTCTGTTTTGGCCACGTCCATCAGGTGGGCCAACGCCTTCTTTTTGGTGCGCACAGAAGCCAGCGGTTCGATTTTGCCATCGACCAGATGCAGGATGGGCTTGATGGAAAGCATGGAGCCAATGAGCCGCTGCGCCCCACCGATGCGCCCCCCGCGATGCAAAAATTCCAGCGTGTCTACCACAAACAGCACCCGCATCTTTTTTACCAGGGCACGGGCGGCTTCGGCCGCTTCTTTGTAATCCGCCCCGTTCTCAATGGCGCGGGTGGCGGCCAGGACCATATAGCCCAGCCCCATGGCGGCTGACTCGGAATCGACAATCTCAATAGGATAATCTTCCATCATGTCGGCGGCAGCCTGGGCCGAAGCCTGGGTGCCGCTGAGCGATTTGGAGATGAGAATGGCCACGATGGAATCGGCCGTTTCTGCTACCTTGGAGAAAAATTCATGGAATTCGCCTGCTGATGGTTGAGAGGTGGTGGGCATCTCTTTGGCATTAGACAAGCGCTGGTAAAAAGCATCGGGCTTAATGTCTACATCATCACGCAGGCTGGTGCCCTCCCAGTTAAGAATCTGGGGAATGACATGAATATTGTATTGGTCAACCAGCGCTGGGGGAATGTAAGCGGTGCTGTCTACCACAACCGCAACTTTTGCTTTGCTCATGGGTGGGATCTCCTCTTGTTTACTTGCTTCCAGGTTTTCACCGTTTTACCACATAGTTGTTGGGAAGGGAAACGGCCGTTTCCCTTTCACACTGCTAATAGTAACCCGTTACTTGCCAAACCGTTTTGCCATCATTTGAAATTTTCATTTTTAGGGTGATTGCTAAAATATTGATACAATAGTTTTCCCAAATCAATTTGGGACTATCCCCAGACTCGTAAAGACCCTGAGGGTTTGGTAGCAGCAAAACTTAACGACTGAAGGCAAGCCCCTAGGGTCTCTGTACAATCTATTTTAGGAAGAGATAACCGAATGAATCGAGAATATCATCGTTGGTACAGCCCAGCGCTGGAGCGCGATATGGAGCTTCTGGTATTTGGCCATAGTGGTGCCAGACTGTTGGTCTTTCCCACCTCCAAAGGGCGCTTTTATGAATGGGAAGACCGGGGCATGATGCAGTTGCTGGGGCATCACATCAATGAAGGGTGGCTGCAAGTTTACTGTGTAGACAGTGTCGATGCCGAAAGCTGGTATGCCTACTGGAAGCACCCCGGTGCCCGTGCATGGCGGCAGGTGCAGTACGAAAACTATCTGGTTAGTGAAGTGCTGCCGCTTTCCTGGCAAAAGAATCAAAACCCATTTTTGATCACCATCGGAGCTAGCTTTGGCGCGTATCATGCAGTGAACCTGGCACTGCGACGACCAGACCTGGTGAGCCGCACCATTGGCCTGAGCGGCATCTACGACATTTCGCGCTGGGCCGACGGGCACGGCGGTGGGCATATTTATGCCAACAATCCCGTTGCCTACATCCCCAATGAGCATGACCACGAGCGGCTGGAACTGCTGCGCCGGTTGGACATCATTCTGGCTGTGGGGCGGGATGACGGGCTGCGGGCCAATAATGAGCAGCTTTCCACGGCGCTGTGGCAAAAGGGCATTGGCAATGCGCTGCGCCTTTGGGATGGCTGGAGCCATGATTGGCCATATTGGGAGAAGATGCTGTTGACGTATATCGGGGGACATGACTGAGAGTGAGCGAGTGGCGAGTCTGCGAGTAAAAAGTGAAAAGTTGCTTTTATTGGCAAACCCTTCCACTGGCAAACTCGCACACAAAAATAAGGAGAGGGACGCATGACGAAGAAGATTGGTTTGATGGTGGGGATGGAATGGTCTTGGCCGCCAGCGTTTATTGAAGAGGTGAACGGCCGTAACCAGGACGTAACGGCCGAATTTGTCACCATCGGCGGCACGCAAATGGACGAACCGTGCGAATACGCCGTCATCGTAGACCGCATTTCGCACGAGGTCCCCTACTATCGCTCTTACCTGAAGAATGCGATGCTGCAAGGGACGCATGTGATCAACAACCCGTTGATGTGGACGGCCGACGACAAATTTTTTGGCGCCTCGCTGATTACAAAATTGGGCTTGGTGAGTCCGAAAACGGCCGTCTTGCCCAACAAAGAGTACATCCCCGGCATCGACCACAGCAAAAGCTTGCGCAACCTCGCCTTCCCCATGCCCTGGCAGGAGTTGGTTGAGTACGTGGGCGGCTTCCCCTGCATTCTGAAGGATGCGCACGGCGGCGGCTGGAAAGAGGTGTACGTTTGCCATAACATGGAAGAGCTGTACCGTAGCTACGACCAATCTGGCCTGCTGACGATGGTGCTGCAAGAGTTCATCACCTGGGATGAGTACATCCGCTGCATGGTGCTGGGACAAGAAAACGTACTGGTGATGCGCTACGATCCCCACACGCGCCAGTACAGCCATCCCGATGGGTTGTCGCCAGAACTGTACGACCGGATTGTGGCTGACTGCCAGACGCTGTGCCGCGCCTTTGGCTACGACATGAACACCTGCGAATTTGCCGTGCGCGATGGCATCCCTTATGCCATCGACTTTATGAACCCGGCCCCAGACATGGACGTGAATTCGCTGGGCTACGAGTTCCACCGCTGGTGCGTGGAAGGCATGGCCGACCTGTGCATTGGCCTGGCCCTGGAGCCGCGCCCGCCAGTGGCCGAGACGCGCTGGAATGCACTGTTTTGATTTATCGTTTGCCTGTCATTCTGAGCGCAGCGAAGAATCCCTCAAAACGGTATCAAGCAGAGACGTGGCGTTAATAAAACGATCCGCTGTTTGTGCGTAATAGGGATGCTTCGGAGGATACTTCGGCAAGCTCAGTACAGGCTCTCAGCATGACAATTTCAGAATGAGGGAATAGCGTTGAAGGAAGCAATACGAACCTACCATGATTTGTTGACGGATGAGTTGGCAGCGGAAACACAGGGGCAGCTGGATGATCAGATGAAGCAGCGGGGCTTGTTTTTTGGCAAACGGCCGTTATGCACTGTGCTGCGTCCCCGTTTTTTAACCCCGGAACAATATATCTTTGTGCGCAAATCGATCCGCCCCCTGCTGCGCGCCTTCGAGAAGATCTCCGAGCTGGCCGTGGAAGATGCTGAGTTTTGTGCCCAGTTTGGCTTGCTGGATTGGGAAGAAGAACTCATCCAGCACGATCCCACATACAGAGGACATACGCCACTGACCCGGCTGGACGCCTTTTACGTCACTGAAAACAGCGAGCTGAAGTTTACCGAGTACAATGCAGAAGTCCCTGCCGCCTCGGCCTACAACGATGTGCTGAACGAGGTATTTTATGGCCTGCCGGTGATGGGAGAATTTTTGCGCCAATATGCGGTACGGCCGTTACCCACCCGGCACAGCGTTTTACATGTGTTATTAGACGCCTACCGCCAGGCAGGCGGCACCAGTCGCCCCCAAATCGGCATTTTGGATTGGCACGATGTGCCCACGCGCAGCGAGTTTGAGCTGTTCACCCAATATTTTGCCTCGCAGGGGTTTGAAGCCAAGATTGTGGACCCGCGTGAAGTGACGTATGAAAACGGCCGTCTGCACCACGAAGGGTTCCAGATCGACATCATTTATAAGCGGGTGCTCATTACCGAGCTGATTGAGCGGGGTGGCCTGGATCAGCCAGTGGTGCGCGCCGTGCGCGACGGCAATGTGTGTATGGTCAATCCGTTCCGCTGCAAAATTTTATACAAAAAGATGAGCCTGGCGGTGCTGGGCGATGAGCGCAATGCCCATTTGTTTGATAAAGACGAAACGGCCGTTATCCACAACCATATTCCCTGGACCCGCACCGTGGAAGAACGCAAAACGGTGTACGGCGGCCTGCCCATCGACCTGATTCCCTTTATGCACAAATACAAAGACCAGCTGGTGCTGAAGCCCAACGACGATTACGGGGGGCACGGCATTGTGTTGGGCTGGCAAACCAACGCCAGCGGCTGGGAACAGGCGGTGCAGCAAGCGTTGGAGGCACCATATATTGTGCAGGAGCGGGTGGTGATTCCTGAAGAACCGTACCCCAGCATGGTGGACGGCCGTTTGCAAATCTACAACCGCATGTTAGACACCGCCCCCTTTATCTTCCATGGCGATTATGTGGATGGCTGCCTGACGCGCCTTTCCACCGACCCGCTGCTCAACGTTTCGGCGGGGGGCGGCTCGACAGTGCCCACCTTTGTCGTTGAAAAAAGATAGTATCCTACGTGTCATTTCGAACGAAGTGAGAAATCTTTCTCGTAGCTCTGGACAGATTTTGGCTGTAAGAAGAAAGATTCCTCGCCAAAAAGCGGCTCGGAATGACAAATACAGTCTACATGAAAAAAATTGGCCCAGTCTTTTTCTGACATATGATATGATGGAAACACCCGTAACCCGCGAACTCGACCAGAAACAAATCCCCTACGAACTGTTCACCCACGACGGCCCGGTACGCTCCCTGGAGCAAGCGGCCGCCGAGCGTAACCAGCAGCCGGAGCAGGTGGTGCGCAGCCTGCTTTTTCGGTTGGCGGCAGATGAGTTCCTCATGGTGCTGGTGGCCGGGCCGCAGCAGATCGATTGGAAGCAGCTGCGCCGCACGCTGGGCCAATCTCGCCTGACGATGGCCAAACCAGATGAACTGCGGCGCGTGACGGGCTATGAAATGGGCGCGGTGGCTCCGTTTGGCCTGCCCCGGCCAGTGCGCGTCCTGGTGGATCAATCGGTGCTGGACCAAGAAGAGATTTCGATGGGGTCTGGGGTAAGGGGAACGGCCGTTATGCTGAAAACGGCCGATTTGCTTAAAGGGTTGGGGGAAGGTGTGGAAGTTGTGTCGTTGTAAGGGCAAGCTTCCATGCAATGTCATTCCGAGTGAGCGAAGCGACGAGGAATCTTTCCACGCCCAGGTAGAAAGATTCCTCCCTCTGGTCGGAATGACAGGCAAAGTTTGTAAAAATGTGAAAACATTTGGTTTCCGGTCTAATAGGTCTTACCCCAAAACCAGCTCGACGCCTTCTGGCAGCGGTGTTTCCTCTGGTTCCGGGATAGACGGCCGTTCCTCATCTGCATCGCGCTGCGGGGTGCGAGCTACCAGTTCAAAACCCCAATGTGCCAGGTCCCGGTTTGGCTCCCCATCATAATGGGTAAGAATCAGGTAGGCCAAGGCCAGGCGCAGTTTCTTGGCCAATTCCTCACACGCGGCCGCTAAGCTGGTGTGCTGGCTCAGCCGTTCTTGCCGGGCCTGGTCGCGCTGCTGCCGCTGCTGGCCCTCGAGGAGAGCAAGGGCGGCTACCGCGCCCGGCTCGCGGGGGGCAAGACCGTCAGCGTCACCGTGGGCAAGGTCAGCTCGACTCACGCCGAGGTGACAAAGGGG
>JBNKLQ010000052.1:0-27456 GCA_050292445.1 Promineifilaceae bacterium (SeqCode) | reverse complement strand
ATTGGGCTTTCTGTCTCATTCATTTGCACGACTGCCTGTCTTTGGGATTTTCATTGCGGGTATGATACCTAAATTATCGCGGCTGCAAAGTTAGCTGCTGGGGCAGTTAAGCATTTATTCATGACGGAAAACGGCCGTTCCAAATTCCTAATGATTGCCTTACACTCATATCGAACGGCAAAATCGTTTTTATCAAAGTTCGGATGACACAGGAGATTGACGATGCATAATCAATTTATTTTGACCCCTTACTTTCTTGATGAGGTTTTGCCAGGCTTGGACCCCCTGACCAAACCTGGCTGGCAGCTCAATAAACCGACCCCTGTTGGGGAGGGGCAGCAGTTGCGTCTGGCCACTATTCATGAGCCGCTGGCAACGGCCGTTGCCGACGCCGTGCAGCAAGGCAAAAGACCCATCAGTATCGCGGGCGATTGCTGTACCACAATTGGGGTGCTGGCCGGCTTGCAGCGGGCAGCTATTGTGCCTCATCTGATCTGGTTCGATGCTCACGGTGATTTTAATACCTGGGAAACTTCGCCCAGCGGCTTTCTAGGGGGGATGCCCCTGGCGATGCTAGTGGGGCGTGGGGAGCAGACACTGACATCGGCCGTTGGCTTAAGCCCGCTGCCGGAAGAAAAGGTGATATTGACCGATGCGCGCGATTTGGATCCGGGTGAGAAGATTTCCGTTCAAAACTCGTCGATCAGTCACGTTCAAAATGTGGCCGATTTATTGCAGATGACACTGCCCGATGGCCCACTTTACGTTCATTTTGATGCCGATATTTTGGACCCGACTGACGCGCCCGCCATGAATTACCTGGCCCCAGGCGGCCCATCGCTGGCGCTCATGCAGCAAGTTTTCCAAAGATTGGCGGCAACCAAACGGGTGATGGCTGTTTCCGTTTCTACCTGGAACCCGGCAATGGATGTGGACGGCCGTTCGCAAAAAACCGTCCTGCCGCTGTTGGCTGTGTTGCTGGGACTGTGATGGATGGAACGGCCGTTTCTCTTAACAAAAGTTGGGAGAAACGGCCGTTTTTGGCCCCCGATATGGACTGGCACTAATGGATATGGCTTAATCCTACTAATTTATGAATCGCATTTGAGAACATGTTGTTCAAAATCAAATCTACTTATTCAACGCGCCCCAAACGGTTTTTGGACATCAATTATTAAAATTGGCCAAATTGCTCAACAAAAAAGGCTGCCCATGTTCATGGGCAGCCTTTTTAATCTTGATTTCGAGTAAGTTTAGATTCAGAAGTAGTCTATTTCACTTTTGTTTACTTCGTTTAGGGAATAGCAAAGTGCTCGATGATCAGCGAGTGGTGGGGGAGTTCCAAATGCAAGCCATACTGGCCATTGGGAATTGATTCAAAGCTAAACAGCCCAAACGGATCACCCTCACTAACAGATATTAACTTGTCATTTTGATACAGCTGAATCTGGGTGGTTGAAAGGTCTAGCGGCTCGTTTTCATCCCACACTTGTCCTTCGATAAAAACTTGTGTTGGGTCCTCAGGAACTTGCTGCATCGTGAAAAATAATTTGTAGGGCGTAGATTCATAAATTATTCTTCCTGATGCATCGTCACCACGAAGGGCAAACTGTGGCTTTTGCATTGGCGTTTGCAGGGCTCGCAAAATATTCTTACCCTCAGCAATGAGCTTATCTAACCAACTCACCGTAGTTGAATGTTGAGCTTCTATTTCACTTAAGCTTCGGATTTGTCTTAGCTCGTCCTGGCATTCTGGGCAATCCAGCAAATGGATGGCTAATTTTTGCGCCGCTGGCTGGGGCAGATAACCAGAATCGTATTCCAGGAGCATGTCAGGAGAAGGACAATCGCGTTGCATTTCTGCTTCCTGGAATAGGGCATCCATGAGTATTCGGGAGGCATCTTCGCCTATTTTTTTTTGTATTCCCATAAGTACCTCTGCTTCCCGGTATCTGTTGGTTTACACGTGTCTGACTCTGACTATTATCTTATTCAACGATAAAGGAAGGCTAATTTGGACACATATTACTCATTTCCCATAAGCGCCCGCTGGGCTCGCCTTAAGACTCGCTGTTTAATTCGGTACACATCTAGTTCTTGCGTAAATAAATGTGGTCTCTGTTGAACAATCTCGGCAGGTGTAAGCTGGTGCTGATAGGTTAACCGAATGACGATGCTTTCCGCATCGTCCTGGATATTTTCATCGATCCATTTTCGAATCAAATCTACCTTTTCCATCACATCGATTTTTTGCAAATAATCCTGGATGAAAGAGATGGCAAATTCATCATTAATTTGCTTACTCACTTCTGTCAGCACACGCTCCTGCATTTGTCGTTTTCGGTGCCAGGTTAAGCATGCGGTGATGGCGCATTTGTGCAAATAGCTTAATGCCGCACCAATGTGAGAAAATCGCCTTGAAAAAGGTGGTTTTTGGCTGGATAGCTGCTGCCAAAACTTTAGCCAGGCGGTTTGTGCTAAATCTTCAGCAAATTCATTTGATAGCGGGTAATGAGTGGATTCGCGGATCCAATGCATTACAAGCTGATTATATTGATTGTGGATTGCTTGCCAGGCATCTTCATTGGCATCTTCTAATGCTTGGCGAAGCAATTCAAAGCAGGCACCGTTATCTAAATGCTGTTCTGTTTCAGTGCGACATGCTTCCGCAAGCTCAGAGATCCTTTGATATTCAGATTTACGATCACCTATATGATCACGGGTCAATTGTTAGCATCCTTGCCGGTCTGATTCAGGCCAGTTTAAGAAGAATATAGACATGCTTTTAGTTTTCTTCAGGAGTAGCTCTAGGTGGACAGACACCACCACAATCAGTGGGATCGACGATATACAATTTGGGATGGAAGTCGCCTTCATCGCTGCTAAATGTTAATTGCTGATCGTCTGTGCCCACAATTGCAAAATTATAGTGCCCTTCCTCTTGTACATAAGGGGTCACGTCAATCTCCACCCAGGTTTCGGGAACGGCCGTTTCCGATGTGTATATCAGCTCCCCTAAAGCAGGTGCATTGGCGTAATTAATACTATCCTCTTGCCAGGTATTATCAGGGACTAAATAAATTGCATAACCGCTACCATTGTTTGAATTGACATAAAGTTGCAGGGTGGCGGTTGTTACGGAGCCTACCAAACCATCCACATGAAAACGGAGATAAGATTGCATCCTGGAGCCGCGCACACGCAATAATGGAGCGGTACCTTGATTGGAACCTGGCATGTCATCAACTACAAAAGAATCTGCAGCCGGATTAAAGGTAAAGATGACAATCTCAGAGGCAAGAACAGTTTCAAATCCATAGATTGTTAAAAATAGAAAAAGGACAATTCCGAAAAGGTAAAGGCGTGTCGTTTTGCGTAAATGTTTCATTTTTACTCCTCGATTTTGCTATGATGTGAATTTATGTATTTAACGTGACAATTATCCATTTGACAACAAAATTTATTATTTGCTGTCAATTGGCTTCCTTTATGCGGAAATAAATACAAATGGACTCCAGAAAAAAGGGTGATCTCCGGTGGCAATCGCTTCCCGTTGGGCTGTTGCCAAAGCTGTTGCGGGATTTTGCCGCTTTAAGTGTGTTTTGTGAAACTGTGTCATTAATTTTAGTGAAAACTGATCATGGGTACGCCAAAGGCTTACCACTAAGCCGCTTGCCCCGGCAGCCATAAAGCTACGTCCTAGACCAATCAAGCCACCGCCAATAGGATAACCCCGTCCAGTTTCACAGGCACTTAATATGACAAGCGGCCTTGCCGGTAATGTGATTTCATATAAATCGGACACAGTGATACGGCCGTTATGCAAGCGGAACCAGGAAAACTGATAATTGTCTGGTCGGTAAACGGCATGGGTGGCCAAATGAATGAGCGTTGCTTGTTCACAAACGTGCTCAAAACTTTCTCGTGTTGCTTCTTTTTCATTTAGCATTATTGTTTGAAATTCAGAACTTATAATTTCATTAATCTTCTGTGTTTCAAGCACGGAAAAAGGAAGGCGATTCTGGTCTGAATAGCCAATAAGTAAAGCGTGGTTTGCCACCGCCTTTAATTTTTGCCCTTCAGCTTTGCTTTTTAAATAATTGGACAGGGCAGACAAATAGGTGATTTCGAATTTCTCAATCAGATGGTGTTCGCCATCAAAAAAAGCGGAAAAAGGAAGGCCTTGCCATTCTGTTGGCAAAATAAGATAGATAGCTGTTTTTGATTTTAAATATTGTAATATTGGGGCAATCAGCAGTTTGTGCATTTGCTGCAGATATTGTTGGGCTAAACGGCCGTTTGGGGCTTGGTCAAAAAATGATGTTTGCATACGCCAAACTCGCAAAACATCAAGAACATGCTTTTCTGGAGCAATGTCCTTAAAAAGTGTGGAGCCTTCTTTAACCATTAAAATGACCTGGCATTGCCCATCGACCACATAATATTGCAGGTAAACCTCATTTTGCTGTAGCTGACTAAAAAGTTCATCATCGATACGGGTTTTTGTCGTGTAGAAACCTGCTTCTTCCGTACTGGCATATTCTGGTGCATATCTCTCTCTGCGTTTCCGTAGTATGTCTGAAATTTCTTTCTCAATTTGGCGGCTGTGGCGAAGCGTTATTTTAGGGTTGTGCTGGGGATGGTTAGAAATAGATTCTGCAACGGTTCCGTCTAATACACTTTGATACCAATGCCATTGGCCTCTCAATTGAGTAAGTAGCTTGTCTTGTTCCCCTTTGTCCATTCTGAAGGTTTTGCTAGGCAGAGCAATATCTATTGCCTGGTTAGCTGCCTGCAACAACGCCTCAGATGGCTTGTCGGTCACACACAAGCGATGGTTTAACCGCAGGGCGCTTTGGTAAATAGGCATCTTATCATCTAAGAAACGCCACACAAATTCATCTAACAACAGATGGTGGCGCATATTTTCCACTGTTTCGATTGCCTGTTTATAGGATCGTTTGGCGGTTTCAAAATCTTGCGTTTCCTCTGCTAGCTGTCCGGCAAGATAATCCACTTGAATAAGCACCTCATGAAGAGAGTGCTCTTTTGCTAGAGCCCGCGCATTTTCAATATACTTTTCGCTTAGATGTGTTTTTTTTGGCATCCCTTGCATAGCGCATTGTGCCAGCAAAACAAAAAGACGAGCAGCTAGTTCCGGAGCTTGTTTTTCATCAATCGCTTTTTGGATACGTAAGGCTATTTGTCGGGCAGAACGCAGTTTTTTTTGCTGGAAGGCCAAGACGGCTCTTTCTATATCTAACGAGTTCCGGGCTGGGATTGCCATTAGATCATGAAATAGCCGACGAGCTTTGGCAAATTGTTGATCAGCAAGCTCATATTTCTGGAGTTGCCGGTAGGCAATTCCCTGGTTTTTCAGAGCAAGGGCTTGTTGCCAGCGTAGACCGGTTTTCTTAAGTACGGCCGTTGCTCTTTCTGCTAAACGGATGGCTTCTCGTAATAAATTTAATTCGCTATAAATATAAGATCGATATAAATCAATCACCGCCAACTCTGTCTCGTTTGGCAAGCGAGCAAAGCCATCATAAGCCAGGCCTAAGTGATAAAGGGCATTTTGATAATTGCCCATGACATAGGCAATAACCCCAAGGTTAAGATCTGCGCGAGCTACTTCTTGATCTTGTTTAGCCTCTTCTAAAACAATTTTAGCGGCCGTTACCACCTTTTTTGCTTCGGCAAACTGTCCCAGTTCGCGCATCACAATGGCACGGTTAATGTCGATCCTGGCAGCTTCAATGGTTTCTCCGAGTTCAAGATATAGTTTTTTAGCCCGCTCATAGGCCAGGACTGTAGCCGATAAATCCCCCAATTTTGTAAGGGCCAAACCACTATTCATCTCCAAATAGGCGAGATATAGCTTGGCGTCTTCGCCAATTGCTTCACAAATCTTTCGCGCCTCAAGTGATAATTGAAGGGCCGCACCATAATCCCCCATATCGCTAAAACTCATAATCTGGTTAATCTTGGCTCCTGCCACCTGCAAAAGCATGCCTTGTTCGGCATAATAAGCTTCGGCCCGCTGAAAACAGTCGATTGCGGCTGGATATTTATTCAAATAACCAAGTGCCCCGCCTTTTGTCCAAGCAACTAATGCGAGTGATGATGGAGATACTAACGAGTAGGCAATTTTCTCTGCCAATTCGACAATCTTTAACGCCTCGTTGGCATTTTGCAAATATCTTGCCCGAGAATGCGTGCATAAGCTTTTGACAAGTGCTTCATCAAATAGATGCTCATATGTTGCACGGATCGTGGAGAAGTCTGAACGAAGATATTGGGTAATGATCTGTGATGGTAAGGAGTTTGCCATTTTGGGAGCCATGATTGATAGTTGATGTTGCTTATGATGTGCTTTTTGGCAAGCAAAAGCCATGAGAACTGTTAGTCGAGTGAATAATACCTAAATATACGTGGCTGCAAAGTTTCCAGATTGGATGATATGTGCATCATGTTTGTGAAATCAGTTATCAAAATAGATCTTTCTCGCAGTAAAGTCTTTTTGCTGATGAATGATTTATTAGCTGTTGGGTCATGCAGGGAAGGTTTGGCAGAAACGGCCGTTGCCCTAATTCGACGCACCCCCATCAGACTGATATAATCCTCACTTGGTTTTTGCTAGATATGCTGGGCAGTCTGCACTGCCTAATGAAAATTGTACATAGAGGAAGAAATTAGATGAATTTGCAACCATTGGCTCCCTATTTTGGGATTGCTGAAATTATATTAGCGATTGCTTTAACAGTTCTGGTTTTGCTGCAAACCAAAGGCTCCGATTTGGGCGGTTTTTTGGGTGGCGGCGGCGGTGGCGATAGCAGCTTTCGTACGCGTCGTGGCGTGGAAGCAACCATGCACAAAGTGACCATTGCCTGCTCCATTGCCTTTTTTGTTTGCACTGTTTTCTCCTTTTTGGCCTGGGGCCAGGCAGTTTAAGATGTAATTGAGTAATTTGGTAATTATTGTCAGGCCTTTAATTACCCAATTACGCAATTGCCCAATTACTTTTTGCCAGAAACGTGAACCGTTGGCTTGGTTTGGCCTGCGATTCACGTTTTATTGTTTATGAAGCTGCATTTACGTTGGCAACTTTTATTGGCTGTGGTGGGATTTGGCCTTATTTTGGCCATACTTTCCTTTCAGGTGCAGTCTGCTGGTTTATGCACCACGCGTGTTCCGGCTTCCGGTGGCGTGTTTGCTGAAGGGATGGTGGGCGCGCCGCAGCGCTTGAATCCGCTGTTCAGCGATCCGTTTCCGGTCGATCAAGAGTTGGTGAATCTGCTGTTTGATGGTCTGGTGCAGTATGATCATGCGGGGCGCTTTATTCCAGCTCTGGCTGAGAACTGGACCGTGAGTGAAGACGGCCGTTCCCTCCAATTTACCTTACGCAGCGGTCTGGTCTGGCACGATGGCGAACCCATCACCACTGCCGATGTCGCTTTTACCTACGGCTTGCTCCAACAAGATGCTGTGCCTGCCGCAGATGCTGTCAAAGCGCTGTGGCAAACCATCACGATTAATCCGATTGACGAGCGTACCATCGAGTTTGTCCTGACTGAGCCATACGCCCCATTTTTAGAAGCAACCATGCGCGGCATATTGCCAGCCCATTTGCTGCAAGATGTACCCATCACCGAATTGGCCGACCATGCTTTTAACCAGCAGCCGGTTGGTAGCGGCCCCTGGCGTGTGGCTTCTGGTCAGGATTGGACCACGACCCGCAGCCTGCGCCTGACGCCCAACCCACTTTATTGGCGGGAAGGCACCCAAATTCCCGCACTCGATTTCCGTTTTTACCCAGATGAAGAAAGTTTACTGACAGCATTTGCCAATGGGGACATTCAGGCGATCAATTCTGTATCTGATGGGATGGTGCCAGAGGTAACGGCCGTTTCCCAGGCCCGTCTCTTCACGACCGTTGCACCACAATATACCCAGCTTATTTTCAACCAGAGCGATACCGGCTTTGTTCCGCTCCAGCAAGCGGCCGTGCGTCGGGCTTTGGCAGCTGGGCTAAACCGGGACCAGTTGATTGATCAGGCGCTGAACGGCCAGGGTGTGCCGCTTACCGGGCCCTATTTGCCAGATTCGTGGGCATCTGATCAGGCGATCTTTGCGGCCGCTGGCGTGAGTGCTGCCAATTCAGATGAATTGCTGAACAACGCGGGCTGGGCGCTGTCAGATGGCAGTATGGTGCGTCAGCGAGAAGGTGAATCGTTCCAATTGCGGCTGCTGACGTTGAACAGTGATGTTCAGCAGCGGCTGGCGCAGGCGGTGGCGACACAGTGGGAGAATTTGGGCGTAGCGGTTGTGGTGGAAACGGCCGTTTCCATCACCGATTTGCGTGAAAAGCTGGCGGCGCGTGACTTTGATGTGGCTTTGGTAGACATTACACCCTCTATTGATCCAGACCTGTACGATTTCTGGAGCCAGGAAGCGATTATTCGCGGGCAAAATTATGGTGCCTGGAACAATCGCCGGGCCAGTGAGGCGCTGGAGGCGGGGCGGCAGGTGTGGGGCGTGGGGGAGAGACGGCCGTATTACAACACCTTCCTCACCATTTACGCCGATCAGGTTCCGGCCATCACCCTGTATCAGCACGTTTATACCTATGCCCTGAGCAGCGAAGTGAACCAGGCAGAAGTAGGCCCTATTTACGAGCCGCGCGACCGGTACCAAACCTTTGCCAACTGGTTCTTACTCTACCGAGATGTTACCATTGCCTGCCCAGCCGATGAAAATAGTTGATTTAGCTAGGAAGAATTATGAGTCGAATTGTTCATGTAGATAGTCCAACAAAAATACGCAACCGCCATATGCGCAGCATTGCCGAAATGCTGCGTAAGCTCATGCAGAAGCCGCAGATGGATGCCGAGGCCCGTGACATGTCAGCCATGATCACCTTGCTGCTGTGGGAGATTGCTGATGGTGTTGAACAGTCGGCCCAGGCATGGGAGAAACGAGATTATTGGATGAAGGCAGAGCGTTTCATGCGCGACTGGAAATGGACAGCCGAAATTGCCGCCAATATGGAAGATGTCATTCGCAATGACGCCTGGGACTTGGTTCCCGAGCTGATGGCTGAACTGTATCCAAACCTTACTGGCATTCAAATTAAGACGATGACCCGCAAAGCGTCGCTGTGGCAAGGTGCCCTCAAAAAATTGTTGTCTGATCCCCCACGCGAGTATCCCTGGTAGACGCACATGCTTCGCTGGCAGTTAGCAGTTGGATTTACTTTGCTGTTTGCTAGCTTGTTTGGCTGTACCTCGGCTGAACCACTGCCAACGGCCGTTTCCCCATTACCCGTTACGCCTCACCCACCAATAACTAGCACAACAATTTCTACAGTTGTTCCTTCGGCAACGGCCGTTTCGCCCACACCAGAACCTACGGTTACCCTGCCCCCCACGCCAACTCCTTGCGCGTCTTCGGGGCGCGTCGAAACCGGCACCTTTCCCACTCATGCCGCAGGTCCCCTGGCGTATCGGATTTATTTACCTCCTTGTTATGGTGTAGACGGCCGTACCTACCCGACGCTGTATTTGCTGCCCGGTAACATCCACACCGAGGCAATTTGGGATAGTTTAGGGGTCGATGAAGTTGCTGAGACGGGCATTTTGGCCGAAAGTTGGCCGCCTTTTCTAATTGTGCTGCCAGCTGGGGGGCAGATTGCCAATTCCAGTTCGGGTGGTCCTGGCTCGTATGAAAGTGTCATCATGAACGATCTGATTCCTTTTGTGGAGCAAACTTACTGTGCCTGGGCCAATCCGGCTGGACGAGCGATTGGTGGTTTGTCACGTGGCGGGTATTGGGCTTTGGAGATTGCCTTTCGCTTTCCTGAGGCGTTTGCCAGCGTAGGCGGGCACAGTGCCGCTCTGCTGGATCAATATGCCTGGCCTGCGGTGGATCCGCAATACACGGGCTTGAGCCAAAATTTAGGCGATTTACGCATTTATCTGGACATTGGGGCCAGCGACTATGTAATCAACAATATTCGCCAACTGCATGTGGACATGGAAACGGCCGTTCCGCCCATCCCGCACACCTGGGTGCTTAACGAAGGCAGCCATGAGGACAGTTATTGGCAAGCCCACATTCCCGATTATCTCACCTGGTACATTGATCCCTGGCCAAAGCTGCGCGATGAGTATCCAGCTTGTTCCCCCTAGATCAAAAAAGCCAGGCGATGTGCCTGGCCACTTACCGTTACAAATGATTGTAAAACGAGCTGGTTATTCTAGCTCTTTTAATTTTTGATTGATTAATGTATCCAACTTAGAGGATTCATTGGCTTTCATACGTCGCAAAACAACACGTAAACTTTCAATCTGGCGCGATAACATTTCTGGATTGGGTAACTCTTTGAAATCAAATGGGCCTTTAAAGCCATTTGAGGAATTGATCGAATTTGTTTTCATCTTAAGTATCTTCCTTAATACTTCTATACGACAATACAATTACGCTACACAACTTAATAGTACTAGAGAACTATAACAAGTATATCTGTCAATAAGAATTACACTGTAAGTAGTTCCGCGCCAGATGTGTAAATCTGACTACATCTTACTCATCAGTTTCGGTAGCGGACAAGGTGAGATTAGTACGGGCAGAAAGCCAGACAAGCAAAATGATAACGGCCGTTGCCAGCAGCAGCCATAGCCCAATTTTTAGCAAGCGATTGGCTACAAAAATAGCAACCAGCCCAAAAGCAATTGCCACAGCGTAATAGCCCAACACGATGCCCCGCACGGGTAATCCCCGGTCTAACAGGCGGAAATGCAAATGCCGCCGATCCCCCTGAAAGGGATGTTGCCCCCGGCGTAGACGGGTCACAATGAGCCAGGCTACATCCAAAATAGGCACCGCCAATACCAGCAGCGCTGTAGACAGTTTGGCCGGGGCTAGAATAGAGAGCGTCGCCAGGTTGTAGCCCAGCACCCAAGCGCCAGTTGTCCCCAAGAAAATTGAGGCGGGGGCAAAATTAAAGAGCAAGAAGCCAACCAGAGCGCCAGCCAAGGCCAGCGGGAAAAGCGTCACGGCCGTTTGCCCCGTATCGGCCAGCAGGTTGTAGCTATGCAAGGCAAACATCAGCGCCGCAATGGTGCCGACGCCTCCGGCCAGTCCGTCCAATCCGTCTAGAAAATTGACGGCATTTATCATTCCTATGACCCAAAAGAGCGAGATGATATAGACGAGAAACGGCCGTATCACAACAATATTGTTCTCATCCAGACTAAAAAAGAGAGAAACAAACCCGCTCTGCCAAAAATCGGTTGTGGGCAGCGGGTTGGTGAACCGCTCAATAAAAACGGTGTGGCTGATGGCAATAACAGCCGCTGTGATCTGGAAAACGAGCTGCCACCGGGGTGCCAAATCCAGCTGGTCGTCAAGAGCAGCACCAATAAAGATGACGATGCTGCCTAAAATGACGCCTTGCAGCCGTAAAGAATCATCTCCTTGAGGTGGTAGCAGCAAGTAGATAAGGCCAATGCTGAGGAGGTATCCAGCTATAATGGGGACACCGCCGAGCTTGGGTACCAGCCCACTGTGCTGGCGGCGTCCACCTGGGGCGGCAACCAGGCCCCAGCGGAAGGCTAGTTGGCGGATAGATGGTGTTAGCAAAACGGCCGTTGCCATTGCCACACCAAAAACCAAAAGATAAATCATTTAGCCTGTGCCAAACTGACGATCCCCGGCGTCGCCCAAGCCTGGCACGATAAAACCGATGTCGTTGAGATGGGAATCAATTTGGGCAATGTGAATGGGCACATCGGGATGCGCTTTTTGCAGGGCGGCAATGCCTTCTGGCGCGGCCAGTAAACCTACAAATTTGATGCGCTTGGCTCCCCACCGCTTCAAAATATCCACAGTGGCAATCGCGGAACCGCCAGTGGCCAGCATGGGGTCCAGCACCAGGCAAACCTGCACGGTGGGGAAGGTGGGTAGCTTGTTATAATAAGAGACGGGCTGCAATGTTTCCTCGTCCCGATAGAGGCCGATATGCCACACCTCGGCACCGGGCATCATTTCCCAAATGCCATCGACCATGCCCAAACCGGCACGCAGGATGGGGATCAGTCCGATTTTTTCGCTTAGGTCCTGGCCGGTGGCGGTGCCCATTGGGGTTGTTATTTCAATTCCGACCGTTTTTAGATCGGCGGTCGCTTCGTAACAAAGCAGCATCGCCACTTCACGAATGAGTTCCCGAAATTTCTTTGGCTTGGTATCGACATTGCGCATCAGCGACAGCTTGTGTTTTACCAGTGGGTGTGTTGACTCAAAAACCATGCATCTCCTCCTCAGAATGAAGCGCGCTGTATGAAACGAGATTCCGTTCTATTCACGCATCTTTTAATGATTGTACCTGGTGCGTTTTGGTGGCTGGTTGGTTACGGCCGTTACGCAATCAGGCTCAGTTATCGTATAATCCCACGCATACAGTTTGTTGGCAACAGATAACTTATGAATGACAAAACATCGAGTAATCGACATATCTCACCGGGCAAAAAGCGAGAAGACGGCCGTTTAGATGGCCTCCTTCGTCCGCAGCAGCTAGCCGATTTTACCGGACAGGAACGGCTCAAGGCCAATTTGTCTATTTTGATCGAAGCTGCCAAAGGGCGTGAGGAGCCGCTGGACCATGTATTGTTCCACGGCCCGCCCGGCCTGGGCAAAACCACGCTGGCGCATGTGGTGGCCAACGAGATGAACGTCAACATTCGTATTACCGCTGGGCCAGCTATTGAGCGCGCTGGTGATCTGGCTGCCATTCTCACCAACATGCGCGCGGGCGACATCTTGTTTATTGATGAGGTGCATCGCCTGGGCCGCGCCGTGGAAGAGATTTTGTATCCGGTCATGGAAGATTTTGTGCTGGACATCGTGGTGGGCAAGGGGCCTGGGGCAAAAAATGTGCGCCTGAAGCTGCCTCGCTTTACCGTCATTGGGGCGACAACCCGGTTGGCTCTGTTAACTGCCCCGTTGCGTGCCCGTTTTGGCGCGCTGTATCGGATGGATTTTTACGAGCAAGCAGCCATTGAGTCGATTGTACAGCGTGGCGCCGGTATCTTGCGGGTGCCAATTGAACCCGCAGGGGCAGCAGAAATTGCGCTCCGTTCACGGGGCACACCGCGTGTGGCGCTGCGCTTGCTGCGCCGGGTGCGTGATTTTGCCGAAGTGCGGGCGGATGGAGAGATTACGGGGGAAACGGCCGTTGCCGCCCTCAACCTTCTGGAAATTGACAGTTTAGGTTTGGACGATCTGGATCGGCGCGTTTTGCGTGCCATCATCGAGAAATTTGGTGGGGGGCCAGTAGGGTTAGACACCATTGGTGCATCTATCAGCGAAGAGTCAGACACCATTATGGATGTGGTGGAACCATACCTGCTGCAATTGGGCTTTTTAGAGCGCACGGCCCGGGGACGTATGGCGACGCCACATGCTTATGCTCATCTTGATTTGCCACTGCCGCAACAGGCCGTGCCAGACAAGCCAAATCAGCGCAGCTTGTTTTCGTCACCAGCGGAAGATGCGGGTGATGAGTTGGAGTAGAGGATAGAGGTATGGTTGAATTCGGCCGTTTGTTGCTGATTATTGGCGGAACCATTGCCCTGGCTGGCATTCTCGTGTTGGTAGCTGCCAAATATTTTCCCTGGATGGGTAATTTGCCTGGCGATTTTGAAATTGAGGGGGAAAATTTTCGTATCTACTTCCCTTTGGCAACGATGATTTTGGTCAGTTTGCTGGGAACAATTTTGCTCAACATTGTCATCCGTATTTTTCAGCGTTAAAGAGGGATTTTGGGACTCCTTTCTAGTTTGACCATTCCCCCCCCCTGTTCTATAATTTTTGTTAATATATTTTGAGAAAATTTCGATGCAACTGTTATTTGATGTAGAAAACTCCACAACAACTCTTTTTAGTCAAATAAACCGACAATCCCGAGAGGTTTTTCTGTTGCGGGGGCTATTTGTCAGGTTGCAACCTCTGTTTGCCAAGAGGGGGGCAAGTTGACCGACTCTAATTCTGAGCCGCCTGACCCTCACCCTAGTTCCCTGGTGTGTTTTAGCAATTTATTATTGGAAGCCAACCTTATCGGGTTGGCTATTTGTGCATTTGGTATTGATCCAAAAAGTAAAAATAACTGATGTTAACGTTCCTTACGATTGTGGCTGTTGTAGCCACCATGATTTTTTTTAATGCCCTGTACGTGGCTGCTGAGTTCGCCACAGTCTCTTCGCGGCGCACGCGGATTAGCCAGCTCGCGGGCCAGGGCAACCGGATGGCGCAGTTGCTGCTGCCCATCATGCAAGACAGCAAGAAATTAGATACGTACGTAGCTACCTGCCAGATTGGCATTACGATTTCGTCATTGGTGTTGGGTGCTTATGGCCAAAGCGTGATAGCTCAGCTATTAGTAGAGCCATTTGCCCGGCTACTGACGTTGTTGGAACCGACTCTGGCCTCGATTGGGGTGGAGTCGACGACAGGTTGGGCGGAACCGGCAGCGGCGTCAATTGCCGTGACGTTGGTTTTGGTCGCCATCACCATTTTGCAGGTGATTATGGGGGAACTGTTCCCTAAATCTGTTGCCATTCAGTACCCAGAATCTGTGGCCCTGGCTGTAACCGTTCCCATGCGAATTACGCAGATTGTTATCAAGTACATCGGCTTGATTGCCTTGTTTAATGGCAGTGGTAATCTGCTGCTGCGGTTGTTGGGCCGAACCCACAAGGAAAAGAACGGCCATGCTCATTCGCCAGAAGAGATTGAGCTGCTGGTTACTGAGAGCCACGAGCAGGATTTGCTCAGCGATGAAGAGCGTCGCTTGCTGCGCAATACGTTCCGTCTGCGCGACCTGACGGCTAAGCAGGTGATGTTGCATCGCACCAGGCTCATTGCTGCGCCACTGGACAGCACCGTCAAGGAGCTAATGCAGATTGCGCTAGATGCTGGCTTTTCCCGAATCCCCCTTTATAAAGAGTCGATTGATGACATTGTGGGCTTTGTTCACGTTAAGGATTTGTTTCGCCTGCACAACCAGAATAGCGAAGAGGTCACCTCCATTTTACGCGAGGTGGTTTTTGTGCCGGAAACGATGCCGGTTTCTGATTTGTGGAAGCGGTTGAACAGCCGCCGCAAATATTTGGCGGTGGTGTTTGATGAATATGGCGGCACAGTGGGCTTGATCACGTTTGAAGACCTCATTGAGGAGATTTTTGGTGAGCTGCAAGATGAGTTTGATAATGAGACGGCATTGATTGCGAAGGATAAAGACGGCCGTATCTACTTGCGGGCTGATTTGCTTGTGTCAGATGTCAATGAATATCTAGAACTGCAACTGCCAGAAGAAAATGCCGACACGTTGGGCGGACTGGTGTTTAGCGAACTCGGCCGTTTGCCTGCCGTGGGGGACAAAGTGACCTTTGGTGACATCATTATTCGGGTGGAAGCAATGTCTGATCCCGGTGTGTCTGAAGTTTCGCTAAAGCTACCGCCAACCGAAAGCGCTGAAGACCCTTTTATCGAGTGGGAGGTTGTTGATCATGACTAAATACCTCCTGTTGGCGATAACATTGCCCGGTTTTGGCATATTGGCTACAGCCGCAGCCCAAGAAGCGACTGAATCAACTGCCAGCTCTTTGCTGGTGGCGTTGGTTATCATCTTTTTGTTGGTATTGTTGAATGGCTTGTTTGTCATGGCCGAATTTGCCATTATCGGCGTACGTCCCACTCAGCTTGAGCAAATGGTTGATGAGGGCGTCGGTCGGGCGCAAGGCGTTTTAGCTATTGTAGAATCTCGCCAAAAGCAGGACCAGTACATCGCCACCGCCCAGTTGGGCATCACGATTGCCTCCTTGGGTTTGGCCATGTACGGGGAACCCCAAATTGCTCATTTTATTGAACCTTATTTGGAAAAATTGTGGTTTGAGCCATCACATGAACTGGTACAAAGCATTGGTTATGTGCTTGGGTTGGGGTTGTTGACTTATTTGCATGTGGTTGTCGGTGAAATGGTGCCCAAATCGTTGGCCTTGTCCGATGCGCCGCGCATGGTGCTGCTGCTTAGCCGACCTATGACTGCGGCCCGCTGGATTTTGACCTACCCGGTGAGGATTTTGAATCGTATTGGTGTTTCCATGCTGAGACTGTTTCGTGTACCCCCCGCAGAGGGGCATGAGCGGGTTCTTTCGCCAGAAGAGCTGGAGCTCATCGTGACCGAAAGCACGGAAGGCGGGCTGCTCAATGCGGAAGAGCAGGAGATGATCCTAAACATTTTTGATTTTAGTGATCGCACTGTCTCCCAGGTAATGACGCCACGCACCAAGGTTGAAGCGATTCCGCTGGATGTTTCTCGGCAAGAGATTCTGAATATCGTGACAGATAGTCGCCACAGCCGTTTTCCTGTTTATGATGGGGATCGGGATCACATTGTGGGCATTTTGCACCTGAAGGATTTGGTAAAGCAGACTTTGCGTTCGGAAAGCCGGTTTGACCTGCGCCTCATTTTACGTTCTGCGCCAGCTGTGCCGGAAGATTTGTCAGTGCAAACGTTGCTGGCGGCCTTTAAGCGCCAAAAGCTGCACATGGCAATTGTGCTGGATGAGTTTGGCGGCATGGATGGCATTGTGACGCTTGAAGATTTGGTGGAAGAGGTTGTCGGCGAAGTACGCGATGAATTCGATCAGGAGAAAGAGCCTTTTGTGGAATTAGGCCCAGGCATGATTGAAGCTGAAGGCGAATATTTGGTTGATGATTTTGACGACGGTTTCTGGGGAAATGAGGAAGATTTGCCGGACGTGGAAACGGTTGGTGGTTTAGTGATCTCTAAGCTGGGGCGGCCGCCTGCCGTGGGTGATGAAGTCACCTATAATGAGAAGATTCAAATTCGGGTTTTGGCCGTTGAGGGGCGGGCTGTGTCACGGGTTCTGGTTGAATTTCCGGACCCCAATAAGCTAGTTGAGGATGATGAGGATACGGCCGTTCCTCCCCAAACCGATCAATAAATAGAAAAAGGAGAAATTTGTGGATATTGTTCGCACGATTCATGGTGAGGTGCGCTGGCTTGTCGCCATCGTCGCCATTGTAGTGATTGTAAAGTTTGCCCTGGGGCTGATTCAGAAGTCGAAATATGGATCAATGGATCGAGGGTTGATGTCTGGATTGGTTGGTTTGATCGACCTCAACTTTTTGCTGGGACTGATTTTGCTCTTTACGCTTGGCTTTGAAGGTCAGGCTCGGTTGGAACATGCCGGTACGATGTTCATCGCTGTTTTATTGGGCCATAGCAATGCCGCCTGGCGTAAGTCTGAAGACAGCGCCAAGAAATTCCGTAACAATCTCATTCTGGTGATTGTGGTTTTAGCACTGGTATTTTTAGGCGTTACGCGGCTCCGGGGCGGCTTTTTCTAAAGTTGATTTTAGGACTGGCAATCCTTAATTTGCAGAGCATTGACGTTGCTCAAGTAGGATTGCCAGTCCTCGCGTTTCAATAATTTCCCCTAAAGTTCGTAAATTTCGCTAAATTTTTGGGTAACGTAACGCATAAATGGTTTATGTGTGAGTGGGCTGCCCGTGGCTTTCTGCACCAGTTCGGCTGGGGTGAATTTACGGCCGTGTTGATGAATATTCTCTCGCAGCCAGGCCAACAATGCGTTGGTTTTGCCCTGGACCATTTCTTCGGCGATGATGGGATTTTGCGAAACGGCCGCTTCGTAAAATTGAGCAGCATACAAATTGCCCAGCGCATAGGTGGGGAAGTAGCCAAATCCAGGCCGCGACCAATGAATATCCTGCAAACAACCCTCTGAATCCGTTGGCGGCACCACGCCCAGCAGTTCTTGCATTTTATCATTCCAGGCTGTGGGCAAATCGGCCACGGCTAGATCCCCGTTGAGCATTGCCTGCTCCAGCTCGAAGCGTAAAATGATGTGGAAGTTGTAGGTTAACTCATCTGCCTCAACCCGAATGTAAGAGGGCTGCACTTTGTTGACGGCCCGATAGAAAGCCATCACATCACGCCCGCCTAGCTGTTCTGGGAACAGTTGTTGCAGTTTAGGATAATGTGCTTGCCAGAAGCCCAGGCTGCGCCCCACAATGTTTTCAATCATGCGAGATTGGGATTCGTGGATGCCGCTGGAAGTGCCGCGTGCCAGCGGTGTGCGGGCCAGGTCAGGATGGGTACCTTGTTCATACATGGCGTGCCCAGATTCGTGCAGCGTGCCAAACAGCGCGGGGTTTAGGAAGTTGGGATTCCAGCGGGTGGTAATGCGGGCATCGTTGCGGCTGAAGCTGGTGGCAAAGGGATGGACCACCGTGCCCAAATGTCCTCGGCTAAAATCGTAGCCCACTGCGTCGGCAATGTAGTGGGCAAACTTTTTCTGTTTGTCAATGGGGTAGGGCTGGTGGACGATGCTATTATCTACGACACTGCTACGTTCAGCAATTGCCTGACGCAGGGGAATCAGCTCTGCTTTAACTGCATTGAAGATGGCGCGAACTTCGGCCGTTTTCATGCCGTGTTCAAATTTGTCCAGCAGCGGATCGTATTTTTCATCTTCGTAACCGTACAGCTCCGCCATTTCTTGCACCAACTTGATGACTTCTTCTAGATGAGGCTGGAAGTGAGCAAAGTCGTTGTTTTCGCGCGCTTCTACCCAGGCGGGGTTGGCCTTGCCGCTGACCTCGCTGACGCGCCGGACAAATTCTGGCGGCAGCTGGCGTGCTTCTGCATAGCTGCGACGCAGGTAGCGAATCAGGCTGGCTTTGTTGCTTTCGTAGGGAGCATCTTTTATCTCGGCAGCGGCCGTTTCAATCAGCTCCCCCATCTCATCCGAGGTAAACATGACGTGGCTGAGGCGGCGAAGCGTTGTCATCTGCTGGATGCGTGCCTGGGTGCCTGCCTTGGGCATGTTGGTTTCTTTGTCCCAACTTAAGACCCCCATTGCTTTTTCAATATCGTGAATTTCGTGAACTTTTTCTAGTAATTTTTGATAGTTTGAACTCATGTACACCGTCCTTTGTGGGAATGTGAAGGGAGTGTAGCGAAAAACGGCCGTTTATCCAAAATAGATCATAGTGGCCAAAAATTCGGCGGGAGGGCTGAACAAGATCGGATAGGCCAGCCCCAATATAATACAAAAAATGTACAAAACATTGACAAAACATTGTCTAAGGGCTATACTGCCTGATGAAAAAATTATATTTCCGACAAGAAAATTTGTAACAAGAGACCCTGTTAGGGTGAGAAGGTGTCTTCAATCTTATGACCTCATTCAATGAAAATTCAGCCTACAATTTAAAAGTTGTAGTCAACGAAACAGGCATCAAGCCAGACACACTACGTGCCTGGGAGCGTCGCTATGGGTTGCCGGCGCCTGATCGAACTGAGGGTGGACATCGTCTTTACTCAGACAAAGACATTGCAACCATCAAATGGCTCATGGCCCGTCAGGAAGAGGGGCTCAGCATTAGCCGGGCTGTAAAATTGTGGCGCAGTTTGATGGCTGAAGGAAAATTGCCACTGATTGCACCTGAATATCAAGAATCGCCGCCAGCCCTTGCCGAAACGATTACGCCTACCAAGTTAGATGACATCCGAGCGGCCTGGATTGCGGCTTGTTTAGAATTCAATGAAGCAGCAGCCGAACATATTTTGTCTCAGGCATTTGCGCTTTATCAGCCAGAAATGGTGCTTACCCAACTGTTGCAAAAAGGGCTGGCCGAAATTGGCGAGCTGTGGTTTAACGATGAAGTGTCTGTACAGCAAGAACATTTTGCCTCTGCGTTGGCCATGCGCCGCCTGAATACCATGTTGGCGGCAGCCCCAGCGCCGACTCGCTCTGGCCGCATTCTTATCGGCTGCCCGCCCCATGAGGATCATACCTTTGCCCCGCTTGCCCTCACCATTCTGCTGCGATATCGTGGCTGGGACATGGTCTATTTGGGTGCCAATGTGCCTCTCAGCCGTTTTATCAGTACGGTAGAGTCTATTAAGCCAAATCTGATTATTATGACAGCGCAGCAGTTGTTTACCGCTGCCAAGTTAAGTGAAATTGCCCAAAATGTTGCCGATGAAAATGATGTGATGTTAGCTTTTGGCGGCCGTATTTTTAGCATGGTGCCCCGCTTACGCCAGTCCATTCCAGGCTACTTCTTAGGGGAAACAATGGAAGAAGCAACGCAAATGGTGGATCGATTGCTCACTTATGCTGTACCCGCTCCGACAACGAAACATGTCCCTGATTTTTACCTGAAGGCGCTGGCCGCTTTTCGAGAAAATCAGGCACTCATTGAGGCCCGTGCCTGGAATTTGCTGAAGTCGCAAGGGATTTCTTACGAGCATTACACCAACGCCAATCTACACCTGTCGCGGGATATTTATGCGGCTTTGACATTTGGGGACATTGCGTTTTTGGGGGCCGAGATTGCCTGGGCGGAAAAGCTACTGCTTAATTACAGTATGCCGGTCGAGATGCTACGACACTACTTACACGCGTATCATCAGGCAGCTGCGGAGCATTTGTTTGGCGCGGCAAGGTTGGTGGTTGATTGGCTGGCAGAGGCTTCGCATAACCTTGACCTGGTCGCCGATTCCAACTGATCTTTACTTTTTATGTACGAAGGACGAAGGATGCATGATGAAAACGGCCGTCTGGTGGATTCGTCGTGATTTGCGCCTGACAGACAATCAGGCGCTGACGGCAGCTTGTCAAACTGCTAATCAGGTGATTCCTCTCTTTATCGTCGATCCCTTTTTTGAGAAATCCGAATATGTGGGCGATAAGCGCCGGGTTTTTTTGTGGGCTGGGTTGCGTCAGTTGGATGCTGATTTGAGGGTTCGGGGTGGTCGGCTGATTGTGCGGTACGGCCGTCCCTCACAAATTCTCGCTGCAATCCTGGAAGAAACAGAAGCCGGAGCCATTTTTGCTGAAGAAGATTTCACCAGCTACGCCCGCCGCCGCGACAGCCATATCGCCCAACAATTGCCGTTTCATCTTGAAGCTGGTCTGGTGGTCCATCCACCCGGCACCGTACTCAAACAGGATGGCGATCCCTATACAGTGTTTACGCCGTTTAAGAAGAATGCCTGGCTGGAACGGCCGTTACCCCAACACTCCGATATTTTGCCCGTCCCCGACACGCTCACCACGCCAGAATCAATCCAATCCGACGCGCTGCCCACTGAACCGGCGCTGCCCGAGGATGTCCCATTTGCCCCTGGCGAAGCGGAGGCACAGCGTCGCCTGCAAAGATTTGCTCAAGAAGCAATCGACCGTTATGCACAGCAGCGCGACATGGTTTCTGTGGTTGGTGGTACGTCGCAGCTATCGCCTTATTTGCGATTTGGCATGGTTTCGGCGCGGCAGGCGGTCGTTACGGCCGTAACCGCCATGCGGCAAGCGAAAAGCAAAGAAGCCCGCAAAGGCGCTGAAACGTGGCTTAGCGAACTTATCTGGCGCGAGTTTTACATCCACATTTTGGCTCATTTTCCTCATGTATTGCAGCGTAGTTTCCGGCCTGAATACGACAAAATTGAGTGGCGTAATCGAGAGGATGAGTTTGATGCCTGGTGTAACGGCCGTACCGGTTACCCGCTTGTAGATGCCGCCATGCGCCAGCTTACCATCAGCGGCTGGATGCACAATCGCGCTCGTATGGTCGTGGCTTCGTTTTTGGTGAAAGATTTGCTGATCGATTGGCGCTGGGGCGAGAAATTCTTCATGCAGCATTTGGTAGATGGCGATCCGGCCGCTAACAATGGCGGCTGGCAATGGACAGCAGGCACTGGCACCGATGCTGCGCCCTACTTTCGCATATTCAACCCAATCGCGCAGTCTAAAAAGTTTGATCCAAAAGGTGAGTTTATTCGCCGCTGGGTGCCCGAACTGGCTGACGTGCCCAACGACTACATCCATGAGCCGTGGACGATGCCGCCGACTGTACAAAAATCCGCCAACTGCCAGATTGGCAGTGACTATCCAACCCCCATCGTGGATCATCGCGAAGCGCGGGAATGGACGCTAGCTGCCTACAAAAACGCCCGCGAGGCATAAGGACGCAGAGATGGGAGAGATTTTAGAGCGCGCAGAGATTTTTGAGATAGATAACTTCGGTTTCTCTGGGCAGCTCTGTGCCTTCTCTGCGTAACCCTGTGTTCCGCTGTTACAATGAAAGTAAAAGCACAATTTGGGGCAAAATGAGGCCGGATTCGGGGATGCGGTATTGCCAACCCAGCACTTCCAGCATGATGTAGTCAGCAATGGCCCACAGCCCAAAACAGCCAATCGAGAAAAAGATAATGGCAATGGCGATGCCTATAAGCAGACAGCCCTGCCCACAGCCGAATCGAGAAGCGGCTCGTTGGATACGGCCGTTTGGATTAGTGGCTGGTGGCTGGTTTGTTGGTGGAGGAGGGATTGGCGCTTCTGGGATCGCAGTCTCCGGCGTTTCAATCTCGCCATGCCCGCGACAGCCGTAGGCGGCACATTTATTGCCGTTGGCCCGCCAGCAGTGTGTATGGTGGCGGCTGCTATCTTCCGGGCAAATGACAATCTCATCTCCCGGCGCAAACGGGTTCTTGCACAGAACACATTCGTCGCCCAAAAGCGAGGATTGCTTGGTAACGGTGATGGGGGAGAGCATGAGGAGGAGATTGAAGATTAGAGATTGGAGACTGAAAATTAATTTCTAATCTCCAGTCTCCATTTTAGCCAATTCTGATTTGATCTAACAGCCATTTAAACAAGCGTTGCAGCAGGCTAGGACGGCGCAATTGTTCCACCTGCCGGCGCTGTTCTTCTTTGAGCCGTTTGGTTCGGGCGGAACGGCCGTTAGCTGAGGGTCGGGGCAAGTCTGTGTATTTAATGCTTAACACCGGACTGACAGGCGTGCCATAGATCTTAAATTTATCATGGGCACAACCAAGCACAGCACATTTGCCGCCGCCCTGTTCCCAGCAGACTTTGTGGTACAGCGTACCACATTTGGCGCACACGACCGGCTGTAGCTCTCGGTCTTCAATAAATTTTTCGACCGGATTGGCACAAATGGGGCAGTGCAGGCTCAGTTGATTCGCCTCCTGAATATCGTTATTCGTAATGGTGAGGGGGGGCATTTCCTGTTCGTCCATTTTTTAGTAATCAATCTTCCGTTACGGGCATTATACACATACAGTAATCAGTTGTCAGTAATCGGTAAACAGCACTAATCTATGATGCCTACTGGTCACTGAAAATTGGTTACGGATTACTGAAAATCACCAACTCCCGGCGGCCCATTCTGGCCAATAAAAATTGTGCCGGGAGACCTGCGTTTTCTGCCGATCCCAGCTAAAAAAGCCACTGGTTTTGGCGCGTGGGTCCAGTACATAGGCAACATGCCAAATCTGCGTAAAGAAGTTCTGGTGAATAAATAAATCCATCCCCGACAAAAAGATGCCAAAGCCGGGATGGGTATGGTACCAGCCAACGATAACGGCCGTTTCATCCGGATACCGTTCGTGCAGCTTGTCTGTCATGTAACGCCAGCTTTCCGGTGTGTACGTCACGCTGGCTCCATGCATCACCGTGTATTTGGCAATGATTGTGTCCAGGATGTGGACCCGGTAACGGCCGTCTGGCTGTTTTTCCGGGCGCGGGCCAATGAGCACCCCTGCCACCTCCCGGTTCATGCTGCTGAGGGCGTGGGCCTGGGCGGCGCGCAGAGATGGTTCTTCAATGGTGATGTCCACGGCTGCTGGCGTGGGATCGCCCACTGGCAAGTGCCGTCCGGCAAGCCGTACCCGTGCCCGGCTAGGAGCAATCACTGTGTCGCTTGTTTCTGCATCTGGCTGCGCTTCTCGCTCTTCATGCACCGGTTCCGGTTCAGACACGATGATGTTGTCAACGTCATCGTCGGCTTCGGCTGCTGGCTCGGTCAGTTCCGGCATTGGCTCAGGTTCTAATTCGGGTTCAACGGCCGTTTCTTCCGAAACTTCAGCTTCCGCCACATCAGGTTCTGCTGTCTTAGCCTCAGTGGCAGGTGCTTCTGCTGCCTCATCAATTTGAGGTGTGACTGTGACCTCAATTCCTGAGGTAGGCTCCTCTGTTGATGGCTCTTCTACCACGGCAGAAACGGCCGTTTCCACAACCATTTTGGCTAGCCACTCGCGGGAGGGGGCCACCGGTTCGCCAGCCGCGTCCACCACATCCATTGCCATTTGTACAGTGCTGTCTTTCACCAGCTCTGCCAGCTTGATTTCACCGTACGTCTGCCAGATATCTGCTTCTGTTTGGTCGGCGAAGGCTTGCAGCTCGGCCAGAGTACATTCGTGCAGCGTCTTGTAGCTGCCTTCCACAGGCACCAGTTCGGTTGGGGTCAGGCGGATGTTGGCGGATACGGCCGTTTCCTGCCCCGGCAAATATATTTGAATTATCGCCACGTAATGTGTCGTTGTTGTCTCAGTCATAAAATAAAAGTCCAAAGAAGATAGTACGCTGATCTTCCTGATTTACCTGATAAAAAAGATCAGAAAAACCAGGGAAATCAGCTGAATCTGCGTCCTATTAAGGAAGTAATTCCACGGCAATAAGGCAGCTGGCTACACCGGGCAGAGGGATGTTTTGCCGGTCAACGGCCGTTAGCCGAAGTTCGTAACGACCAAACGGTAGTTCACTGGTATCCCACTTGGTGAGTAAGCCTAAATCGGTTTGGCGGCGCTGCACACCAGCCAGCTCCCAACTCTCGCCATCGGCTGGCCTGTATTCAATCTGATAACGGGCTGCTTCAGGCTGAACGGCCGTGCCAAAAATGGCCACATCTTCGCCCAGGGATACACGACTTTCTGCCACCGGAGCCACAATGCGCAGCTGCGGATCGACACAGCTTACCGCATTAATTGATGTTTCACCTGCCAGGCTAGCGACGACGCTTTCTAAGCTGTTGACCTGCCGATTGAGCGCCACCACCCAGCCAAAAAGCAAAAAAAACCCCAGGACAAAGCCTAAAATCCCCAGCATCGTGCTGTTAGACAAGGTAAAAGATTGGCCTTGCTCAATCGCAGAATGCATCAATCCGGCTTCCTCTGCCCCAGCTTCATACGAGGCATAAAATTGTTCCGTGGCACGCGTATGCCACACTTCCGTTTTGGCCACACGCCAGGGGGCAACAGGTGTTTCTTGCGTATCTAGCTGTTCATAATAGCCAGCGATGGGCGCAAGCGTGCCCTCTTGCCAACCAAAATAGCTGGCTTCGTTGCCCAACGGGTCTACAACCAACCCCACATGCCATGGCAGCGTGAAAGCGGCCGTATGCACCACTACATCATCGCTGGAGTAAAAAACGCCCAGGCCGGGATGGGTGTGGAACCAGCCCACAATTTCCAAGTTGGGATATTTTTCGGCCCGTTCGTTATGAATCTGGCTCCAGGCGTCAGCGGTGAAGGTGAAATGAATAGGACCATGATCGTCGTTACGGGCGGGCAGGGCGGCGATGGCTTCTACGATGAGCTGCTCGCCATCGCGATAAGCGTGGCCCAACAGCACGCCGCCCAACTCCGAGCGCAGGTTACTGATGCTGTGCGCCCGAATCTGGCTAAGCGCCTGCTGGCTGTGGCTGACGACTACCTGGCTGGCAGCGGGCCTTTGGCCATGCAGATGGGTATTGGCGATGAATTTAGCCAACGGCCGTTCTGGTAAACTGTCAATTTCAGGCTGGCCAATCATAGGTTCGGTTTCTTCTGGATGACGAGTGGAACGGCCGTTAGAGAATGTTGATGCCGAGTTCATCCGATTCTTCCTCCCCAAGCACAATCAAATCTTCCAGCGATTGCCCTTTCAGGCTACGCCGGTCGATGGGAAAGAGTTGCTTGTGACGCAGCGCCCAGGCAGCTGCCTTCGAGTTCATCGGGTCCTTGGGATCAAAATTCTTATATTGAATCATCTCACCCAAAGTGAGCAGCAGTTCATCTAGCGTTTTGGCAGGCCACCACGCCCCAATGCACACCGCCCCTGTCACATGAATGTTGGGGTGGAAGATGGGGGTGAGCCATTTAAGCTGTGGTTGCTTCAGTGGGTATTCTGCATGAAGGTAAATGCTCACCTCATGTTTTTCCCGCAGCAGCGGCTTGCCCGCAGAATTAATCTTTTCCACACCTTTACAGGTGAACTGGATCAAATATTTTTCGACCGGATCACCGTCAGTGGTAAGGATATGGATAAACTCGCTGCGATTAACCAGCGCCCGAATCCGCTCATGGTCGTTGCGCAATCTGGTTTCACGAATATCAAAGGACATGGTTTCCTCAAAAAAGGCAAAAAGCGGAAGGATGAAGCCGGAAATGACCTTCCTTCTCACTTTTTACTTTTCACTTATTAATTGTACTGTCAGCCTGCCGTTACTTCTGGGAACAGGCTCAGAATATCATCCTCAACCACGCCAGCGTCGGACAGTGACTCATCTTCGCTGAGCCGCTTGCCGGATGAACGATGGTCCAGACGGTAGGTGATGGGGTTCGCGCCCTGGCTAGTGGGGAGTCCCATTTTGCTAACCAGTGCAGGGATCAAACGCCGCATCGGTACGTCGTCTGGAAGTTCGACCGGGGTCTTCTTGGAACCGGTGGGATCATAGATGATTGTTTTTATGCTTGCCATTTTATAATAGCCTCCATTCGTTTTGGTTGAATTGCTTCTCGGGCCACGCGCCTGGTTTTGCGGTGGGTTCTCGTCAAATCAACTAGATAATACACTTGTTAATACGCAGTTTGCCGCCTGGGGTTGCACCTTTTGGTCGGTAATCAGTAATCGGTTAACGGTTATCGGTTGAGCTTCTTCGAGCCAAACTGAACACCGATTACTGATCTACTGATTACCAATTACCGGTCACCGGTCAGTCAAACCTCAAAAATGTCTCTTTATCGCCAGTCAGCTCCAGATAAATGCTTTCGTTTTTGCTGGCGCTGCGGGCGCGAATAATGCCCAAAGGCGGCACGTCCATCTCCGCCAAGGTGCGATCCAGGAAATCTTCGCTGCCGTCTACGCGGTGGGTCATACTCATTTCCCGCCGACCACCGCAGTTGGGGCAGGTGGATTCATTTTCATACAGCCGGGCCATCTTGCGGAATATGGGAAACACTTCCCCGCAATCCAGACAGTGCATGGTGGTGACAATTTCGCCGTCAAATTCCAGTACAGCATCGTCGGCCAGCTTTTCTTTGGCGATGGTTAATAATTCGGCGAGGGTGGTGGAAACGGCCGTACCCTTCGTGTAAATTTGCGTTATTCGTGCTGAAATGGGATGCGGCCGTTCCCCCTGTCACCCCCTCACCTTGTTACCTTGTCAGGAAACGGCCGTTGCTGGCAAAGCTGTGCTAAAATTCGGTCGTTCAACTGGACTTACTAGGCGGCGCGGCGGGACGCCTGGCCGCAGCGGGGCTGGGTTTCGCGTTGGCCGAAGACCGCG
>JBNKLQ010000051.1:0-27703 GCA_050292445.1 Promineifilaceae bacterium (SeqCode) | reverse complement strand
AGCCGCGTGGTGCCGCCCACATCGGGGATGATGCCCAGGCGCGTTTCCGGCAGCCCCATTTGGGTGCCTTCGGCGGCAATGCGGATGTCGCAGGCCAGGGCCAGCTCCATCGCCAGCCCCAGGCAGTAGCCGTGCAGCAGGGCAATGGTGGGAATCTCCAACCGCTCCAGCCGGGTATGCACTGCCTGAAAATCATCGGTGATGCTGCGCATACGCTGCTGCCAGTGCGGGCCGTATTTTTGCGCCAGCCCCAGCAAGTTGCTCACGTCGATTCCAGCGGAAAACACTTTGCCTTCCCCCCGAATGATCACGGTGCGGATGTTGGGGGTGCGATTGGCGGTTTGAACGGCCGTATCCAACCCCTCAACCAGTTCCGTATTCATTGCATTTCGCTTGTCTGGCCGATTCAAAATGATTTCAAAGATTGTGTCCCGCTGCTGTGTCAAAACCAATTCGCTCATTCGTTATGCTACCTCCGCCGAAGGATAAATCCCCCGGCTAGTTGTGCAAGCCCTTTTGGGCTAAAAATCAAACTGTTTACTGATTACTGCCCTACCGATTACTGCTCTTTTAATCGGTACGCCTCCAGCTCAACCCCCAGCCCATCGGCCAGGCGATTAACAAAGGCATAATACCCTGTCACCTGATTTATATCCAAAATCGCCGCATCGCTAAAGCCTACGTTGCGCAAGGCGATGACGTCGGCTTTTAGCATATCCCAAGGGGTGAGCGTAAGTTTTTCTGCGTAAGACAACATTTCCCGGTCGGCGTCGCTTAAATTGGCGCTGCGCCACCCTGTTTTGAGGGCTTCGACAAGCGCTTTGTCGTTGGTCAGGCGGAGCAACCCGGCTCCGTGATGGACAATTCAGTAATGGCATTTGTTGGCCACCGAGGCGACCACGGCAATCATCTCCCGCTGCGTCCGGCTTAGGTCTGATTTGCCCCGCATGAGGTGGGCGTACAAATCGTAATGGGTACGCAGCGACTTGGGATTCAGACTGTGGATGCGCAGGATGTTGTCTACTACGCCCGCCGACTCGATATATTTTTCATACATCGCCTTTAGTGCCCCGGCGGCTTCTTCCATAGAGATCATTTTAATCCAGGCCATCTTCGCTCTCCTTATTGGGTCAAGTCTGTAAACTTGACCAACGAGATGATAGCAAAAGAGGGGAAAGGATGCAGGTGGTTGGCAAAATGGTTTGGCAGGGCGACAATTAGTCAACCCTACTTGAACCGAGGAACACAAAATCATGTCTAAAAAAGTTTATATTGCTTACACGGGGGGCACGATTGGGATGCAGCGGGTGAACGGCCGTTACCTCCCCATCCCCAACTTCCTCCAACGCCTCATGGCCGACAACCCCGCCTTCCACCACCCGGAGCTGCCCCAATTCACTATCAATCAGTATGATCCACTGCTCGATTCGCCCAACATGACCCCCGGCGACTGGTCGCGCATCGCTACCGACATCTGCGATCATTACGATGAATACGACGGCTTCATCGTCCTGCATGGCACAGACACGATGGCTTACACCGCCTCGGCCTTGGCCTTCATGCTGGATGGGCTGGGCAAGCCGGTCATCTGCACCGGCTCCCAAATTCCCCTGTGCGAAATTCGCAACGATGCCCAGAATAACCTGATTGCCGCCCTGATGCTGGCGGCCAACTATGCCATCCCAGAAGTGGGCCTGCTGTTTCACAGCCAGCTTTTCCGGGGCTGCCGCGTGGTTAAGGTAGACGCCGATGGCTTTGATGCCTTTGAGTCGCCCAACTGCCTGCCATTGGCTACGTTGGGGATTGATGTGGAGGTGAATTGGTCGCTGGTGAAACGGCCGTCTCTCCCCTTATCACCCATCAATCTGCAAACCATCCGCGAACCGGGTGAGGTAGGCGCGCTGCGGCTCTACCCTGGCATGTCGGCTCTCATTTTAGAGAATGTGCTCCAGCCACCGCTGCGCGGTCTAGTGCTGGAAACGTACGGTGCGGGCAATGCTCCCACCAACGATCCGGCATTTCTAAAGGTGATGGCCGCCGCCATTGAGCGTGGCGTGGTAATTGTGGACTGCACGCAATGTTTGCGCGGCAGTGTGGACCTGACTAAATACGCCACTGGCTCTGCCCTAGCCGACATCGGCCTGCTGAGTGGCTACGACATGACGGCCGAAGCGGCGCTGACCAAGCTGGCCTACCTGCTCAGCACCGAGCCAGACGTCGAGGTGGTGAAGGTGAAGATGCAGCAAAGTTTGAGGGGGGAATTGGAACGGCCGGACTAATCTACAGAATTGAGGAAACGGGCAAATTCGGCAAGATCGGCTGCAACGGCCGTATGGCAATCAGGTAGTTGCTCAACTAGCTCGGTCATGCGCGTGGGATAAAGCGTAAACGTATACACATTTCGTACCACATGCCTGAACCCACGAAACTGGTCCAGGCAACGACGTGTTTCGCGGCTGATCACAGCCGGACGTATATCTTTTAGTTTTGCTGACATTTGTAGCAAAAGATCCCGGTGCCACTGGGAACTATCGGGCACATTTTGGTCAATGGTGCGGGCAATATCTTCGAAGATTTGCTCGACGGCCGTATAAAAACCATGCAAATTCAGTGCTACCCCATCCCAATAATCTTCATCTGGTGTATCAACAGCCTTGTTTCGTAAACGTTGTGTACGGTCAACGAGCGTGTTTAGCTCAGCCGTTGCTTCCTGGATGCGGCTGGAAAGCGCAACATATTCTCTCATAATAGTTGTCCTTCACGTTCTATTTTTTCTTGTAGACGCAGGGAAGCCTGTTCCACTTCGATTAAATCAAAGGAGATGTCCGGGTCCAGGCTCAAAAGGCGAGAAACGGCTCGATAATATTCGCTTTCATCCAGCCCCCAAACGGCCAAGTCCACATCCGAACGCCGATGAAACAGCTTTGGCTGAACCAAAGAACCAAAAATTGCGACCTGTGCCGCGCCGAATTCTTTCTTCAAAAGCGAAGCGGCCGTTCGTGCCAGTTTCCAGGCTTTTTCTTGGCGTTTTGCCACAGCTTCTTGCTGTTTTTGCACTCGTTTTTGGGCCGTTAGCTGATAAGCATTCATGTGGGCATTATAACAGAAAACGTTTTGGTCATTCCTACAACTTTGCAACCCCTTTCCGGCAACCCCGTACAGTGCGATGAGCAACGACCGTTTCCAACCAAACTATTTTCCCAAGCCAACATGGCTGCCTGGCTAAGACAAAACTGGTATCCTTATCAAGTTGTCACATCGTCGGTTTTGGCGGTGTTAATCAGAACGGCGTCATCTAGTTACCAATAGCCACGATACCCAGATAAAACTCTTTTCTCTTAACTCTTTGTGATCTCTGTGGCCAATATCCAATTACGCAATTTCTTATGAGCGAACCAATCATTGTTGTTGATAATATTCACAAATCTTACCTGATGGGCAAAGAAGCCGTCCCCGCCTTGCGCGGTGTCTCGCTGGAAATTCAGAAGGGCGAATTTGTTTGCTTGATGGGCCCCAGCGGTTCCGGCAAGACCACCCTGCTCAACGTGGTGGGAGGGTTGGATGAACCCAGCCGGGGTCATCTCATCGTCGCTGGCCAGAATTTGGTCTCCCTGAGCGAAAACGAACTGGCCCGGCTGCGGCTGGACAAAATGGGCTTTATTTTCCAGAACTACAACCTACTTTCCAACTTCACTGCCCAGGAAAATGTGGAAGCACCAATGGTGCTGGCCAATGTCTCTCGCAAAGAGCGGCGCGAACGAGCCGCCAGGCTGCTAGATCGGGTCGGCTTGGGCGACCGCAGTCACCATTACCCCAGCGAACTGTCTGGCGGGCAGCAGCAGCGCGTGGCCATCGCCCGTGCTCTGGCCAACAATCCCCCCATCCTCATTGGCGACGAAATGACAGGTGATCTCGATTCCCAGACCGGCTTTGCCATCATGCGGCTCATCAAAGAGCTGAACGAAGAGGGGATGACTGTAGTTTTTGTTACCCACGATCCGCGCATGGCTGAATTTGCCGGACGGGTCATTGAACTGCAAGACGGCAAATTATTAAACGGACCAATTACCTAATTACTCAATTGCCCAATTACCGAACGTAATTGGGTGATTTTATTTCACTATGGTACTCAAATACGTCATCAAAAATTTTCAGCGGCGCAAGGTACGCACTTTGCTTATGGTGCTGTCGCTATTAGTTAGCACTGGCCTCATTGTAGCCATGAGCGCGACGGTGGAAACCATTCGCCAATCCAATGTGGAGCTGATTGCTTCCGGCGTGGGACGCTACGATCTCACCGTGGCCAAAACCGACATCAGCCCAGAGCCTTTTGTAGAAGTGGATCGGGTCAGCCAGGCAATGTTGGCGGCCGATTCCAGTATTACGGCCGTTTACCCCCGCATTCAATCCATTGTAGAAATGTCCGGCAACGGCGAGCAGGCCAACGGCTGGCTTGTCGCCCTCGATCCCACAGTGGACGATGTGGGCTTCATTGATGTGGTCGAAGGGGAATATGAGCTGGGTAGCAACGGAGCGGCCGTTTTAGAATCGACCGCCAACGCTTTTGGCTTGAAGGTGGGCGACAGCATCGACGTGTCCTACAGCTTTCCCCAACCCCGTGAAGAAGGGCGACCGGAAAATGTAGGCAGCAGCCAGCAGCGCACCACCGCTCGTTTTACGGTCAACGCCATTGTGCGGCAAGATGGTGTGGCCGATGCGGGTGTGCGCGATGGCCTCATCATCGATCTGGCCGATGCCCAAAGTTGGCTAGGGTTAACTGGCCGGGCCGACCGGGTTATTGGTCTGGTTGATTCCCGTCTATATCAATCGCGGGACTCTGAAGCCGCTGCCCTCAGCGTGCGCGATGTGGCGGCCAACGTGCAGGCGGCGCTTGGTGAAGAATATCAATACAGCCTGGACAAAGCCGTTATTCTGGATGCCAGCGCCCAGGCGTTTTTGGTGCTGCAAGCGCTCATCAATACCTACGGGCTGATGGCTCTGGGCGTGGTGGGTCTACTGGTACACACCCTGGTGATGACCAACGTGCAGGAGCAGAAACGCGAAATGGCCATTTTGCGCATACTGGGCAGCCAGCAGCGCTACCTGTTTATCCTGGTCATTGGCGAAGTGGCCGTCATTGGGGCGATTGGCATTGGCCTGGGCGTGGTTTTGGGACAGTTGATAACTACGTACGGTGTGGTGCCTTTCATTACTTATCAAATGAGCTTGTCTGGTTTGACAGCCCGTTTACAACCGACGGTGAGTCTTACGGCCGTTCTCCCCGCCATTATTTCTGCTATTGTTGTGCTCTTTTTAAGCACCCTCAAACCAGCCCGCGATGCGGCCAAGACCAAGGTGATGCACGCTATCAACCCCGGCGTAGCCGACAACTTACAGTTAGAAGATTTGGCCGGGCTGCGCGAGCGTAAACCAAGCGGCCGTATGTTCTTCATCGGCCTTTTCCTCATGTTTGTGGTGATGATGACCGTGGGGCTGGACGTGGTTTCCTCGTTGGGTAATCCTGCTGCCGAAGCCACCATTATTTTAGCAGCCGTTCTCATGATGGTGGTTGGCGTCGGCTTCATCTTTTTCATCACCACCGTACCCTTTGAGCAGCTCATTTTGTTTCTTACCGGGCTCATCATGCCTCGCCTGACCTACTTTGCCAAGCGCAACGTAGGGCGTAACCAGGGGCGCAATACTCTGATTTCGCTGCTGGTGCTGTTCAGCGGCGTGCTGCCCAGCTTTTTGGCTACCCAAAGCGCCATCAGCAACAAAAATTTGGAGTCTGACGTGCGGTTGAATGCTGGTGCGCCGGTGGAGATAGAAGTTTTCGGTGGCTTTGGCAGCAGCGCCGACGCCTCCCTGAACTGGCTCAAGCCCAGCTTCATCGATGAGGAACTGCTGCCGATTCCCGGCATGGGTCAGGCGGTGGGGTTGAGCTATGGCTATCGCACTGGCATTAGCGATCCAGTGGGGATGCGCAGCGGGTCGATTTCGCTCATTGGCGTAGACGGCCGTCTCAACGATGTTCTCTTCCCCGATTTGATTGAATTTGTCGGCGGCGGCCCCGAAACACTGGACCAAATTTTGGCCGACGATAAGGCTATCGTCATCAGCGAAGGGCTGGCCGAAGGGCTGGCCGTGCCGCTGGGCGGCATTGTGAAAGTTACCGGTGCCGGGCTGGATCATGTGGAAGAACTGCGTGTGGTGGGCATTGCCCGAACCATTCCCGGCTTTAACTCGATTAATCGGGTGCGTACCCAAGGATTGGGCGGCAGCAATGTCTTCATCGCCATGGACGGCTTCCGCCGCCTCGCCAACGACCCGCTGCTGCCGCTGCCCGCACCAGATGAACCGATCATCGATCGCATTCTGGCCACCACCGCCCCAGAGGCCGATCCGTTTGCCGTCTCTTCGGAAATGACCAACCGCTTTAGCCTGAAGTACAGCATCTTCACCCAAATTGTGGAGGTGCGACTGGAGCAGGCGCGAGCCAGTCGGTCCCAGGAACAGGCGTTTTTGCTGGTGCTGACGGTGATTAGTTTTACAACGGCCGTCTTCGGTGTCTTTGCCGTCATCTACGTCACCATTTATGCACGACGGCTGGAAATTGGCATGATGAAAGCCATCGGCACCCGCACCCGTGAGCTAACGGGGATGCTCATTGTGGAATCCATCGCCATGACGCTGAGCGCCGCGCTGGCGGGCATCACGGCCGGGGCCATGATGGGCTACCTGTTTGCCTACTTTGACAGCCTATCGGCCCAGCGCCCACTGCAGCTGGCCATTGACACCACGGTGATGCCGTTTGTGGTGATTATGGTGGTGCTGGCCAGCATTTTAGGCGCGGCCTTCTCAGCACGGCGTATTGTGAAGAAACGCGCCGTCGAAATTTTAAGAATGTGATTTTTGCCACAGAGAACACAGAGGGTGAAGAGGTTTCTATTTTCATCTTTGGGCTCTTTGCGTCCTTTGCGGTTCAATAATGGATAATGTTATGAATACGAGGAATTTATTTACGGTTTTTGGTTTGATTTTTGTACTGTTGGGCGTGGTAGCCTGTGGTGGGCGGCCTGTTGAGCAAGAGCCAACGGCCGTTCCCAACGAAACCAGTGAAAGCGAAGCTGAACCCACGGCCACACGGCCCAGCCAAAGTGGCGTGACCATTTTGGCCGATGGCTCCGTGGTGGCTGTGCAGCCCATGGTGGCCTTGAGCTTTACCGCCAGCGGGCGGCTGCTGGAACTGACTGTGCAGCCCGGCGATGTCGTGGCCGCAGGCGATCTCATTGCCACGCTGGATGATGAGGCACTGCTCGATGCCGTCACCAATGCCGAGTTCCAGGTGTCCCAGTCAGAGCTCAACCTAGAGCAGGCCCAGATTGAATTGGATCGCCTGTTAAATTGGGAACCGGATGAAACGGCCGTTGCCCTGGCACAAGCTAATCTGGCAGCAGCCCAGGCAGCGTTGGAAAATGCCCAAACTTCTGACGCAGCCGCAGGTAACAGCGTGACTTCGGCCAACGTAAGCGTGGCCCAGGCGGAACGGCAGTTGGCCGATGCTCAGGAAGCGTACAATACCGCCTTCGATCCGGGGCGCGAATGGGAGCTGGGCGATCCATTCCGCAAGGAGTTTTTGGAAAATGAGCGGGATGCCGCTACGCGCAACCTGCAATTTGCCGAAGAAAATTTGCGGGTTGCGCGAGCCAACTACAGCCTGGCAGCGGCAGGCATAAATAACGACACGGCGCTCAATGCTGAAGCATCCGTGGTGAGCGCCCAGCAGGCGCTGGAGCAGGCGCAAAAGCCACCCACGGCCGAACAAATCGAAACGGCGCAGCTCAATGTTTCTCAGGCGGAGCTTTCATTGCAGCAAAGCCAGCTTAGTTTGGAGCAAGCACAAGAGGCCGTGCAGGATGCGCAGCTAACGGCCCCCACCGCCGGTACGGTGCTCTCGGCGGAAGTGGCTGAAGGTGCGATGGTTGGTGCGGGGTCGCCCATCGTTACGCTGCTGGACACAACGCAGCTAGAGTTCCACACCTCCAACCTGAGCGAGCGGGATTTGGCCCGCGTGGAAGCGGGTCAGCCAGTGCAGGTGACGCTCAAAGCATATCCCAATGATGTGATTGAAGGCAATGTGGTGCGGATTGGTACACAGGCGACGGGCATGGTGGGGGATGCGGCTGTTTTCCCGGTCATCATCTCTATCAGCAGTGCCGAATTGGACATCCGCCCCGGTATGACCGGCCGTGCTGAAATTGCTGGCGAATAAATTTTACTGCTGATTTTGTGGAGAATGCTGAGTTTTTTGAACCCCTGCCCAGGCAGGGGTTGTTTTTTTGAGTTACATTTCTTACTGACGCTTGGCCCGTATTATTTGTCAGAGAGAGCTGAAACGTAAACCCAACGGCCGTTTCTTAACGCAAACAAACTCCGCTCCGTGAAGGAAGCATCCTGCCCGCCTTGCAGCAGCGTCGCGCGGAAAGTGACAGTAGACTGGTTTTTCCCAAGCATTGCTTCATCCAGAATGTGTAGACCTAAAAATTGGGTGTTTTGGCAAAATTGCTTAAGTGAACGGCGTCGTTCTATTAATTCCTTGGGCAGGAGCGGCGGGTCAGGCCGTTCGGTGCTTTGGATAAAGCGGACATTGCCCAGAGCGTAAGCGGCGTAGCGAGCGCGCATTAATTCAGTGGGAGACGGCCGTTTTTTCCCTTTGTGGATGGGTTGGCAGCAGTTGGTGTACGGCCGTTCGCTGTGGCAAGGACATAATTGACTCATAATTCACCTGCTGACCATCGCTTCACATTCTGCATAACGAAAGTATTCTACCAGATGGTCGTTGACAATCCCCATAGCTTGCACGAATGGCGATTTATGCCAATAAGAAACCGCTAATCGTTTTGTCCACATCCATTCTATTGCAATCATAAAGTACCTGTTCGCCACCATGTATTCCAGAGATGTTATCCAGTGCTGTAAGAAATATCTTAAGCCGTTTATGATATGATTAGACCATCGTGTAACCTGTGTCAATGGCAAAAATTAATTGTGTGTCAAAACGGCTAATTTCCTCTCTTTCATATAAGAATTTCAAAGCTAGCTTAGTACCAAGATTGGGGTAATTTTGCCACATACAACGAGATCCCTAAATACTGGGATAATTGTTAATTTTTAAATTGGCTCTTACGGTGGCTTCCGCAAAAACTGTGTGTTTTGTATTGTTCCAGTTATTTTTTTAGTGTTCAGGCGGTATTGAACATGAAGGTTTTATTGGTAGACGACCATTTATTATTTCGAGAGGGCCTCAGCTCGCTGTTAGCCAGACTGCCTGATATTCACATTATTGGTACGGCCGAAACCGTTTCGGGAACGGTTGAAAAAGCCCGGAATTTAAAGCCGGATCTAATTCTGATAAATTTCAATCTTTCAGATGGAAATGGCCTGGAAGCTACCCAGGCCATTTTGGCAGAATGTCCAGGAACCAGCATCGTATTTCTCACAACACATGAAAATGATGAACGGCTTTCCGAGGCTATTCGCTTTGGCGCCGTGGGCTATCTCAATAAAAGCATTTCCCTTAAAAAACTCCAGGCATACATACGAAGTATCGGAATAAATGGCGATACAGCGATTAAGCCATTAATAGTGAATTGAGTTTAGGAAGGGCCTTGATTTCTTTGTAGCCAAGAAAAAGAAATCAACCACATTATATGATGTTTCAGAAATTTGCCACCAGACGCGTTTGGAAAGAGTTACGAAAAAATAAAGGGTTGTTATTCATAGACCTGGCGCTGCTGGTAGCAAATTTGTTACTGATTTTTACCGATGAGAAGGACATATTTGTTCATCTTGTATTCGTGCTATTAATTTATGGTGCCTTTTTCTGGTCGCTGCTCGCATTTGTGTACCACGTTGGGTTATGGATATCAATTTTGACTATTGTCATGGTTACGGCCATTGTTCAAGGTAAACTCAGCAGCCATGAACTAATGGTCATTCCATTTCTTGGCCTTACTCTTCTCATGGTTTTTGGCATAGCCAGAAGAAGAACATCAGTCGAAAAATCCTTACGTGCTAGTGAACAACAATACAAGCGCCTGGTTGAATTGGTCTTTGAATCTATTATTATTCTGGTTGACGAGAAATTTGTTTTTGGCAATGCGCAAGCCGTCAAACTTTTTAAGGCTACTTGTGAAGCAGATTTAATTGGCGAATCCATTGGCAAATACTTTCACCCAGCAAGTTTTGAAGGCTTTAGGGTCTGGGCAAAGCGAGTTATTCACGAGGCCGATGAACTGCCTTTATTTGAGGAACAATTTGTTCGGGCGGATAACACGTGTATAGATGTGGAAGCAGCCGGGTTAGTAATTACCTATCAGGATCGACCAGCGCTGTTATTTGTTCTAAGAGACATCACTGCCCGCAAGCGAACTGAAAGGATATTGCGCGAAAGCAATGCCAGGTTTCAGGAATTGCTAGAGTCCGCACCGGATGCCATTGTAGTTTCTGACAAAAATGGAACAATTACCCTCGTCAACGAGCAGACTGAAGAAATATTTGGTTATCCTCGGCAAGAATTAATGGGAAAATCTGTTGAGATGCTCTTGCCCAACCAACTGCAAGAAATGCACATCCAACATCGCAGGGGTTACTTATCTTCTCCCAAGCCGCACTATTTTGGTACTGAAATGAACCTGTTTGGGAGACGAAAAGATGGCAGTAAGTTCCCGATAGATGTCAAATTAAGCCCTTTTTTTACTGAAGATGGACTTCGTGTCACAACCATCATCCGTGATGTTACCGAACGTAAACAGGCAGAAGAACAGGTTGTTCGGGCAGCACGACTGGCGGCGCTTGGACGAATGTCAACTGCTCTAGCACATGAATTGAACAACCCATTGCAGATAATCAAAGGCTATCTGGATATCATTCTTGATTTCCCAACAGAATGGGATGAGAAATACAATTATTTGCAGATTATTCGCCAGCAGATTAACCGGATGCATGAAAATTCTCAGAGCATTTTGGATTATTCTCACCCCCTGCAAAAGCCTAGCCAGTTGGTTAACATAGCTGAGTTAATTAACGAGGTCTTAGGTTTGGCAGACAAACAATTAAAGCAGAGTGGCATGAAGGTCACTAAAGATTTTGAAGAGGTCCCGCAGATTCTGGCAGTGCCAGATTCCCTGGTGCAAGTTTTTTTGAATTTGGTAATTAACGCAGTGGAATCTTCCAGTGTAATGAATAGATTTCTGCAAATTGGCCTAAAATCAGGTGATGGTCAGGTCATTACATCATTTACAACGGATGGGGCGGCAATTCCAGATAAAGATTTACCATACATCTTTGAGCCTTTTTTTACTACCAAACCAGGAGGAAGTGGTTTGGGACTATGGATCAGCCGTAATTTAGTAGAGCAAAATCAAGGCTCTCTTGATGCCAAAAATTTGGAGGATGGTCAGGGCGTTGTTTTTACCGTAACCTTCCCCCAAGTTCTGGAGAGTGCTGGAGTTGAGATGTAACCTTTTACTACTGCTATCAGTAAGTAAAGATGGCAGGGAGAAAGCGTATGAACGCTAAACCAGGCAGTTCGCAGGCCAATCAAATTGGCAGAAAAACACGTTTGTTAATTGTAGATGACGAACAGCATATTCGGGCAGCATTGGTCAAGGCTTTGAGTCTGGTTGGTTATGAAGTGGATGAAGCGGCCACAGGCCAGGAAGCTTTAGCGTTGTTACAGATAGAGCCGTACGATCTGATGGTTTTGGATATGGTTTTACCAGGGATAGAAGGTATTGATGTATTGCGTCAGGCCCATCAGATTCAATCGGACGTGTCTATTATTATCCTGACAGGCAATGCCTCTTTGGAAAGTGCCATTGCTGCGGTTAAATCAGCGGCGGTAGATTACTTACTCAAACCAGCAAGTATTCACGAGATTATTGATGCCGTCACCAAAGCTTTACAAAAAAAGACGGCGTCGGCCCAAAAAGAATTCCTGGCGGATGTTTTTGGCGGAGCGATGGAGCGTTTTGATTCGGCTGAATCGGCACCAATTTTGTCTCAATTCCCCCAAACAAGCCAATCTCGTTTTGTTGTTTCTCAGCCCCTTTGCCTGGATCGGTCACAACGGATGGTAACCATTGATAATGAGCCAGAACGCAGTATTGATTTGTCTAAAGGAGAAACGGCCGTTCTCCTCTGCATGATGCAAAATGCTGATCAAATTCTATCTTGGGAACAATTGGTTTGGATGGCCTGGGGGTATAAGGCTGACCCAATTGAAGCTAAAAGTGTGATTCGCCCGTATATTTTCCGATTGCGGAATAAGCTAGAAGACAATCCTAAAAAACCCTGCCTAATTCGTACTGTTCGTAAACGTGGCTACAAGTTTGTATCGATGGATTCAGGGGCTAATTCTTAACCAGCATGACGAATGCATGTATCCAGTCCTTGTGGATGCCAGTAAAGTTCTCCTTCGCAATTCGTTGAAAATATTCAAACTGAATTTTTTTCAAACGTAATTTGGAATAATTCCCCCCTTTTTTATGGTTATACTATGAACTGTTAACACGATGTTAACCAGTTGATAACACATCGAACCAACTCTCTCTATACAGCAAACATATTTAGCTATTTGAAACGCAAAATCAAAGTCTAGTAAATCTGCAGCCAGACCCAGAATTGGAATTCAGGAGGTCTAGGAATTTGAGCTGCTGCATAGGTAGGGGTAACTGTACCACACGTGAACTCCACGCGGTGCAGTATTTGTATTTGTGGAGAAAAAGTTATGGAGACTGTCAACTACGGCCGTAAAACGTTCTCTATTGCCAAAGGAACGGCCGTTCTCAAAAGCACCGAAATAACAGAAAAACCCTTGCGCCATGAGGATGAACATGCTTTTACGCAGCGTCTGCTGCACAAATATGGCCATCTTCAGGGAACGGTTGAAATTATTATTAGAAACGGCCGTCCCAATTACGCCGTCCTCAAATTTCCAGAACTCTGCAAGTAATCCCTATCCCTGAACAATATGCTCATGGGCAGTCAAGCCCTATCAATATGTTCAGGATTGGAAGATAAGACATGCAAGAAGTACCTGTAAGACAATTAGAAAACATCCAGTGGCTACCACAGGAATCCCTCTCTGACAACATCAATCGGCTTACCCGGTATTATTTCTTCAAACGTGTTTTTGACCTCGCATTCACTTTGTGCGCGTTAATACTGCTCCTGCCGTTGATGCTCATCGTTACCCTGCTCATCATGTTAGATAGCCCAGGCCCGGCGATTTTTAAACAGGAGCGGGTAGGGGCGAAACGCAAAATGAAAGACGGCCGTACCGTTTGGGTCATCCGCACCTTCTCCTTTTACAAATTTCGCACCATGCGGACAGACATCGATACTAAACTGCATCAAAAATATATGGAAGCCTATATCTCAGGCGATGATTCCAAGATGTCTAAGTTGCAACCCGACACCAAAAGCGCCAACTCGTACAAATTAAATGGCGATCCGCGCATTACCCGTATGGGCAAACTGCTGCGTCGGTTGAGCCTGGATGAACTGCCACAGCTTTGGAATATCCTTAAGGGAGATATGAGCCTGATAGGGCCGCGTCCGCCAATCCCATACGAAGTAGAGAAGTATCAACGCCGACATCTGCGCCGTTTGGCAGCCTTGCCTGGTTTAACCGGGCTGTGGCAGGTAAGCGGCCGTTGTGAAACCACTTTTGAAGAAATGGTGGAGCTTGATCTGGAATATATCGAAAAGCAATCCATCTGGCTTGACCTCAAAATTCTTTTAAAAACTGTGCCAGCTGTTATTACCGCAAAAGGAGCCGGGTAACATGAACGAACTAAAAGTAGGTGTTATTGGATGTGGTTATTGGGGACCGAACCTGATCAGGAACTTCATCGAAATCCCTACAGCCAGAGTGGAAGCTGTAGCTGATCTGGATGAACAGCGATTGAATCATATACGCTCCTGTTATCCCCAAATTCCGCATATTACCAGAGAATACCGGGATCTGTTTGCATTGGGGCTTGATGCCGTTGTTATCAGCACACCGCCGCAAACCCATTTCACTCTTGCCAGGGAATGCCTCAAACAAGGTTTGCACGTCCTGGTAGAGAAACCGCTCACCACAGCCAGCGATCATGCCCGTAAGTTAATCAAGCTGGCGAAAAAGCAAGATCGCATCCTGATGGTGGGGCACACCTTTGAATACAACCCGGCCGTACATGCCCTAAAAGAAATGATCGTTAGTGGGGAACTGGGTGACATTCATTATATTGATGCCGTCCGTGCCAGCCTGGGACTTTTCCATCCCACCCTCAACGTCATTTGGGACCTGGCCCCTCATGACATTTCTATCCTCATACACCTTTTAGGCGAGAAGCCTACCAGCGTCAGCACCCAGGGGGTTGCCTATATTCAACAGGACGTTGAGGACATTGCCTACATGACGTTGATGTTCCCCAATAATGTCCTTTCCCATGTCCGGATGAGCTGGCTAGACCCTTGCAAAACTCGGCGCATCACGGTGATCGGCAGCAAGAAAATGGCGGTGTACGACGATGTAGAAACCCATGAAAAAATAAAAGTGTATGACAAACGTGTCAAAGCGATCCGCCGCACCGATACTTATGGCGAATTTCAATTTGCTTACCATTACGGTAGCGTCGTGAGTCCATATATCCATTTGCAAGAACCCTTGCGGGTAGAGTGCCAACATTTTCTGGATTGCATCCTTCATACTGAAACACCCTTAACAAATGGCTATAGCGGCTTGAGAGTGGTAGAGATTATCGAAGCGGCGCAGCAATCCTTGAAAAATGGCGGTGATCAGGTGGCAATCGCCGACGGCCGTCTGCCAACGCTGGGTAAAGACGGAGAGCTTGAGTCATTGTATTCCCATCAGCTAGCCGCTTTAGAAAACAAAAAAGCCCAATTTGTCGATCGGGCAGCTTAAAAAAGGATCAAAGCGATGAAAGTATCTTTTGTCGATCTCCAACAAGAATACCAGGATATCAAAGATGAAATTAATGCCGCGATTGCCGGTGTGCTGAACCGGTCAGACTACGTTTTGGGCAAGCCGGTGCGTGATTTTGAACCGGCCTTTGCCAGCTACTGCGAGGCGGAGCATGCTGTCGGCGTTGATTCTGGTTTTTCGGCACTGGAGCTGATTTTGCGAGCCTATGGTATTGGTCCCGGTGACGAGGTCATTACGGCCGCTAACACCTTCATTGCCACCGCTCTCGCCATTTCCAACTGCGGTGCCCGCCCCGTTTTGGTAGATGTTGATCCAGAGACGTATAACCTGGACCCGGCTTTGCTGGAAAGCACCATCACGCCTGCGACGCGGGCCATCATGCCGGTTCACCTCTATGGTCAACCGGCAGACATGGGTGCCATTCTGGCCATTGCCGAAAAACATGGCCTTCGGGTGATTGAAGATGCGTGCCAGGCGCATGGAGCGCGGTACAAGGGACGGCGCTCGGGTGGCCTGGGTGACGCCGCTGCCTTTAGTTTTTATCCCAGCAAAAACCTGGGTGCCTACGGCGATGGCGGTATGGTGGTGACCAATGATCCTACTGTAGCCGAGCGTGTTCGTGTGTTTCGCAACGTCGGCCAATCTGCCAAATACCAGCATGCAGTGAAGGGGTTTAATCATCGGCTGGATTCTATTCAAGCGGCCGTTCTTTGTGTGAAGCTGCCCCATTTGGATGCAGGAAATAAATGGCGTCGCGAAACGGCCGTTCGCTACAACACGCTCCTGGCAAATACGGCCGTCACCACACCAACCGCCGCTGATTGGGTCGAACACGTCTACCATCTCTACATTATCCAGGTAGAAAACCGGGAGCAGCTTCAGGCACATCTAGCTGAAGCCGGTATTGCCACCGGCATTCATTACCCCATCCCCATCCACCTCCAGCCAGCCTATGCTGAGTTGGGGCATAAGCCGGGCGACTTCCCCATAACCGAACAGCTGGCCCAGCGAATCCTGTCCTTGCCCATGTACCCAGGAATACCGCCCGAAGCTGTCGAATACACTGCCGCTGTGATCAACAACTTTGTTGCCCATTAATTTTGGCGTTTATAGATTGGACCAATCTTCAAGATTGGTCCAATCTCGACAAGATAAAAACGAACAGACCCTAAATTCCGATTTCTTCACCCGTTCAGGATTAACAAGATGATTCATGTTACTTCAAAAAAACATATAGTTGGATTGATCTTCCTCCTGGCCGGGTCCTTTTTGTTTGCCTTCCTGGCGGGGAACTCTCCAACATCGGCGCAATCAATTGTTACTTCGCCGCGAGTGATACGCACATTTGACAATGACGATTTGGGGTTAACAAATCCTGCTGGCATCGCTTTTTCCGCCAGGAGTAATCTTTTTCACGTTGTAGAAGCAGGTAGTTTGCCACCTCCGCTGACTGCAAACAGTGACGTCATCAGAATAGCGCCGTATGCCGAACGAATGGGGGTTGATCGCCTGACCACAACTATTCAGGACCCAGCCAACATCGCTTTTGATAACCTGCACCGTCGCATGCTTATCCTCAAATCTACGGTCGATGGCTTGATCGAAATAGAGGAAGATACTGAGGGAGATTTAATTCCGGGAACGCTGGCACATCACAATATCCGCCATTTTGGACTTCAGAATCCTCAAGGACTAACTGTTGATCCAACCAATGGTACCCTGTTTATTCTGGATGCTACCGGACCGCGACTTGTTCGGGTTGAACCAGACGCTGAAGGCGATTTTACAAATGGTGTGGTTACTCTGGTGGATTTGCAGCCATCGGGCTTAGTTGCGCCTCAGGGTATCGCTTACAACCCGGCCAGCAACAGCCTGTTTGTGTTGGAGCCACAAGCGCAACAGTTAGTGGAGCTGACGACAGACGGTCAGTTGGTGAGCATCCGGGATTTTGTCGATTTTACTTTCGGTGAGCAGCAGAGCATGGTTTTTGCCCCAACCAGTGATGTGACGGATGATCTTGCTAACCTGAGCCTGTTCATAGTGAGCCAGAGCGGCACAGCGCTTGACAGCCCGCCGGGAAACGGCCGTACCACAAGCCAACTCGTCGAAATTTCTTTACTGCCTCAGCCTAATTTGGTGTCGGGCATCCCCATTGATCCAGTTACGCTGCAAAATATCACGCAAACATCCGGCTACTCGCCGCCAAGCCCCGATCCGTCTGGCCTGGCGTATCTTGCCGGATTTAACTCGTTGATGATTAGCGACGGGGAAGTCAACGAAATGCCACAATATTTTACCGGCGACAATCTGTTTGAAGTGAGCTTGCCAGGCAATTTACTCAGCACCTTTACCACCGTTGATTTTTCCGACGAGCCAACGGGCATCGCTTTCAATCCGGCCAACAACTTCCTTTACACCACTGATGACACGGGTGTTCGGGGTGTTTTTGAACTAAATCCTGGTTCGGATGGCTTGTATAACACCAGTGACGACGTTATTACTTACTTCGATACAGGGTCTGACTCTGATGCAGAAGGCGTGGCCTACGGGCAAGGAAATTTGTACGTTTCTGATGGGGAGAACGGTGAACTGTACACGATCAATCTAGGTGCAAATGGGGTTCTAGACCCGAATGACACGCTGACCCAGTTCGATACCTCTGTTTTGGGCATCTCTGATCCGGAAGGGGTTGAATACGACCCGGACAACGGCCACCTCTATATCCTCTCCAGCACGGATGAAGTGATTGCCGAAATTGAGACGAATGGCACCCTCTTACGTTATCTGGACATTACTTCGATTAACTCGATCAAGGCTGCCGGTTTGGCTTACGCGCCGGCCAGTGGCAATCAAGCACAACGGAATCTCTACATTGTAGATCGCGCTGTTGACAATGGCCCAAACCCTAATGAAAATGATGGCGTCCTCTATGAAATCGCCTACACACATTTGAGTTCAGGCAACCCAACGGCAACTATCCCGCCAACCCTTACGCCGCCAGGGCCAAGTCCAACGCCGTCGGCGACAGGTACCAGCACGCCCATTCCCACGCCTTCCAATACCCCCGGTCCTGGGGATGCAATGCTGGAGGTGCGGGTAACGGCCGTTTCCGACGATGCCGAAGAGGGAACCAATGGCGCCATGATATTGGCGGGCGACCTGGATCTGGCCCAAGAAAACATTGGCCTGCGCTTTACAACCTTAGCCATTCCCGCCGGGGCAACCATCACCAACGCATATGTGGAATTGACTGCGCAAGACCCTAACACAGTCGCCGCTTCTGTTGCCATTGTGGGCGAAGCCAGCGACGATGCCGCGACGTTTACTACTACCAGCAATAACATTACCGCACGGCCGTTTACAGCCGCATCTGTCAACTGGCCCCTCTCTGCCTGGACCGCCGGGCAGGTGGTTCAATCGCCCAACATCACCGCCATCATCCAAGAAATTGTTAACCGACCAGGCTGGAACAGCGGCAACGACTTGGTCATCATTCTAACCATCGGCACCGGCGAGCGAGATGCGCTGTCTTATGACCTGGACAGCAGTGCCGCGCCGCTGCTGCATGTGGATTACAGCTTTGGCGTAACCCCCACCAACACACCAACGAATACACCAACCAACACACCAACCAACACACCGACGAATACGGCCACTAGCACCCCGACCAATACGGCCGTATCTACCGCTACCAATACACCCACCGCCACGAACACACCCACTCCAATCAACACGGCCACCAATACGCCAACCAATACGGCAACGCCAACCGGCACATTGGTGAGCACAGCTACCCCAACAAACACAGCAACAGCCACCAGCACACCGACCAATACGGCCGTCGCTACCGCCACCAACACACCAACAGCCACTGACACGCCGGTAAATACGGCCACCCCAACCAACACAGCAACGGCAACCAACACACCAACAAACACACCTACCTTCACTCCCACCGCCACTGCATCGCCTACGCCGGATGAAACTGGTGGCACCTTTACTTTTACGGCCGTTGCCGATGCGGCCGTTCTTGCCAATCGCCCCAGCAACAACTACGGCACCTCCGCGACCCTGGCAGTGGATGGTTCACCCATCATCAACAGCTACCTGCGTTTTGATGTGCAGGGCGTCACGGGCAACATCAACAGCGTCACGCTGCGCCTCTGGGCCAACTCGGCCAACACCGTGGGTATTGAAGCGGCAGGCATAGCAGATAACAGTTGGGGCGAAACCACTATTGCTTACAGCAACGCGCCGATTGCCGGGTCCACCTTGGGCAACTCTGGCACGATCAGCAGCGGCACCTGGGTCGAGGTGGATGTGACCGGTTTTATCAGCGGCGATGGCCTAGCCAGCTTCATGATTCGCACGACAGATAGCGGCCGGATCAATTTCAACAGCCGCGAGGCAGCCAACGTGCCAGAACTAGTCATCGTCAGCAGCGGTGGGCCACCGCCTACAGCCACCAATACGCCAATTCCGCCCACATCGACAGCAACGGCCGTTCCCACCAATACAGCCACGCCCGGCCCATCACCCACGCCAACGGATACGCCCATTGCCCCGACACCAACCGTCCCGCCGACAGCCACACCCACGCCAGACCCAAACGCTGGCGAAACCATTTACGTTAGCGCCGCTACTGGCGGCACGGCGGGCAGCGTCGCCTTCGACGATGAAGATGTGCTGACCTACGACACAGGCGCAGGTGCCTGGGCTATGTATTTCGATGGTTCTGACCTGGGCATTACACTCAACAATTTAGATGCCTTCTACCAGATGGCCGATGGCAGCCTGCTATTGAGTTTTGTCCGCAACCAAACCATCGGTTCCCTGGCCAATGTCGATGATTCCGATATTGTGCGCTTTATCCCCACCTCGCTGGGCGACACTACCGCCGGAACGTTTGAAATGTATCTCGACGGCTCAGACGTAGACCTCGCCTCAGGGGGTGAAGATGTGGACGCGATTGGCTTTACGCCAGACGGCCGTCTTCTCATCAGCACGTTGGGTACTTACAACGCAGGCATTACCGGCGCAGGCAACGATTTGCTGGTACTGGATGGAGCCGTCTTTGGCGACGACACCAGCGGCACCTGGGCACTCTACTTCGACGGTGAAGATGTGGAGCTAACCGACAGCACCGAAAACATCAGCGGTGCCTGGGTAGCGGCCAACGGCGACATCTACCTGGTCACCTCCGGCGCATTCACGGTGACCGGAGCCTCCGGCGATGGCGCAGACATCTTCGTTTGCACACCCAGTTCGCTGGGTAGCGCCACCAGTTGTACCTACACTTTTTATTGGGATGGGTCAGCTTCCGGCTTTGGCGGCCCAATAGATGGATTTTTGATCGAGCAGTAAACACTCGTTTGTCACTCCCGCGAAGGCGGGAGTCCAGGCTTGTGGATTCCCGCCTTCGCGGGAATGACATTTAACTTGATTATTTTCGTATAAGTGTAATTCAAGGAAGCGGAAAAATTATGGAACTCAAAATCTATCTTCGTATTATTCTGAAATATTGGTGGATCATCCTGGGAGCTTTTGTCCTGACGCTGGTTCCCACCTACCTGTTTGTCAACAGCCAACCCTGGATTTACGAGACAGAGGCGACCTTTGTCATTCGTCCCCGCTCTAGCATTGCCGCCAACGATGATGAGATTGTCGATGCCCTGGATACGATCAGTCGGCGCGTGGAAATCAACACCACCTTTGCCGAAGTCTCTAGCAGCAGCCTGATCAAGCAGCAGGCTATCGAAAGATTGGCATTAACGGCCGAAGAGCAGCAAGGGTTAAAAGTAAATAGCAAAGTTATTGCCGGGACCAACATTCTGGAAATTGGCGTGCAAGGCCCAGACCCTGAAATCGTCCGTGATTTTGCCAATGCCGTCAGTCTGGAAACATTGGCTTATGTCAGCAATCTTTATGACGTGTTTGAATTAGAGCCGCTTGACGAAGCCGATCTGCCCGACGATCCCGTTAGCCCTAATAAGGCGCTTAATCTGGCATTGGGCGGCGGTTTGGGTTTGCTACTCGGCATTGGGCTGATTTTCTTCATGGAATATTTGCAGGAACCGGTTCAAGTTGATTCTCGCGTCAACGTGATCGATTTAGAAACGGGTGCCTACAACCATTCTTATTTCACACTGAGACTTCGGCAGGAAATGAGCCGATCCAGGCATAACAACTACTCCTTCTCTCTGGGGCTTATCAAAATTTATCATCGGGGATTGATGCATAGTACGGAACAGCCCGTTTCGGCAGCCCAGGCATTTCGGCTTATCCTCAATGGTCTGGAGCCCAATCTGCGTGAAGAAGATATTTTGGCATATTTGGGACAAAACACATTTGCCCTGCTGCTGCCGCATATGCCCGGCGACGCGGCCAAAGATTTATTTACCTTTTTGCGAACCCAGATCGGCTTGGTGAAACCAGACCAGATTGGTGAAGGTCAGGCAACTGCTATTTACTGCTCTATTGGCTATGTTGTTTACAGCCAGCAAAGTACAGCGAGCGAGTTGCTGGCTCAGGCGAACCAGGCTCTTGAGGAGGCGGACACGGCCGTTTACGGCAAAGTCCATCTGTTCACGCCAACCGGCCCACAGCCGCAACATGCCAACGGCCGTACACCCATCGGCAAACTGTCCCCGGAAGCTGGCAGGTGAAACTGTGACCGACCAGCTAGACAAGAAGCCCACCTTTGAACGAAACATGCTCCAGACCGCCAAAGGCGGTGGATTTTTGGCGGCGGGCAGCCTGTTTGAGTTCGGCATCCGCTTTGTCATTGCCTTTTTGCTGGCCCGTGTGCTAGGGGCAACCGAGTACGGTATGTACAACCTGGCCATCAGTGCGGCCGTTATCGTTGCCAGCATTTCCGCCCTAGGCATGGACGATGGCATGATTCGCTACGTCGCCATGATGGTGGGCCAGCGGGATGAAAAGGGGATTTGGGGCACGCTGCAAATTGGCTTTGGTATCGGGGTGGTGATGAGTCTGTTGACTGGCGTCGGGCTCTATTTGCTGGCTGAACCGGTTGGCCTACGCATCTTCCACGAGCCGGATTTGGTGCCGCTGCTGCGGATATTCAGCTTCATTATTCCGCCCCTCACCTTGAGCAACATCCTGGTAGGCGCGGCGCGTGGCTTCAAGCGCATGGATTATTCCGCGCTGGCCGAAAACGTTATCCAATTTGTTATCCGGCTGGTTTTGATTGGCATTTTGGCGCTGCTGGGCCTAAACGTGTTTATGGCCTCGGTCGTCTTTGGCCTGTCTGAACTGGCGGCCACCCTGGCGCTCATCTACTTTTTACACAAACAGTTCTCATTCAAGCGCCCCATCCGCGAGGCGCGCCGCGATACGCGAGAAATCTTCGCCTTTGCCTTACCATTTTGGCTGTCTGGACTGCTCTCTAAATTTCGCAAAAACATCCAGGCTGTTTTGCTAGGGACATTCAACACCGTTGCTGGTGTGGGTGTGTTCGCCATCGTTAGCAGCATCAATCTGGTGGGGCGTATTAGCTACCAATCGATTATCGCCTCGGTAAAGCCTTTTCTGGCGGAACTGCATTCTCAGGGGAACATCAAGCAAATGGGCCAGCTGTATCAAACCACAACCCGCTGGACGCTCATGACCAACCTGCCCATTTTTCTCATCATGGTGCTGTTTCCCAAGCAGCTTTTGATCATTTTTGGCGAGAGCTTTGTGGTGGGTGCGTCGGCGCTGGCTATCTTGGCTTATGCCGAATTGGCTAATGCCGGTACAGGCATTTGCGGCTCCATCATCGACATGACTGGCTATACCAAACTGAAACTGGTCAATTCGGTGGTGTGGGTGCTGCTGTTGTCAGTTAGTAACGTGTTGCTGATTCCACCGTGGGGTGTGGTGGGGGCGGCCGTTGCCACATTGATCTCTACCACGGCTATTAATTTGCTGCGTGTGGCCGAAGTCTGGTTTTTGCTGCGTTTGCAGCCCTACAATCGCACGTTTCTCAAGCCGGTGGCCGCTGGTGTGGGGACCTATTTGAGTGCCCTGCTGCTGGCGCAATGGTTTTCAGCCGATGCCACGATAGTACATGCCATCCTGCACATTGTGTTTGTTCTGATTGTGTACATGGCTCTCATACTGCTCTTGCGCCTGGCACCCGAAGACAAAATCGTATTGCTGCGTTTGAATGATCGTGCGGCCGTTTTGTTGGCGAGAGGACGGGCAAGATTAAACGGCCGTCTTCCGGCCCAATCATAATAAGGGTTTTTTCATGGAACAAGGACCCATCTACATTGGCGGCTTAGACCGCTGTGGCAAAACAACAATGCGTGCCTTTTTGGTGTCGCATCCCAACATTGCCATCCCGGCCGTTGGTTCTAATATGTGGACCTATTTTTATGGTCAGTATGGCGATCTAGGCCAGCCAGATAACTTCGAACGCTGCCTGAAGGCGCTGCTGCATTACAAGCACGTCCGCTTTTTGCAGCCAGACCCCAACCGCATTCGTCAGGAGTTCTGGCAAGGACCGCCTACCTACGCCCGCCTGTTCGCCTTGTTCCTCATCCATTTTGCCGAACGTGAAGGCAAGCCTCGCTGGGGGGCACAAACCGGACTCATCGAGCGTTACGCGCCGCAGCTTTTTGCCGCTTATCCCGGCCTGAAAATCATTCACATGGTGCGCGATCCCCGCGACCGGTACGAAGCGTCGCTGGCCCGCTGGCCGGATGGCAAAGGCCGGGCAGGCGGCGCAGTGGCCCGCTGGCTCTACTCCACGCGCCTGGCAGAGCGCCACGTGCAGAACTATCCCCAGCAGTACAAGATTGTCCGGTTTGAGTCGATGGTCTCCCGGCCAGAAGCAACGTTGCGAGATGTATGCGCTTTTCTGGGTGAGACCTTCAGGCCTGAGATGTTGCGCATGGAAGGTGCGCTGCGGCAGCGGGACCGGCTGCTGCAGGGGGCAGATTTGGAACCGGGGCAAAGCCCGGTCTCATCGGAATACATTGGCAGATTTCGCGGCAAGATTGCCCCACGGGAGATTGCGTTTATGCAGCTTCACGCTGGGTACAAGATGTGGATGTATGGCTACGAGCGAGAGAAGCTCTCTTTTTCATTAAAGGATCGGCTGGCTTTTGCCCTGGGCACCTGGCCGAATCAGATAGTGCGCCTGGGTGCTTGGCTTGTCGTGGAAGCGCTTCAGCAGAATTTCCCCGGCTGGGCGGGGCGCAAACCTGGCCAGCGCATGATCATTGAGGAACCGTATCAGCCGGTAAGCCAATTGGAGGCGACGTAACTGATGGAGCAAGAACCCATTTACATTGGTGGCTTGTCGCATTCGGGCAAAACGCTGCTGCGCCGATTGCTTTCGGTCCAGCCCAACCTGGTTATCTTGCGCAAAACCAAGATGTGGGATCGTTTTTATAACCAGTTTGGCGATTTGCGCCGCCCGCAAAACTTCGAGCGCTGCCTGGCCGCCATGCTGCAAAACAAGCAGGTGCAATCCCTGGCCCCAGACGAAGCGCGAATTCGTCGGGAGTTTTGGCAGGGAACCCCCAGCTATGCCCGTTTGTTTGCCTTGTTTCACACACATCATGCCGAACGGTTGGGCAAAACACGCTGGGGGGTGCAGCTGGGTTTTGTTGAGCGGCTGGCCGATCCGATTTTTGCCGCATTTCCCCAGGCCAAAATGATTCATATGATTCGGGACCCGCGCGACAGGAATACGGCCGTTAAATCCATTACCCAACACCGGCGGGGCAAAACCGGCTGGTCTACCGCTTGCTGGCTGTACTCCGTTGGCCTGGCCTGGCGTAATCAGAAACGGTACCCCAACAATTACCTGGTAGTGCGTTACGAATCGCTGATTGCCAATCCAGAAGAGACGCTGCGCCAGATTTGTGCCTTTTTAGGCGAACCGTTTGTGCCAGAAATGCTGTCTGTGATGAATGAAGTGGATACGGCCGTTTCCCCCACAACCCCATCACTCACCAAGCAAGAAATCGCCTTTACCCAATCTGTTGCCCGGCGGCACATGCTGGCCTTTGGTTACCGGCCGACGACACCTCAGCTCTCGCTGCGCGATTGGTTGCAGTTTTACCTGGTCGATTGGCCCGCCAATTGGGCCGCTCTGGCTTTTTGGTCTGTTTTCAAAGCCCGATCCATCGGGAAGTATGTGAGGAGTTAGCTTTTATGGAACGTGGCCCCATCTTCATTGCCGGACTGGAACGGAGCGGCACCAGCCTGATTTATGCCCTGCTGGCCTCGCATCCACGCCTGGCCATGACGCGCCGCACCAACTTGTGGACCTACTTCTACAACCAGTACGGCGATCTAAGCCAGCCCGAGAACTTCGAGCGCTGCCTGAACATGATGATGCGCTACAAGCGGCTGGTGGTGCTAAAGCCAGACGCCGACAGGCTGCGCGAGGATTTTTGGCAGGGAGAACCGACGTACGGCCGTCTCTTCGCCCTCCTAGAAGAACAAGTGGCCCAGCGCAAAGGCAAGCCACGTTGGGGCGATAAATCACTCAACACCGAGCGCTTCGCCGAGCCTATTTTTGCCGCTTACCCCGGTGCCAGGATTCTGCACATGATCCGCGATCCGCGTGACCGGTATGCCTCTGTGTTAGCCCGTTGGAAGAGTCGGCGCGGTGGTGTGGGTGCTGGCACGGCCATGTGGCTCTCCTCCGTCAGCCTGGCCGAGGCAAATCGCATGCGCTACCCAAGCCAATACAAAATCATTCGCTACGAAACATTGGCCACCAAGCCAAAAGAAACGCTGCGCGAGATTTGCGCCTTTATTGATGAAGATTATGCGTCGGAAATGTTGACCATGCGTGGCGCCAAAACGTTTCGTGAGCAGGGCAGCAACAGCTCGTATGGCCAGCGCAAACCGGGCGTCATTTCTACGAATTCAATCGGCCGTTTTCGCCAGATGTTATCGCCAAACCAGATTACCTTTATCCAAAACCAGGCCGGGAAGGAGATGTTGGCTTTTGACTATGAGTTGGATGTGATGGAACGGCCGTTCCGCCAGCGTCTCCGTTTTTCACTGCTCGATTGGCCGCTGAACCTGGCCTTTTTAACCGCCTGGCGCGTGCGCTACCACATCAGGCAGCAAACAAAAACACCGCTGCCCGATTATCGCATCGTCCCAGAAGTAGGAACCACGTAGAGAATATTTATATATCATTTTCAGAAATCAGGAGTCACTATGGATTTAACTAAACGGGATTTTCTCACAGCAGTCCGGCCAGGGAATGTGATGGTAAGCTGGCGACGACTCCGACCTGTGCTGCGTTACGCTTTTGCAGCGCTATTCCTGCTTACTGCGTTCGGCATTCTCTTCCTTATCGGTTATAGACTTACTTCCCGGCCAACGCGTTTCGAAAGTAGTTTTGAAACCGGCTCCGTTCGCTGCCGTTGGTGCAACCCAGATGGCTGGCGGATTCAAAATACTGGGGGTCAATCAGATGCGGTAGTCGTTGGTAAAGAGTTCCCCCAACGTGACGGAATCTACTCTCTACGCATTCACGCAGACAAGGAGGATCCTTGGGACCCCAAGCCACGCGTAGAGCTTTCAAGCCACGCTCAGATAATTTTCGAAGTCAAGACGGAATACTGGGTGGGCTGGAGTATATATCTTCCAGACGATGGGGGTTACGAGTTTGACTCCCGCCCAGATGTGCTTCTCCAGATGCACGGCCTCAATGACGACTGTGATCCCGGTGGGGCGGGCCCGCCGCATGCACTCAGGCCAAAAGACGGCCGTTGGCGCTGGGATATTAAGTGGGACCCGGAGCAGTGCATGGGATCAGTAGCGGCTGGCAGAGTCATGATTGACATCGGCCCACAAGAGCGAGGTAGATGGACCGACTTCGTGGCCCGATTCGTTTTCTCACATGAGGATGACGGCATCACGCAAGTCTGGCGCGATGGCGTCCTTGTCGTTGACCGTGTCGGGATGCCCAATCATTATAACAATACTCGCGGTCCATATTTGAAAATTGGCTTCTATAATGCAGGCTGGTTGGATCATGATTCCAATGTTACGTCGCGCACAATCTATTTTGATGCCGTCAAGGTGTATGAGGGGACCGATGGTTACGCTTATGTTAGCCCAGACGAGTAAATCCAGAGTAACTATACAGACCCTAAGGGTTTGCTTTGGATCAATCTGACCTTTTAGAGGTTAAACCCTTAGGGTCTTACCAGAAGAACCTGAATAGTATCAATCCAGGAATAGATCATGTTACGCACTCTACCTAGTCCGTTGCGCACTATCGAAGACAAATTGAACCGGCATATGATCCCGCTCATCATCCTCATGGGCTTGGGTGCGGGGCTGGTGATTGCCTATCTCGTCACGATAGGATATTGGCCAATTGCCCTGGGACTTCTCGTGGCATTGCCTGCCTTTGTTCTCTTGCATAGATACCCTTTTGCCGCCCTGATTATCTGGTTCTCGCTCGCACCTTTTCTTGTACAAACCAACAGCGGGGCTGTCCGCCGGGTTTATTGGGTCATCCACCGCGCGTTACCTCCAACCACAGTTGCAATTATCTTGCTCAGCACCTGGTTAAAAGTTCACAAGCGAAAACTCCCCAAACTAGGAATGCCTGAACTGCTCATGGTCGGCTATATTGCCGTGAGCCTGGTGTCCATCCTATACGTCGTTGGTAATAATACAGCGGGGAACACCTTAGTTCACCAACTTCTTAACGGCGTA
>JBNKLQ010000050.1:0-28085 GCA_050292445.1 Promineifilaceae bacterium (SeqCode) | reverse complement strand
GCTGATAATGCTGCCTGGAGCTACAGCGAAGCACGGGAGGAACTGCGCGGTATTGAAGGCTACATCGCTTTCCGCTGGCACAAGATGGATCATTGGTTTGAAGAAAATGAAGAACTGTTTGTCCATCCGCGCGATCCGTATCATCGTGTAGATACGGTGCCCAGCACGCGCCGGGTGCGGGTTGAGGTGGATGGGGTGACGGTGGCAGAGTCGGAACGGCCGTATCTCCTTTTCGAAACCAATCTGCCCACCCGCTACTATTTACCCCCAGAAGATGTCAACATGGCGTTGTTAGCGCCGACGGACAGCCACACCGCTTGTCCCTACAAAGGCACCGCCTCTTATTGGTCTGTCAAAATTGGTGATGAGGTACACAAAGACCTGGTTTGGGGCTATCCAAACCCCATCCCCGAGGCGCCTAAACTTAAAGAGCTTCTCAGTTTCTATAACGAAAAAGTTGACATTTTTGTAGACGGCGTAAAGCAAGAACGGCCGATCACCGCCTGGTCCAAATAAATAATTGGATGGTTCTCACCCTCACCCCAGCCCTCTCCCTCAAGGGAGAGGGAGCCATTCCCGCCCCTGTCCAGGGGGAGGATTAGGGTGGGGGTAAAATTCCCAAATTACTCAATTATCCCCCATTTCCCCATCCAAAATTTCCACAAACCCGGCATCGCCATGTACGCGGATGTGCTGACCGGTTTTGATCTGCCGCGTTGCGTCGGCGACGCCCACCACAGCGGGAATGCCGTATTCACGGGCCACGACGGAGCCGTGGGTCATTAGGCCACCTACTTCCATCACCAGGGCTGCTGCATTGATGAACAGCGGGGTCCAGCCTGGATCAGTGAACGGGGCGATGAGAATTTCTCCCTTAGCTAACACGTCTTTGTTGGGGTCCATAACTACTTTGGCAATGCCTTCGATGGTGCCGCTGGAAGCAGCGCTGCCGACTAACGCACCTTCTGGCAACCCCTCGCGGCTGGGCTGCACGTGGATCACCTCGCCATCGCTGGTAATGACGCGGGGTGGGGTGAGTTTGTGCATTCGATTAAATTCGGCGCGGCGTTGGGTGATGAGCGGCCGTATTTCTTGTGATGTATCCGCCACGAACTCAATCAGCTCAGTTAAATCCAGGTGCCAAAGGTCATCAGGTTGATCGATACGGCCGTCTGATAGCAGCAACTCCGCTTGTTCTAATAACACCTCTTTCACCAATCCCAACATTTTGATCAGGTAAAATTTTGGATGCTCTCGCCCAGCGGTGTAATGGCGCACGTCTTTTATCAGACGACGCACCAGCGGGCGGCGGATAAAGCCGAACAAGCCTTGCCCGGCTGCTTCAACCAGGCGATTGCCAGCCGCTTCCCCAGCAGCGGCCATCTGAGCATGGTGCTGGCGATGGCTGCCTGGTGCCTGGTGCTCCAGGTTGCCAATCACAAATTGCAGCAGCGAGGTGGGATCTTCCCGCCAGCGCTGCCGGGAAATATCAATTTCTGATGGACCGCGCATTCCGTATCGATCCAAAAATTGGGTCCAACCAGCCAGGAAGGGGGCACTGCCAGGAATGGTGTGGGCAGAGGCCAGCGCTTCGGCAGGAGGGTCTTGCTGAAAATGAGCCACTAACTCCGGCGATTGGCGCACCAAATCGGCCAGATCGCCGACGGCCAGGTCCATTTCGGTGGTGACATTGCCAGAGAGACCGCGCGCAACGGCCGTTAAATCATTTGGGTTGGCTCGATGACCGAGTAACTTGCCCAGCAGCCGCTGTGAGGCAATGCCGCTGGCCACCAGCGCCGGAAAATCAGGAATCATACGAAAAAACGCTTCACCTATCTCCAACTCAACCTGGCGCAAGCGGGCCTCACCCGCCGGTTGGGCCAGGATGCGCTGGCGCATTGCAGTGACAAGTTCGTCTATTTCCGTGCTTAGCCGTGCCAGGGTGCGGGCCGGATCGCGCCGAAACATGAAAGAGAGCGCGGCTTTCCAAATAGGCCCAAGGAAATAAAATACATCATGCAAGCTGGGTTGTGGTTTCAGACGAGTCAGTTGCTGCCTAAATTCGGGGCGGGTCTGGGCTTCCTTTATGCTGGCGGCGATCATCTCATCGGCCATGGTTAAGAAGGCGGGGACTGCTTTGCGGCCCAGCCGCAAATTGAGCAGGTGGGTGACGTCCATGTACATCCGGCCGCCAGCAGCCGTAATACTTTGCGAACGGCTGGTAGGCCCAGCTAGCTTGAGGGTAGGGAACATCAAGCGCCACAGGTCGATGCCCATGCGCTTGATGGGATCAAGCATCACCTGGGCGTGGCTCAGGCTGACGTACAAATGAAGAGCTTCGTCGCTGGGGCGTGGCGCGGGCAGGGGGAACAGAGTGGTGATGGGCCGGGTTTGCAGCAGGTAGATTTCCCCATCGGCAATGGCCCATTCGATATCTTGTGGCTGCTGGTAATGGGCTTCGATACGTTGGCCGAGCTGGGCCAGGGCAACCGCCTGGGCTGCATTGAGCACCTGAGCGGTGCGCTGTTTATCGCTGAGGGTTTCTTGTTCGGTACCGCCGCCGGGCAACGGCCGTATCGCCAATTTCTTGTCCCCAATTTTTACCTCCACCAGCTTATTGCTTCGTGTATCCACTCGATATAGATCGGCGGTGACCAATCCGGCAACCAACGCTTCACCCAGCCCGTAGCTGGCATCAATTGAAGTGATGTGCCGATTTTGGCTAACCGGATCGGCAGTAAATAAGATGCCGGAAATCTGTGGCAGAACCATCTGTTGCACCACCACAGAGAGGGCCACTTCTTCGTGGGCAAAGTTATTTTGCTGACGGTATAAGATGGCCCGGTCGGTGAAGAGGGAGGCCCAGCAGCGGCGCACGGCGTCGAGGATTTCTTTTTCACCATGAATGTTCAAGTAGGTATCCTGCTGCCCGGCAAAGGAGGCATCGGGCAAATCCTCAGCAGTGGCGCTGGAGCGCACGGCGTAGGCGGCATTGGGATCGAGATGATGCCAGGCTTGGCAAACGGCCGTGGCAATCACCTCAGGAATAGGCAGCTCATTTAGCGCTTGTCGAATCTCCGCGCCAATTTTGCGTGTAGCCAACAGGTCTTCAACTGGGATTTCATCCAAGGCAGCGTAAAACTGCTGCATTTGTGGGCAGCTGGCGACGAAGTCACGGAAGGCGTTGGTGGTTACGCAAAAACCAGGTGGCACAGGAAAGCCCGCATGGCTCATCTCGCCCAGGTTGGCCCCTTTGCCACCCACCAGGGGCAAATCGGCCGAGCGAATTTGTTGGAAGGGTAGGGTGTAGGCAGCAGCCTCTTTCATGATTTTTCCTTAAAAATAGTGGTGTTGGGATGGAATTCGCTCCAGCCAAGCCAGTATTGGCGCTGGATAGAGAGTGGTTGGGAGGGATCGGGACGGCCGTTTTCATTTTGACGGTAGGCGTGGAGCCGGTCGTTTGGCTCGTCGTACAAGACCACCAGCGGCACGCCACCCAGCATATCTTGCCCCATTTTGCTGGCTCGTAGTTGGGTAAGCGGGTAGGCGCGCGCCGCCCCGTTGAGTATGAGTCCGCCCACTTCTTCGTGGGACGGCAGCCGGGTGTCGTTGTGGTTTAGACCGGGTGTTTTGTAATGACCGGCGAATTTTTCCAGCAGGAATTCTAGTTGGCTAAATGATAATAAGCCGCGCGTTGGGTTCGGTGGTTCGATGGAAACGGCCGTATCCGGATGCCGCGTAACCCAATCGTGCCAGCTGGTTTGTTCCCCGCCTATTAGTTCTAAATATGTGCCTTTAAGTGGTCCATAAAGCGCTTCGCCTGTGGCTTGCTGCCAGATAGAACGTGTTTCCCGATCCTGCATAATGAGATTGCGTCGCCAGACGCCCAGCACCTCAAAGGTGAGCCGTCGTCTGTTTACTGTGGCGGCATACACGAGGCCGCTGCGGCATGCCGCTCAGTAGGCGGCCAAAACAGGTATCTGCCCAATCACATCGTTGATGAGATGGCGCGGCACCAAATTGGTATAGGTCCAGGCGTGGGGCTGCTCGCCGACGATGGCACCGAGGACAGTAGCCGTTTCTGACAGTTGCACCAGGTTTGCCGGGCGGTGTGGCGGATCAATCAGGTCTACAAAGATGCGGCGTGGTTCTAAAAATTGGGCTTGGAGGGCAAAAATCGTGCCGGGTAGCAGGGCCAGCCCGCGCCGTAGTGAGGGTGCTCGTCGCCATTCTTGCCAGATGAGCAGCCAGCCTAACAGTCCCAACGTGCGTCGCAAAAGGGTGACTTTGCCCAGTCGGGCCAGCGTGCCAATGCCTAACCGGGGCACAAAGGCGACAAACATGGGGCCAATACCCCCTATGGCGGCGATCAACACGCCTAGCAGTGATTTCATTTTTTCCTCTCTTAACTAAAACCTGACAGGTTTTCAGAACGAGCGTGAAATTAAGCTAATTTTGCAATGCGAGGAACCATTATTGATTAGATTTGGTGCAAACCTGTCAAGTTTTTCAGGTTACTCTATGGTTTTTTCAGACCATCTAGAAACAGGTTGGTGATAAACACGGCCGTTTCCTGCGGTTCTGGGTTCGGCAATTTGTAATAGGTGGGCATGATCAGGCTAAACGACAAAATCATCCCTACCAGGGCAGTGGCGGCTTGCTGCGGATCAATAGGACGAAGCTGCCCACTAGCCATCTCGCTTTGTAGAAAGGTAGCGACCTGGTTGAGACTGCGCTCTTGAAACGGCCGTAAATCCATTAAATGATCACGCCATTCATGGGCATTGCTAAAACTGAGCCGCACCATATCTTGGTTCTCTAGGATGAATTGGATCATCGTTGCTACCAGCTGGGCCAAGTCTGTGGCTAGATCGCCACTCACGTCATCTTGTTGGGTAGGGAGTTGCGGATGAAATGCCTGCATGAAGCGGCGTAGTAGGCCCGTTTTATCACCGAAATGGCGGTAAACGGTGGCCACGCCTACATTGGCTTCTTCGGCGATTTGCTCCATGGTGGGAGCCATCAGCCCTTGCTCGCCAAAGAGCTTCCGGGCGGCTTGCAGAATGCGGCTGGGCACGTCTGGCTGGTGTAGATCATCCAGGCCATGCTCATCTGCCAGGCGCTTCAGGATTACTTTTTTGCCACCAATTTGGCGGTAGATGGTAGCGCGAGAGAGGCCAGTTTGAGCGGCCAACTGCTCCATGGTGAAGGTTGCGGCCGTTTTCTCCGCCAATATTCGCGCCGCCTGTAATATCTGCATTTCTGCTTCTGGACCGTTTTGAGATGACATGATAGATATTCTATCTATCGTATCGTTCGTTGTCAATAACCAATTAGACTTTTGCGGCACGTGGGGATGTCTTGAATTTGCCGGAGGTGTGAGGCACCTCTACAATTCAGCCATGCAACTATACATTATTCGACACGCTCAATCGGAAAATAATGCGCTGTGGGCGCGGACGGGGAGCAGTAACGGCCGTTCATCTGATCCCTTGCTAACAGAAATTGGACAGCAACAGGCGCATTGTCTGGCCCACTATATTGCCCAACATTGGGAAAGTGCAGCCCCCAAAGACGATCTGCATAACCGAAACGGTTACCATTTTACGCATCTGTACACCAGCCTCATGCAGCGGGCTATTGCTACCGGCAGCGTCATTGCGCAACAGGTGCCTATCCCGTTGGTTGCCTGGGAAATTATTCATGAGTTTGGCGGCATTTTTGAACACAATCTAGATACGGCTGAACGGATCGGATTGCCGGGTCCCAACCGTGCTTACTTTGCCACAGAGTATCCGCATCTCGTTTTGCCAGATTCATTGGGCGAGGCTGGCTGGTGGCAACGGCCGTATGAACCGCCAGACCAGGCGATGGTACGCGCCAAATCATTCCTCGCAGACCTGCAACAGCGCCATATGCCAACGGATCGGGTGGCAATTGTTACGCATGGTGGGTTTTTTGTGGCGATCATCCGAACATTGTTGGGTTTTACGACGCTTGACAATCATGAAGGTGAGAATTTACTCTGGCTGCACGCCAACAATACGTCCATCACTCGTCTGGATTTTGGCGCAGAGCAGGTCGAGTTGGTTTACTTAAACCGGCTCGATCATCTGCCAACCCACCTCATTACTTGAAATAATCATTTATGTGCCTAACTGTACGCGCTGGTGAAATGAGTGGCTTTCTACCAACCTGGTACGGTGTGTCATTAAGATGATTGTCCGGTTTGCCCCGGCGGTTAATACCGCTTGCAGCACATTGGCTGCCGTAATGGGGTCCAGGTTGGCCGTAATCTCATCCAGCAACCAGATTGGTGCATCTTTTAACAACATGCGCGCCAGGGCAATGCGCTGGCGCTCCCCGCCGCTTAGCAGCGCACCGCCCTCGCCGACGTACGTGTTATACCCATCTGGCAATGAGGTGATGAACTGGTGAATGTGAGCTGCCTGGGCTGCGGCCACAACGGCCTCATCGCTGGCTGATTTCCGGCCAATCCGAATGTTTTCGCCAATGGTGGTGTTAAAAAGATGGGTGCGCTGGGTCATCACGCCAAAAAGCTGCCGCACCGTCTCGTGGGGAATCGACCTTAAATCAGTTTGTCCGACCCTGATTTGCCCCGCCTCGTATTCAGTAAACCGCAGCAAAACGTTGATGAGGGATGATTTGCCAGCGCCGCTTTCCCCGGTTAGCAGCAGTCGTGTTCCATAAGGAATAGCCAACGAGAAATTTGTAAATACGGGTCGTTCTTCTAGCCCGTAGCGGAACGTGACTTTTTCCAAGGCGAGTGCGGGGCTATCTGGGAGTGATATGGGCAGTGGTGGTGCTCCGGGAACGGCTGGTGTGCTGTTAATGATCTCAAACACATGATTAGCGGCCGTTTGCTCTTGACCCAAATGTTGTCCGGCCAGGGCCAGCGGCGTGATCGCTTCGAAAGCGGCAATCGTGCCCAGGGTTAAGGTGGCCAGCAATACCCCTTCGATCCGGCCAACGGCCGTCCATAGCACACAGGCCGCTGCCAGATTGACCATCAGCACGGATAGGCCGTTTTGCACGCCATCTAACCATCCCATCTGTCGCTCTGTTTGGGTGAGACGGCCGTTCATCTTTCCCAACGTTTCCCCCAGACTGGTTGCATAGCCAAACGCAATGCTGTCGGCCATCCCTTGCACCGTATCCACTAGATGGCTGTTTAGCTGGGTGCGTTGGGTTACTTGCCGCTGGCCTATGTTTTCTCCCATCCAGCGCGTGAACAGGGGCAAGACGCTGCCGGTTATCCCCATGAACGCAACCAAAACCAGCGCGGTACGGCCGTCGAACAGGCTGAAGGCGGCTCCCATGATGGCGGTGACGATGATGGCGACGATGGGCGGGCTGACGACGCGCAAATAGAAGTTTTGCAGCTCTTCCACGTCAGAAACCACCCGCGACATCAGGTCACCGCTGCGGAACGATTGTAGTTGGACCAGCGACAGCGGTTCAATGCGCTCGTAAAACCAGACCCGCAGCCGAGCCAGTAGGCGGAAGGTGACGTCGTGGCTGACCAGCCGCTCCAGGTAGCGGAAGACGGCGCGTGACAGGCCAAAAAAGCGAACGGCCGTTGGGGCCAGGCCCAATGAGGTGATTCCCAGCTGCAAAGCGGCCGTACTGATCAGCCAGGCGGAGGTCATCATGAGGGCGATGCTGCTGCCAATGGTTAGGACACTGAGCAGCAGGGCCAGCATTACCCGCCGCCAAAACGGCCGTATCAAACGCAGCACCTGGCCCAGGCTAGAGTTAAACATAGCCCCCCTCTCCAAAGGCGTGTAGCAGTTGAAAATAAGCGCCCTGCCGTTTGAGCAGTTCCTGATGGGTGCCACTTTCCACGATACGGCCGTTATCCAGCACCACAATTTTGTCCACCTGACGAATTGTTTCCAGCCGGTGGGCGATGATCAGCACGGTTGCATTTGCCGTGAGGGCTGCCAGATTTTGCTGAATGACACGCTCATTGTCTGTGTCCAAGTTGGCGGTAGCTTCGTCAAAAATGTAGATGGGCGCGGATCGTACCAGGGCACGTGCCAGGGCGATGCGCTGGGCCTGTCCGCCGCTCAGGCGGGTGCCGTTTTCACCCAGAATGGTCTTGTACCCTTGCGGCAGTGCTTGAATGAAGGTATGGGCGTTGGCCGCTTGCGCCGCCGCCATTATTTGTGCCTCGGTTGCGTCTGCACGCCCCAGGCGGATGTTGTCCGCCACGCTCATGTTGAAGAGGTAGCCACGCTGTGGCACCCAGCCGATCTGGGCGCGCCACTGTTTTGCGTCTATCTGGCTCAAGGGGATGTTTTCTGTTTGATTGATGAGCTGGAGACGGCCGTTTGTCGGCGTCACAAACCGGAGCAGCAAGTTGGCCACGGTGGATTTGCCGCTGCCGGTGGCACCCACCAGCGCTACTCGTTCTCCCTTGTTTATCGTGAGTGAAAACCGATCCAGCGCCGGTCGCTCATCAGTGCCAAACGTCACCGACACGTTCTCGAAGCGAATCTGGTTGAAATGGGGAACGGCCGTACCGCCTTCTGGCTCCGGCAAGGGGGCATTGAGGATAGTGTAAATACGCTCGGCGGCAGCCGTGCCATCCCGCCCAGCGTGGAATTTGGCTCCCAACTGGCGCAGCGGCATATAGAACTCTGGGGCGATGACTAAAAGAAACAAGGCTTGCTCAAAGGGAAGACGGCCGTAAAGCAAACGCAGGCCAATCTCCACCGCCACCACCGCCACGCTAATGGTTGCCAGCAGTTCCAGTGTAAAGGCGGACAAAAACGCCACGCGCAGCACCGCCAGCGTGCTTTGCCGGTAGCGATCCGTCATCTGGGCAATAATTTTGATTTGTGCTCGACTGCGATTGAAAAGTTTCAGCGTTGTCAAGCCCTGCATCACGTCCAGAAAATGGGCGCTCATCTGGCTGAGCTGGGCATAGCGGCTGTTGGCCAATGATCCAGCCGCCTTGCCAATCAGCACCATGAAAATGGGGATAAGTGGTGCCGTCACCAGGAGCACGACAAATGTTAGCAGGTCAATCGGCACAACCACCAGCAAAATGGTCAGCGGAATGAGCAGGGCGATGAACAAAGCGGGGAGATAATCACGAAAGAAGCTGTCTAGCGCCTCAATGCCGTCGGTGATGGTAAGTGCCAGCTCGCCGCTGCGCTCTTGCTGGGTATACACCGGTCCCAGCTGGAGCAAATGCGCCATCAGGCGACGGCGCAGTGTTTGCTTGATGCGAATCGCTACTTCTGCCGCTGCCACTTGAATCCCCACCTGGTTGAGCGCCCGCAGACCAATCGCTCCTAGCAGCCAGACGAACAGGCTGCCTAAACCGCTCTGCGTAGCTCCTTCTAAAAAGACGCGGTTAATGATGCGGCTGAGCAAAAACGCCTGTCCGATAACAAACAGACCGCCCAAAAAACTCAAGCCAACAGTGGCCAAAAAGGCGAAACGCGCCAGCCGCGCTTCGCCTAACAATCGTTTATCCATTTGGTCTCAATTTTAGTGGGAAAAATTGCGAGCAGCCATAGAGGTGCGACGCACTTTCTGGTGAGGTCTGTGATAGTTCTTGCTGGGGCAAGAGCAACGCGACCCGTATATCACAATAATGTAAGGATATGCAGTCACTTTTTGTGACTGTGAACCTTACCTGGAGCCGACTTCCTTGAGTTCACTACTTGACCAGCTTTTCCCAGCGGGGATTGAGCTTACCTGGCAACGACAGCTCAATCGCCTGCCTGAACCGATGCATCCCTTGCTTTCGGCCGCTGCTCTAGCTGGGACGATTATTGATACCGCTCTCCTAAACCAGATGATTCCTGATCTGGGCTATAACTTTTCGTTGGAGGAGTGGCTTGTGGGCTGTGTTTCGGCTGCGATTTTAGAAATTGAAAAAGGCCAGACTCGTTTTGCCGATGAGGCACTGCGAATATTGCTTTTAGATGCCCTTAATGAGCAGGAGAAGAAAAGCTGGCATGAGAAAATAGTTACTACCTTGGAATCAGTTTATCAGGATGACCCAACTCAAGCCGCTATCCTGGCTCATCATTGCCAGCAAGTTGGCAATAAGCAAAAAGAACAACATTATGCCCGTCTGGCTGGGGAGTATGCCGCCAAACAACATGAGTACGATACGGCCGTATCCCACTTCAGCCGCGCTCTAGAACTAACCCCCACAGATGATCTGCCTGAGCAATATCATCTGCTGCTAGCGCGCGAAAAAATTTACCATGTTCAGGGGAACCGCGACGCCCAAAAAGATGACTTGACGCAGTTGGCCGAGATAGCGGATCAGCTATCGAATCAAAGTGACCAGGAGTGGCGCACGGAAGTTGCTTTGCGTTTGGGAGCTTTTGCTGAAGTCACGGGTGAATACACAGTTGCCATTGTGGCGGCTACCGAAGCACTGCGGCTGGCCGCAGAGGCACAGTTTCCTGCCCATGAAGCCGGTAGCTATCTGTTATGGGGGCAGGCATTGCTACGCCAGGGTAAATATGAAGAAGCCCAAGAAAAATTGCAATTAAGTCAGAGGCAATCCGTTATGCATCAACTGCCGCAGCTAGTTGCGGATAGTTTGCGCTTCTTGGGGGTATGTGCCACCGATATGGGGCAGTTTGATCAGGCAAGGCAGTATTATGAGGAAGCCTTGCCGCTCTACCAGGGGCTTGAGGATAGGCTGGGAGAAAGCACGGTTTTGAACAATCTCAGTATCGTAGCTTACTCTCAGAATGAATTGGTAGCGGCCATGACGCATTGGGAAGAGGCGCGTCTGATTCATCAAGATATCGGTGATAAAGAGGGAACTGCTCGGGTGCTGACGAATCTTAGTTCAGTTTGCCTGGATTTAGGGGAGCATGAAAAGGGCCAACAGTTTAGCCGGGAAGCGCTGACTATCTGCCGCGAGGCTGATTTGCGTTTTGGACAAGGCATGAACCTGATCAATCTCAGCCTCTTCAACTATTTTTTACAGGCTGAGCAACAGGCTGAAATTTTTAGTCAGGCAGCCATAAAGCTGGCTCAGGAAATGGAAAGTTTGCCGCTGGAGGGCCTGGCGCTGAAGGATCGGGCATATATTTTGTTACAGCGACAGCAGTGGGCAGAGGCAGAGCAGGTTTACCAGCAGGCCACGGCTATTTGGCAGGAGTTAGCTCAGCCATTGCAACTTCTAGAGATGCAGGCGGGTTTGGCCCGTGCGACTTTAGGGCAACGTAATTTAGAACAGGCAAAAGCTTATATCGAACCGGCACTGGCTCATTTGCAGGCAGGCAAAACGGTTAAGGGAACATCACGGCCGTTTTTCATTTACCTGGTCTGTTACGAAGTTTTAGCAGCCGACGGTGACCCCTATGCGGCAACTATCTTACAGGAAGCACATAGGCAGTTGATGGCGTATGCCAACAAGATTACGGATGAAGCCCAACAGCAAACCTTTTTAGAGAATGTGCCTGACCATTGTCAGATTCGCGATTTCATGAGAGCAGATTTGCTAGCCTAGCCGTTTGCCTTGTGGTTTTGGTAGATATTTGGTTCTCAATAAGCTAGTTTGACACACTTGTAACACTTTTTGCGAGATTTTTATATTACTGGTTAAACGTAGACCATAAGAGTTTGAGCCAACTCTTTTCAAGCAATAAGTTTACGTTCGGGTATGAAGTGCGACCGGACATTGGGGGTTTATGAATAAACAACGAACTATCCTATCAAACGGCCGTTACTTGGTCGCCTTAATATTATTTTGCATTTTCCTGGCAGTAACGGCCGTTCTCATCGGTCAACCGGTAACAGGGGAATCCAGCGCTGTTGAATCGTACATTGTCCAGGCAGAGACGATAGATTGGGCCGCAACGGCCGTGCAGCAGGCGGGCGGTGAGGTCACACACAAACTCGATGTGATCAGCGCCGTCGGTGCGAACCTAACGACACAGCAGCGCCGTCTGCTGGACAATAACCCACAGATTGTTCGCATCTACAACAATCGCGAGGCGTCCCTCACCGGTAAGCCAACGCCTGTTTCACAAGGCGCTTTGGAAACAAATATCCCAACGGTGGTGGAAGCAGATTTGCTGCACGATTTAAGGGGTGGCAAAAACGTCGTACCTATTAAAGGTACGGGTGTTACTGTGGCTGTTTTGGATACTGGCTTTATCAATGATTCCTTCATGACAGAAACTTCAACAGGTACTAGCCGGTTTGTCGCGCAATATGACGCTATCCAAGATAAAACCTTTTTTAACGTGTCAACTACCGACGCCAGCGGGCATGGTTCCCATATAAACAGCGTTATTGCCAGCAGTGGCAATGCGAATGGGTATTACAATGGTGTTGCCCCGGATGTTAACCTGATCGTGGTCAAAGCATTTGATCAGTACGGTGTTGGCACCTACCTGGACGTGATTCGGGGCATGGACTGGATCATTGCGAACAAGGATACCTATAACATTCGGGTCGTTAATCTTTCCTTCAGTGCCTCGCCGCAATCCTATTATTGGGATGACCCGCTCAATCAGGCGGTGATGCGTGCCTGGCAGGCCGGGATCGTGGTGGTGGCTGCCGCCGGTAATGGTGGGCCAGACCCGATGACCATCGGCGTGCCCGGCAACGTGCCGTACGTGATCACCGTGGGAGCCTTTTCCGATAATTACACGCCTTTGGAACCCGACGACGATTACCTGACAACGTTTTCTGCGACCGGTCCCACGTACGAAGGGTTTATCAAGCCAGAGCTTATTGCCCCCGGTGGCCATGTAATGGGGTTGATGAAGGCCAACAGCTACCTGGCCTCTACCTATCCAGAATATCAAGTAGACGGCCGTTACTTCATCATGTCTGGCACCTCGCAGGCAACAGCTGTCATCAGTGGTGTAGCAGCCCTGATGCTGCAAAAAGACCCCAGCCTGACGCCCGATGATCTGAAGTGTCGTTTGATGGTCACGGCACGACCTGCCCTTACAGACAATCAGACCCTGGCTTACAGTATTTTGCAACAGGGCGCGGGTCGGGTGAATGCCTGGGATGCCACATTCAGCACCGATACCGGCTGCGCCAACGAGGGCATGGATATCAGCCTGGATTTGGCAGGTACAGCCCACTACCAGGGCAATGTTTCTCAGGACGAAAGTGGGAACTTCTATCTGGTAGACAAAGAAGGTTACGTCTGGAACGAAGGTAACTTCTGGAGTGGCGGCAACTTCTGGTCTGGTGGCAACTTCTGGAGTGATGGCAATTTCTGGTCTGATGGTAACTTCTGGAGTGGCGGCAATTTCTGGAGCGACGGAAACTTCTGGTCTGGCTCTTTTATCGAAGGAGCGACGATAAACATGGCGAATCCAATGGACATTGTTACCTGGGTGCCGCAAGAATAAGTAACCGGCTCGGAATTTATTAACCAGTTTTGAGGACGCACAATTAATTTGTGCGTCCTTTTTTATGCCTGGGCTTCGTAGAGAAGGGAAATTTCCAGGTTGGCGGGCACGCTTTCCAGGAAGGCGTCGCGGCGGGTGTCGTCGGTAATTTGGTTAGCCCAGTGTACGAGACGGCCGTAAGCCATTTCTAATACGTCAGCTGCATATGGATCTTCCAATGCAGCCAACACTTTGTAGGTCATTAGTAGAATATAGAAGGGGCGCGAGGTACCATCTAGCGTTTGGCCTTCTTGTAGATGGGTGACAATGGGAGTGAGGTGGGTGTGAACGGCCGTTTCCTCCCCCCGGCTTAGTGCCAGCCAGGCCAAACCCGCATGTGCTTGCAATACCTGATCTGTCTGGGCCAACGCCGCTAGCGATGCCTGATACGCTGCCTCTGCCTCCGCCAGCCTTTCTTGATTTTGTAGCAAAAAGCCGCGATCCTTTAGCGCCAATCCCCGCAGGAAAGGACTACCAATTCTATCTGCCAACGCCAACGCTTCCTGGCTATATTGCTCCGCCTGTGTATCATCTTCAAGATAGTGCGCCGCCAGGCTCAGATTAATCAGGTTGAACACCTCACCAAAAGGCACATCAATTTCGCGGCAGGTAAGCAACCCTTCGGTAGCATACGTTTCTACAAGATCAAATGCGCCTAAATCCAAATAAAGCGAGCTCAGATTGGTCAAAATGCGGGCACGACCTTCCTGGTCACCAATAGCCTCATCAATTTGCTGCGCCTTTTCCAGCGAAACTAATGACTGTTCAATATTCCCCTGAGAAAAAGTAACGATGCTGATATTGTTGTAAATTACGCTTTCCCCTTGTTTGTTATTTAGCTGCTTGTAAAGAGGGAGCGACTGTTCATAATATTGCAGAGCCATTTCCAGTTGGCCAAGATCGTAAGACAATATGCCCAACCATCGCAAACTATCTGCTTCCAGGTTGGTAAACGCATTGCTGCGGGCGGCTTCTAAACTTTTCTGGAAGGTTTTTTGGGCATCTTCATATTTGCTATGTCGGTACAGGGCGCGCCCCGTAGCCAGATAACTGGCTGCTTCACTTCGTTTATCGTTGCGCTCCTGGGCAACCCGAAGCGCCTCTCTGGCAGCGGCGATAGCTGTTGGGTAATCTCCTGTTGCATCTGCATAGTGTGCCAGCCGCAAAGCCACTTCAGACCGTCTGTCTTGGTTAAGCTTTGTAGCCATATCGGCCGCAAGCTGCCCCAAGGTTGCCAGCGCTTTCTGTTGTTCTTCGCGTCGCCCTAATAAATGATAAATTTGCTCCCGTGCCAGATGAAGCTCAAACTGTTTAGGTAAATCTTTGGCTGGCGTTAGCGTTAGGGCACGATCGTAATAGTCCAGTGCTGTTTCGTTGAGAAATTGCTGTTGAGCATACTCTCCGGCAACATGTGCATATTGCCGCTCTTTGGCGATGTTGCCAGCTTTTTGCCAATGGTAGGTCAAGGTAGCGGCGTGCTCCGGTTGCTCAGGATAGAGTTGCTCTATCAGTTCAGCAATGGTGTAGTGCCAACTTTTTTGCCGGTCTGGATTGATGGTTTCTAGAATACCGGCGCGCAGTTTGTCATGGGCAAAGCGCCAATTGCCATTAAATAGTTCCAGTACGGCCGCTTCTGCACAGGTTGCCAGCCAGGTTTCTACTGGCACGGTGGTTTTGGTAGAACGAGCCAGCAAAGGAAGCAAATTGAGGTCTAGCTGTCGCCCGGCAACGGCCGTACCCACCAAAAGTGGTACCGCTGCGTCCGGCACGCGTGCCAGGCGGCGCTGCACAATTGTTTGAATGCCTTGCGGGAATAGCTGCTCAGGTAGTGAAGTACGCCCAATCGCGCTGAGGCGGCCAGCTTCTTCTGCCAGAGCTCGCACAACTTCAACCAGGAAAAATGCATTCCCCTCCGTCTCCCGTTGTAGCAAGGCCAACACGTCTGGGTTTTCTCCTGCTTCCCCCAACATACTGGTACTCAGCTCGGTAATTTCCTTCGCAGCCAGACGATTCAGCGGCAGCTCTTGCATTTGTGGCAGCTGCTCTGTTAGTGATGAGTTTTCATCGTTTCGGTAGCTGCCAATGATGAGCAGCGGCAGACGGGATACCAGTCGAGTGAGTTGCTGCAAAATCTCTAAACCTGCATCGGCCCAATGCAAATCTTCCAAAATAAGCAAAATCCACTGAGTCTGGTTGCTAAACAGGCTGGTGATGGTGCTGATTAAACGCTGGCGGGCAGCAGTGGCATCCAGTTCCGGCACGGGGAGGACTTTGCGTTGCAGCAGGCGACCAATATCGGGGATAAGTCCATGCAGAACGCCAACGGCCAGATCATCCAACGGTGCGGTGAGTATTAGGCGGCGCAGCGCTTCACGCCATAGTTGCAGCGGCGAGCCGCTAATATCTTCAATGGCCTGGCCCCGCAGCACCAATGCCCCATTAACCAATGCTTGTGTGCCAATTTCATCCAGCAGCCGAGATTTGCCCACGCCGCTCTCGCCACTCACCAGCCAACTGGAGCCTTGCCCTTCTTTTGCCGCTTCAAGCGCCTGGAGTAGCGCCTCTTTTTCCTGGGTGCGGCCTACAAATGTGGCTGCTTGCAGGTAACTTTCGCGGATGGCGACGCTCTCGGCGGGAATGGGCAGCCCCACTGCCTGACTAAAAGCGGCAATGCATGCTTCAGCTGAGGCGTAGCGGGTTTCCTGTGTTTTATCAATTAGCTTGCCGATTACGGCCGTTACATTTGGCGAGGCATCCAGCAGACTTAAATCAGGCGGATCGTCCAATACCTGGTCAATAAAGCGGTGGCTGTTAATGTCAAATGGATGACGACCGGCAAATAGTTCAAAAGCCATGATGCCCACAGCGTACAGGTCTGCGGCTTCGCTGTGGGGCTGATCTTCCCACACCTCTGGCGCAATGTAGGGAATGCTGCCAGCGGCTTGCATGGTGCTTTTCTGGGTGGTGGCCAAACCAAAATCCAAAATACGGACGGTGCGGTGGGTGACCAAAACGTTGGCCGGTTTAAGGTCGCGGTGCAAAATGCCGCGTCGGTGCAAGTAAGCCAATGCCTGAAGCATCTGCTGGATCAGATTTATCTTAGCCATCTCATCTAGCTTGGCACCTACGTCCAAAATGTTTTTGGATTCCATCAGGTAATCCATGGTGAAATACGGCCGTCTTTCTTCATCAAAGCCATAGTCCAACACGGAAATAATATTGGGATGGCGCAGTGAAGCCAGCGTCTCGAATTCGTGGGCCAGCGCCAGGCGCAACGCCTCTTCAATTTCACCCTCTGTATCGGCATCAACCTGGTAGTGCCAGGTTGGCACGATCACCTGCTTGAAGGCCAAAATTTGTTCTGTCAGCCGATCCGTGGCCCGGTAGACGACCCCCATGCCGCCCTCGCCAATTTTTTCATGGATGATGAAACGGCCGTTTACTGTGGTGCTTTCTGTATTTGGTGGTTGTGGAGAAAGAAAGGTCTGTTCGATAGTCATGCTTTAAGTGAGATGATACCTGTTTTAACAATGATGCAAAACTATTCTGCACCAGTTCAATGATTGGTCAAAAGTATAACATAAACAAACCAGGAACTATATCGTTGATGCTTAACATAGGTACTAACCTATTGGTAAATTCTTGCCTGTAAACGTTTGCTAACAAGCGGCATTGTCAGCTTGTCAGGGGGTAGGGGGAATGTTAAACTAGCATTATGTCCCAAGCTCTGTACCGTAAATGGCGGCCTGCTCGCTTTGATGATGTGATTGGCCAGGAACACGTGACGCGCACGCTCAAAAACAGCGTCGCAGCTGATCGTTTGGGTCATGCCTATTTGTTTTGTGGCCCGCGTGGCACGGGTAAAACGACCAGTGCCCGTCTGCTGGCCAAAGCGGTTAACTGTTTGCATGAAGATTTGGCGGAACGGCCGTGTAATGAATGCGTTAATTGTGAATCCATTCGCAAGGGTACCTTTCTTGATCTCATCGAGATTGATGCTGCTTCCCACACTGGTGTAGACGATATTCGGGAACTGCGGGATATGGTTAAGTTTCATCCCGGTTCCAATGTGCGCTTCAAAGTATATATCATTGACGAAGTGCATATGCTTTCAAACGCGGCGTTTAATGCTTTGCTCAAGACGTTGGAGGAACCACCAGAATGGATCAAGTTCATTCTGGCCACCACCGAAGAACATAAAGTTCCCATTACCATTAAATCTCGTTGCCAGCAGTTTAACTTTCGCCTGTTTAACCAGGAAGAAATTAGCGAACGGCTGCATTGGCTAGCAGATAAAGAAGGGTTCACCATTGAGCCGGAAGCGCTGCAAATGATTGCTCGCCAGGGTGCTGGCAGCCTGCGTGATGCCGAAAGCTTGCTGGATCAATTGGTGGTGAGCCAGGATGATGTGATCACGGCTGAACGGACGCAAATGGTGCTGGGCACGGCTTCCAATGAGGCGGTGGTCCAACTCACCAATGCCTGGCTGGGTCGTGATGGTGCCGGTGGTCTGTCACTCATTCACGAGGCCTTGGCCTCAGGCACGGATGCCCGCCAATTTTGCCGCCAAATGGTCGCTTATCTGCGTGATCTGCTACTGCTGCAAGCCGCAGGCGATACGCTGCCACTTGACGCAACGCCTGAACAGCGCAGTGAAATGCTGGCCCAGGCGCAGCGTGCCCCACGTCAGGGGCTCATTGAAGCGATTAAACGGTTTAATGAGGCGGCATTGGTGGCCGCAGGTAGTTGGCAGCCGCAACTGCCGCTGGAGATGGCTTTCATCGAGTTGTTGCCAGAGACACCAATGCCAGCGGTGACGGTAACGGCCGTTCCCACGCCAACGCCGCAACCGGTTAAAACACAACCGAGTAAAAAGCAAGAGGAGAAGGTGGAGAAAACGGCCGTAGTGGCACAAGCTGAACCACCTAAAGCTGAGGTGACGCCTGAACCAGCAAAACAAGAACCTCCCATCGAAACTGCCAAATCAGCCGCCCAAAAAGCAGAAAAATCAACCACCAAACCGCTAACTGTGCGTGAAGTACAGGCCGTATGGGCCGCTTTGGTAGCGCAGTCTGGCGAAAAAATTAAGAACCTGCCGGCGCTGCTCAATATGGGTAAACCGTTGGCTACCGAAGGGCGTACACTGGTTATTGGTTTTGATTATCCGCTGTTTAAAGATAAATTCGATAATCTGGCAGGCGCTGTTCCCCTGGTCAGCGACATTTTAACCGAGCTGCTGGGGCAAGACACTACTGCCCGTGGCGTTGTCACCAGTGAATACACGGTACCTGTTCAGCCCGATGATTTCCGGGCGCTGGCGGAGGAGCTAGGCGGCACCGTAGCTGAAGAATAATTTTGTAAAACCTTAGCCGCGCTTTCTTAGCGCGCACATGCGAGGATTAAACAACTTCTGGTTGTCATCCTTGGCTGATTTGTAAGGAGTAAACTATGTCAAAACGATCCTTTCGCGGCCGACCAAAGCCAAAGAAAAACAAAATGCCCAGCGCGGGTGGCCTGATGAGTCAGATGCAGCAAATGCAGGAACAGATGGCCACGGCCCAATCTGCTCTGGAAAATGAAACCATCACCGTTACCGCTGGTGGTGGGGCGATTAGCATCGTCATCACTGGCCATCAACGCATTGAATCCATCGCCGTCGATCCCGACTTGCTCACGCCGGACGACGCCGAAATGCTGCAAGACATGCTTGTCGCGGGTGTAAACGCCGCTATCGAGCAGTCGCAAGCCTTGGCTGCCGAGCGGATGGAAGGCATTACTGGCGGTTTGGGCGGTGGCCTGAACGATTTGCTGGGTGGCATGGGGTTAGGCTAAATGGCTTCGGCTTTACCCCAGCCGGTGCAGCGGCTCATCAACGAATTTGCCCGCCTGCCAGGCATTGGCCCTAAATCGGCGGCGCGGCTGACGTTTTATTTGCTGCGCATGGCCGATGAGCAGGCGCTGGATTTGTCGGTGGCGCTTCAGGAGATGAAGGAGCGTACGATTTTTTGCAGTCGCTGCTTCCATATCACCGAAGAAGATCCGTGCAGCTTGTGCAGCGATGGCGCACGGGATGACCGACTGCTGTGCGTGGTGGAAGAGCCGCTGGATGTGCTGGCCATTGAACGGTCGCAGGCATTTAACGGCCGTTACCATGTGCTGCATGGGGCCATTTCCCCAGTTGAAGGCATTGGCCCAGAAGATTTGCGGATTAACGAGTTAGTGAGCCGGGTACAGCAAGGGGATTTTCAAGAGATTATCCTGGCAACCAATCCCACGCTGGAAGGTGAATCGACCGCACTCTACCTCCAGCGTCGTTTGGCTGACACGGGCGTGCGGCTCACCCGTCTGGCGCGGGGCTTGCCCGTGGGTGGTGACCTGGAGTACACCGACGAGATCACCCTGAGCCGTGCTATGGAAGGGCGGCAGGAGTTGTAAAAAGCCGAGGCTAGTTTGTTTGCCATCGCCTTGCCAATGTGCTAACATTTGCCCGTCTTTGCGGTGTCGCCAAGTGGTAAGGCAGCGGACTTTGAATCCGCCATCCCTGGTTCGAACCCAGGCACCGCAGCAGGTAGAAGGACTGGGTATTTACTCAGTCCTTTTTTATTCCTCATCCATCATCAACAGATTACGCAGATTGAATTGATCAAAAAATCTGGGTAATCTGCGTAATCTTTGATAAATATGACACTAGCAATTGTGATTTTGGCGGCCGGGCAAGGCAGCCGGATGTTGTCCAAGAAGCAAAAGATTTTGCATGAAGTGGGCGGTAAGCCGATGGTGCAGCATCTGTTTGATACGGCCGTTTCCCTCACCACAATCCCCCCCGTCCTCATCATTGGCAAGGGGGGCGACGGTGTGAAGCAGCTATTTGGCGACCGAGCACAGTACGCCGTGCAAGAGGAGCAGTTTGGCACTGGACACGCCACCCAAATGGCGCGGCCTTTGCTGAAGGGCATAGCTGATCAAGTCATTGTTACCTACGCCGATATGCCGCTGCTGCAAACGCCCACGCTGCAAAAACTGGCCGATTTACAAGCTGAAACCGGAACGGCCGTTACCCTTCTCAGCATTATGGGTCGCCCGGACTCTACCTTTGGCCGCGTGGTGCGCGATGAAAACGGCCGTGTAAGCAAAATTTTGGAAGTTGCCCAGGCCAAACGACGACCCAATGCAGCCGATCTGCTGGCTATTTCTGAACAAAATGGCGGCGTTTACTGTTTTGCTGCCGATTGGCTGTGGGACAACATCGACAAACTGCTTCTAAGGCAGGCGCGTAACGGTCCAGAATATTATCTGACTGACATGATTGAACTGGCTGTGCAGCAAAACCAGGGCGTGGCGGCTGTTGCCACGCCCGATGCCGACGAATGCCTGGGGGCCGGTACGCGCGCAGAAATGGTGGCCGTGGAAAAAGCGTTCCGCCGTCGAGCCACTAACCGCTGGCTGGCGCAGGGTGTCACCATTATAGACCCAGGCAGTACGTACATTGACCCGGACGTGACAATTGGCCAGGATACGGTGATTTGGCCCAACAGCTACTTGCAGGGACAAACGGCCGTTGGCCAGGATTGCGTCATTGGACCAAACGCGATTTTGCGGGATACGGCCGTAGGCAATGGGTGCCACATTGAGCAGGCGGTGGTGGAAGGGATATTGTTGCCTCCCGGAACAGCCGTGGAGCCATTTACAGTAATGAGGAATCATGAATTGTGAATTGTGAATGAAAAAGCGCTCCTTCACAATTCACAATTAATTGTTCATCATTCACAATTTTAGGTAGGTGAACAATGGTAACTGATGAACAGCGATTGGCATTAATTCAGGCAGCGATTGAAGTACGAGAACGCGCCTATGCACCCTACTCGCACTATCCGGTGGGTGCCGCCTTGTTGCTGAAAGACGGCCGTATCATCACCGGCGTCAATGTGGAAAATGCATCTTACGGCTTGTCGATGTGTGCCGAGCGGACGGCCGTTTTTAAGGCAGTCTCTGAAGGGCAGCAAAAAATTTTAGCTGTGGCTGTCGCTACCGAAAATGCGGGTTCGCCCTGCGGTGCCTGCCGCCAGGTGCTTACCGAGTTTGCTGGGGATGTACCGGTTTATCTGGTAGACCATGAGGGAAACGGCCGGGACACCACCCTCTATGCCCTTCTCCCCGACCATTTTGGCCCAGAGCATTTGACATAATATTATTGCGTTGGGGCGTTATGATTTTCCTACATATTGCGGATTGCTATTGACTCAAGTACACTGTAAATCAATAGGTGCAAGGAGGTGTTCGTATTTGTCTTATTGACAGATTAACATCATTTCATTGTGTTTAACCTGCCCTTCTGTTGGCAAGTATGCAGTACCTACCCACATCGCACAAATCGAAAATTTTGTTGACTCAAGATCAATCTTTTGCGTTGATCTATTTCTATTACCCCTGATCAATAGGTGCCCATAAGGAGAAGACAAATGAATCTTAAAGGATATGCAAACCGCGTTGCTCATATCGATTTAACCAAAGGAGAAATTGAGCATAAACCAATCCCGGAAGAGTGGGCTCTTAAATACATAGGTGCTCGTGGCTTGGGTGTGCGCTACATGCTCGAAGCTGGACCTACAGTTGATGCGCTATCACCCGACAACTGGCTTTGTTTCATGAATGGGCCACTGACCGGAACGGCCGCAAACATGAGCGGGCGCATGGCTGTTGTTACCAAATCTCCTCTAACCGGCACCGTTACCGACAGTCATCATGGTGGTTGGTCAGCTGCCCGACTGCGCTGGTCTGGTCACGACGGTCTTATTTTCAAGGGCAAGTCTGAAAAACCCGTCTACCTCTACATTGAGGCAGAAACAGACACAATTGAGTTGCGTGACGCCTCTCACCTTTGGGGAACAGGTGTTCACCAGACGATAAAAACTCTCCAGGAGCAGTACGGCGAAAAAGATTTGACCGTGATTGCTATCGGGCAAGCTGGAGAAAACTTAGTGAAATATGCTTGCTGGGTTAATGAAGACGATCGGGCGAGCGGTCGTGGTGGAACTGGCTGCGTTGGTGGTAGCAAAAATTTGAAAGCGGTTGTCATCAAGGCAAAAAAGAAGATGCCCAAACCGGCCGAAAAAGATGATTGGAAGAAGGCTCACTCACGGACCTTATCTGCCATCATGGACGAAGCCAATATTACCAGCCCCCGAAAAGGCGGTCTGTCTGTTTATGGCACCAATGTGTTGATGAATATCACCAGCACAATGGGGGGCCTTCCTGCCTTAAACGGCCGTGTCACTTCCTTTGGTGAAAGAGCAGAACTACTCAGTGGTGAATATGTTGTTGACAATATTTTGGTCAACAATCCCACCTGCCATGCCTGTCCGGTTGCTTGTAAGAAAGAAGTGAAAATTACCGAAGGCGAATTTGCTGGCCTGCACATGGAAAGTGTGGAGTATGAACCGGCCTGGGCGCTCGGGGCTAACTGCGGTAACGACAATATTAACTCTGTGGCCAAGATGATTGACCAGGCCAACGATTTTGGTATGGACGCCATTGAAATTGGTGATGTGTTAGCTACTTACATTGAAGCCAGCACCAAAGGGTACACCAATGGGGATGGCGGTTTGGCCGAAGGTGACTACATGGATATGGTAGCCACGATCGAAAAAGTGGCCCATCGTGAAGGTATTGGCGATGTACTGGCCAATGGCGTAAACGCCGTAGCCAATCATTTTAACCATCCCGAAATTGCTATGTCAGTCAAGGGACAAGGTATCCCAGCTTATGATCCACGTGGTCTGAAAGGCATGGGCATTGCCTATGCGACCAGCAATCGCGGTGCCTGCCATCTCCGCGCTTATACACCTGCCGCTGAATTGAACATCATGCCCTTCCAATCCCTGAGCGTGGATCCGCTGGAATGGAAAGGTAAGGGTGAATTGGTGAAGATATTCCAGGATATTCATGCCTTTTCCGACAGCCTGGACCTGTGCAAATTCAGTGCCTTTGCTGTAGGTGCTGATGAGTACGCTCAGCAGTACGCTGCCTTTGTGGGGATTGAAGATTTTACGGCCGATGATGTGTTGTTAGCGGGCGAACGCATTTACAATCTGGAACGCTACTACAACAATCTGGCCGGTCTTGGTGAAGGTAGTGACTATCTGCCCAAGCGGTTCACTGAAGAGCCATCCACAATGCCCGGTTCAGAAGGCCATGTTTGCGAACTGGATTTGATGCTGGAAGAGTATTACACGGCACGTGGCTGGGAGAATGGTGTTGTGCCAGAGGCTAAGCTGAAAGAGCTAGAGATTCTTTAAGGGTTTTGCATTCTTAGGGTGGTTTTGGAGATCTAAAGCCTCTCAATCAGGTTAAACTAAAAAAGGTGCGGTCTCATTTCTGGGCCGCACCTTTTTTAATTGTTATTATGCACCAGCCCGCATTGTTTTCTTTTCTAGATCGGGCTTAAGACGAGTGATGGCTTCTTCTTCCCCTTCAATTTCCATCATGACCTGGCCAACGCGGAGAGATCCCAAAGCGAATGGTTCCATTTTGGCCAGGGTAATGACCCAGCCATCCCCTTCGACACGAGTTTCGCTGACGGCCGTTCCCCCCAGCTCTTCTAAATATTCCCGCAGCAGCCAAAGGGGAATGCCACGGATTTGCCGTGATTCAGTGTACATAGAATTATCCTCCGCCCACAGCTGGGAAAATGTTTAATGTGTCGGTTGGTTGGATGATCGTCTCCATGCCGTTTTCCAGAAATGGCGCATCACGGCCGTTGACAAAGACGTGTACGTGCCGGTAAAGATTGCCGTTTGGGTCTAGAAGCTCCTTGCGCATAGGAGGATATTGGGTGGTTAAAATCTCCAGAAAATCTTGCACAGAGGTGTTTGCTGGTAAATCAATTTCTACCGTTTTTTGACCAACAATTTGGCGCAAGGTAGCGAAGAAGTTGACTTTCATAGTGTATTATTCTCCTGACGGGGTTCTGTAACAAATCTTACCACAAAATCATGCTTGTCGAATTTTCGTGTTAGAATTCATGCCTTGGAGGTTCAAATGGGACTGGCTACTGTATTAAATGGTCATGCGGCAAAAGAGACAATCTGGCATTTATCCGATCTGGCACCAACGCCAGAGGAGGAATGGGATCGGCTGAGGGGCTTTCTGAATTTAGGTTCAGCTGATTTTGAGGCGATGTTGGCAACGGTGGAGCCGCTTTTTCGGCGGGGGCATGAGCTGGTAGTGGGTACGTATGATTATCTACTGAACCACCATGATACGGCCGTCATCCTCGGTTGGGAAAAAGGGGCCGATCCTGAGCATTTGGCCGAGCGCCGCCGCTTCTTCACCGTTTGGCTGGCGCGCACGCTGGGTCTGGATCTGAGCCACGAGTTTGCTCGTTACCTCTTCCGCGCCGGACAGATTCATGGCGCGCACGGGCCGCGCCAAATTCATGTGCCAGAACTGTATGTGACTGGCTCGATTAGCCTGGTCAATGCCACCTTTGCCCGCTTCCTCACGGAAGAGATGCCAGGCAACCCCATCGTGCCAGCAGCGTTGGCGGGTTGGAACAAATTGTTGAGCCTGCATTTGCACCTGATGCTGCTGGGGTATCAATCGGCGCGTGCCTGGGATGCGGGTGATTTTCCCGTTGACCTCTCTTTCTATGGCCGGGTACGCAACTACACCAAACGACAGGCTATGACGATGCATTTGCCGGAAGGTAGTCGCATGGATACGCTGTTGACTCGTTTCTTTAACTACTTTCCTGTGGCCCAATCAGATGTCTTTGAGGTCGAATGGTTGGATAAGGAACGGCTGGATGAGCAGGGACGGCCGTGGATGGTGGTGGAAAAATCGCACCGAGTGCGTAAAGGGTGGCGGGTGTTGTTAAACGGCCGTAACATCAGCTTCGAAAACGGCCCCAACCAAATCATCAAGCCAGGTGATAAGGTTAGTATCTTCCCCCCTGGCCGCTAAAAAGGATTTTGACGCAAAGAACGCAAAGGATTGGAAGTCGCAAAGATAGGACGGATTCTAAACGTTCTCGATCAGTTCTTTGCCTCTTTGCGCCTTTGCGTCAGGGTTTTTAAATTAGGTAGTCTGCTGCTACACTTCACCCATGGCACGAGAACGTACCTTCCGCAGCGAGGCGATTGTATTGCGCCGTACCGACTTTGGCGAGGCTGACCGCCTGCTTACCCTCTACAGCCGCGACTTTGGCAAGATCAAAGCGATTGCCAAAGGGGCGCGCAAGCCGCAGAGCCGTAAAACGGGGCACGTGGAGCAGTTCATGCGCTCCAATTTCCTCTTTGCCAGCGGGCGCGAAATCGCCATTCTCACCCAGGCGGAAATGGTGCAGCCGTACACCGCCCTGCGCGACGATCTCATCCTCACTACCTACGCCGCCTACCTGGTGGAACTGCTGGACCGATTCACCGTAGAAGAAGACAAACACAGCGGCATTTACCAGCTGCTGGCCGATGGCCTGGGTTGGTTAACCATCCACGAAGATGTGCTGTTGGTGGCCCGTTTTTACGAGCTGCGTTTGCTGGGGTTGGCTGGCTTTCGGCCGCAGCTGTTTCATTGTGTGGCTTGCGGCGAAGCGATTGAAGAGCAGGATCAATTTTTTAGCGGAGAGTTGGGTGGGGTTTTGTGCCCTAATTGTCGCGCTGAGGATAGACGGGCGATGGCGATTACGGCCGTTTCAACCAAAGTTCTACGTTACCTGCAAACACGGCCGTGGGACACCGTCCACAACCTGCGCCTCAAGCGCGCCGTTCACACCGAGCTGGAAAACGTGATGCACTTCTACATCACCTATGTCCTGGAACGCAACCTCAAATCCGTCGAATTTCTCCACCGCCTCCGCCAGGAAGCCGCCCTCCTATTACCACCGGCTGATTAGTCTTTATTCACGCTGCAGGGAGTGTGAAATAGAACACACTGCCTTGCCCCAACTGGCTCTCACACCCTACTTCGCCCCCCAATTTTTCGGCGATGCGCTGCACGATTGACAGCCCCAGCCCATGACTGACGCCTCTCTTGCGCCCACCAGCTAACTGGGTGAAAGGCGTAAATAATTTGGCCTGATCTTCTTTGGCAATGCCATCACCATTATCCCGTACCTCAAAGCGTACCATGCCGTTGGCTAACGGCCGTCCCGCCACCTCAATGCGCGGCAATTCCCCACCATATTTGATGGCATTGCTGATGTAATTCGCCCAAATCTCCTCAATCCAGGGAGCGTGGCCCCAAGCCACCGGCCATACATCAGACACGACAAGTTCAGCCTGATACTCTTGCAGCATATGTTTTAGTCGGGCCTGTACCTCCTGGATAACCTTGGGCATATCTATTGGTTTAAGGGGAATATCTTCCTTGTTGGTGCTGGCAAGCAAAAGCAGTTCGTTAACAATTTTCACCATTTTTTGGGAGCTGGAATAAATTGCATCAAGAGATGAATCAATGATTTCTGGCGTTAGATTGGTTAACTCGCTTTGCAGGATTTCAGCGTAACCACATAGGATGGACAAGGGGCCTTTTAAGTCGTGGGCGACAGTGTGGGCAAAGGCATCCAGTTCTTCGTTGCGGGCTTGTAATTCGGCCGTTCGCTCGGCTACACGCTGCTCCAATTCTGCGGCATAAGCCTGTACCTCTTCATACAGCTTTGCCCGGTGAATTGCGATTGCGGCCTGATCCGCGATGCCTTGCAGCAAATCGAGATCATCCTGACCAAAGTCACGAATCTTGCCAATAGTGCCGATATTCAAACGGCCGAGCAGCACTTCTTGCCACTGCAAACTAACGCTCACCGTCGTGCGTAAATCCATCTCCATGTATAAATCATAATTGGGTAACTCGGCCAGCGCCTGTACATCAGGTGTTATCACCATTGGGCCAGCTAATTGGTTATAAATGTCATAGATGGCACGAGGCATCCCCTGCATCTCTTGGCGCAGTTTCGTAGAAAGACCAAAATCGTAGGCAAGATACAGCTCCTCTTTAGCCGCATTGTACAAGCTAACCGTCACTATGGGGACAGCCAGGACACGAGCTGTTTCCTTGCATACAGCTTTGAGCGATGCCTTTAATTCAAACTGGGCGTTCAAGTGAGCTGCAACTTGTCGTAGTGCTTCGGCGTGTTGCTGGGCGCGTTGCAATTCATCAGTCATGAACTTACCTGTGGTGTTCCGTGATAAACGGCCGTTTCAATAACTACCTCCCACCAACAAAATAATACTGTATCCTTACTCACGTCTGCAAGCCCCCTAGAAGTCCTTCGGAAATCGCATATGGTGCTTGTTTGATGAGTAAATACAAGATGCCAGCGTGTTGCCCCCATGTTATAATCACCGGCTGTTCATTTTTTGATTGATTTCATTGAGGGCGTGCATGAGCGATTCGCTGACTTTTCAGGACATTATTTTAAAGCTGCTTGACTATTGGAAGTTACAGGGTTGTTTAGTTAAGCAACCCTACAACGTGCAGGTGGGGGCGGGCACGATGAACCCCGCCTCTGTGCTGCGGGTGTTGGGGCCAGAGCCGTGGAATGTGGTCTATGTGGAACCCAGCATCCGGCCAGACGACGGCCGTTTCGGGGACAATCCCAATCGGATGCAGATGCACCACCAGCTCCAGGTCATCCTCAAGCCCGATCCGGGCAATCCGCAAGAGCTATAT
>JBNKLQ010000049.1:0-28137 GCA_050292445.1 Promineifilaceae bacterium (SeqCode) | reverse complement strand
AACAAAGTGGGGAAATGGTTGCCTACCTGGTAAGGCATTTCTTTGATCAGTAAACTGCTGCCAGAGCTATCCTGAATACGCTCAATGTTCAGCAAATCGAGAGGCTTACTCAATTTATCTGCTACAGCTGGCAGGTCTTTGCCTTCATAATAAGTTACCTCAAATGGTTCATGACTGTAATACCGAATGGTGGGCTGTTCCCAAAACACTCTGGAAAATGCGGTTGAGCTGCATCTTGGCGGGGAAATGATGACGTAGATCTGCTTGTGTTTTGTTTTTAGATGGGTGAAGCTTTGGAGATGTTTTGAGTCAGATAAGCCGGGCAAGGCAAAGCTTGTTGAAAAAGTGTGCATTGAATTTCCTTGGACGTGTTGTTGTAGCCGCAGTTTCTTACTGCGTTCCAAATGCGCGATAAGAAATCGCGGCTACTGACTCGATAGAACTTGCTTGTAAGCTACTTAGGGCTTGACCGTTCTTAACTTTTGAGTTTCGGCAAACGGTCAAGCCTTGGGGTTCATTTCCTTATTTTGAGTTATTTGTGAACGAACCCTTAGCCTTTCGGGGTAATGATTAACGGGCGCATCATGTAGGCGGCATCGAGGCGCTGAAGACAGGTCAGGCACCGGCAGCAGCCCCAAGAATCATCATCCTCTGTTTGTCCTGGTTCTTTGGTTGCCTCAGGCACAACGGTTGCCTTAGGTGCCTCCTCTTCCCCATCTTTCTCGGCTAGCTGCGGCCAGGAGGGCAGATTTTCACCGCCATCAGCCGAGGTGCAGTTTTCTGTGTAGCGTGTACCACCGACCAACAGATCAGCTATGATCAACTGCGACGGTTCGTAAAATTTGCTAAAGTTTGCGATGCATTCCGCTTTGTCAACGCCAGGTAAAAATTCCCCACTCGCGTCTACACAGCGCGCCCGAATCGGTTCCAGCTCGCCGCTCAACCTGTCCAGGTCTTCTTGCAGCGTGATGCCTACCGAATGCAACTGTAAACATTGGTCACGGTTTTGGGGTTGTGGGGGAATCCAGTGGCCAGATCCCGGCCCGTTCTCGCTGCTCATGCCCACGGCATTGGTCAGATCGCTGTTGGATGCGTTCTCAAACAGGGCGCAGCTGGTTAGCCCACCGGTCATCATGAAGAAAAAAAGAATTAACGTGCCAACAATATACCGTCGTTGTTGCATTTGCTACCTCCTTATTAAGCAGCTCTGATAAATGATGACAATAAATTTTGCTCATCTATCGATCAGTGTAAGGAAGAGGCGATCAGAAATCGATCATTGATGACGCGCGAGCTTTTTCCAAAAATGGAACACAGAGAAATCACAGAACTGCACCGGAGAATAAAATCTGCGAAATCTGTGGATGAAGTTACAACGTCAGCGCATGTTCGCCGTGGTACAGTTCACGGCGCAGCGTGGCAATATCTGGATCGTCCAGGTACGCTTCCAGGCTCATCATCCGGTCGATGACGCCGCCGGGGGCAATTTCCACAATGCGGTTGGCGATGGTGTTGACAAACTCATAATCGTGCGAGGCAAACAACACGACTTCGGGGAATTTGGTCAGCCCTTTGTTCAGCGCTGTGATCGCTTCCAGGTCCAGGTGGTTGGTCGGCTCGTCCAACATGAGCGCGTTGGCCCCACTAAGCATCATGCGCGAGAGCATACAGCGCACTTTTTCGCCGCCGGACAGCACCCGCGTGTTTTTCAGCGCCTCCTCGCCAGAGAAGAGCATTCGTCCCAAAAAGCCGCGCAGGAACGTTTCGCTGTCATCGATGGTGGCATACTGGCGCAGCCATTCCACCAAATTCAAGTCTGTGTCGAAGTAGGCGCTGTTTTCTTTGGGGAAGTAGGACATGGTGATGGTGGTACCCCATTCGTAACGGCCGTAATCTGGCTCCAGCTCGCCCGCTAAAATGTCAAACAGGGTGGTTTTTACCAGATCGTTGTCACCGATAAAGGCGATTTTGTCGTTCTGGTTGACTTCCAAGTTGAAGTTGCTGAGGGCAGGCTGGCCATCGACCACTTTGCTGAGATTTTCCACGCGCAGAACCACTTTGCCACACGGCCGTTCCGGGTCGAACCCTACAAAGGGAAAGCGACGCGTACTGGCAGGCAACTCATCCATCGTTAGCTTGTCGATGAGTTTACGGCGTGATGTGGCTTGCCGCGCCTTGGACACGTTAGCGCTAAAGCGGCGCACAAATTCTTCCAGTTCCTTGATTTTGTCTTCGCGCTTCTTCTTCTCGTTTTTGCGCTGCTCCATGGCTAATTGGCTGGACTCATACCAGAATTCGTAGTTACCCACGTACAGTTGAATCTTGCCAAAATCAATATCGGCGATGTGGGTGCAGACGTTGTTGAGGAAGTGCCGGTCATGGGAGACGACGATGACCGTGTTGTTGAAGCGGAATAGAAAATCTTCCAGCCAGCGAATCGTGTCCAGGTCCAGTTGGTTGGTTGGCTCGTCCAGCAGCAAAATGTCGGGATTGCCAAACATGGCCTGGGCCAGCAGCACACGCACTTTTTGGGTGCCTTCCAGATCGCCCATGATGCGATCTAGCAGCGCCTCTTCAATGCCCAACCCCTTGAGCAGCGTAGCCGCTTCGGATTCTGCTTCGTACCCATTTAGCTCGGCAAAGGTAGCTTCCAGGTCTGCGGCCAGAATGCCGTCTTCTTCAGAAAAGTCTGGCTTGGCGTAGATAGCGTCACGCGCTTGTTGCACTTCATACAGTTGCTTGTGCCCCATGATGACGGTTTCCAGCACGCTGTATTCGTCAAAGGCAAACTGATCCTGCTGCAAAACGGCAATTCGTTCGTTGGGGTCGGTGATGACATCGCCCCGATTTGGTTCAATTTCACCGGCCAGCACCTTGAGGAAGGTAGATTTGCCCGCGCCATTGGCCCCAATGAGGCCGTAGCAGTTGCCGGGCAGGAATTTTAGATTGACATCTTTAAAGAGCACCCGCTGCCCAAAGGAGAGGGTGATGTCGTTGGCGACTAACATTTTTTATCCTGTAAATTTTTGCCACAGAGCGCACAGAGATTTATGAGGTTTGGTTTTCCTTCTCAAAATGCCTCAAAAATCTCGTTTTCTCTGTGGCTTTAAATGGGGGAATGGCCCCAACGGCCGTTTGCAAAAAAGACCGCGTGTTGTTGAAAAATGAACCTGAATCCTATCCTTTCTTGCCTGAATCGGCAATGATTATGCTAAAATGCTAAAGTAAGTTTCAGGTGTGAATGTTATGGACAATCACGAATGGAACGAATAGACAAATGGTACGAATTATTGATTTGTGCCATTCGTGATGAAAAAGTTGTTTTGTGACGAGGATGCTTTCATGGACGAGAAAATTCGGCAGGCGTTGGCCACGGACGAAGTAATTGACATAACGACAATGGGGCGCAAAAGCGGTCACCCTCAGCGGGTTGAGATTTGGTTTAAGCAGGTAGACGGCCGTACCTACATCACTGGCACACCCGGACCACGAGACTGGTATGCCAACCTGCTAGAAAACCCAGAATTTATCTTTCACCTAAAAGAGTCGGTACAGGCAGATTTGCCGGCTCGTGCCCGCTTTATCCTAAATCCAAGCGAGCGGTACGCTATTTTAAGTGATCCGACGATGGCCTGGTATCATGAACAGGTTGATTCGCTGGAAGATTTAGTGACCGGGAGTCCGTTGATTGAGGTGATTTTTCAAGAATGACCGCATCTGAGCTAGTTAAGTTTTTAACTATCGGTGGCTCGGACAGCGGTGGAGCAGCGGGCATACAGGCGGATTTGAAGACGTGGACGGTGCTGGGGGGCTATGGCATGAGTGTGCTAACGGCCGTTACCGCCCAAAACAGCCTTACCGTGCAGGACGTAACCTGGATGACACCGCTCTTTGTCCAGGCCCAACTGGAGGCGGTACTGTCTGACTACGGTGCCTCAGCGGTAAAAACAGGCTTTTTGGGGCGGGCAGAGCTAATTATTTCCGTTTCGGCACTGCTGCAAAAATACAAACCAGCCAACATTGTCATCGATCCGGTGCTGGTGAATCATCGTCACCAACCGATGTTCCCCGACGCGGTGCGCCTGCTCTATTTTTACTACTTGCTGCCGCTGGCTGATTTGGTGACGCCCAACGTGACGGAAGCGGCCGTATTGCTCAACACGTCAACGTTGGATAGTTTGGGAAAAATTCGCCGTGCTGCTGAATCTTTGCATCGTTGGGGTGTCCGGCACGTTCTCATCAAGGGCTGGCGTGAACAGTCAGAAGTAGTCGATCTGCTGTTTGATGGCAGCACGTTTACCGAATTTCGCCAGCCGCTCATTGAAACGGAGAACATACATGGGTCGGGGGATACGCTTTCGGCGGCGATTTGTGCGTTTTTGGCACAGGGGGAGGAGATGGAAACGGCCGTGGCCCAGGCACAGCAGTTTACCCATCGTGCCATTCAACGAGCCGCCAATTGGCAGCTAGGTGAGGGTCACGGGCCACTTTCGCTGTTTAGTGAAAAGTAAAAAGTGGATGGCCCGAACTATTCACTTGCCACTTTTCACTTGCAAACTTGCCACGCTCCCCTTGTTGACGCGGTTTCAGAACTTTGCTAACATCAGGTACATTCAAAACGTTCTGAACGCAGGGGAAAACAATGCATAAGAGTTTAACGGCCGTAAACGACAGTACCGTGGCAGGTTTGGGGCGATTGGCCCGCTTTTTTGGCTTTAGCGAAGTGATGGGGCGGCTCTATGGCACCTTGCTCATGAGTCCGGAACCGCTCTCGTTGGACGATCTTGCCGATACGCTGCGCATCAGCAAAGGCTCCGTGAGCATGAACATGCGTGCCTTGGAGCGGTGGGGCATGGCCAATGAAGTGTGGATGCGGGGCGAGCGCAAAAAGTATTATCAGGCCGAATCTGACCTGTGGCAGGTGATTCGCAACGTGCTGGACAGTCGCGAGCGGCGTGAAGTTCAGGTGGCGCTGCAAGTGCTCAGCGAAAGCGTGGAAAAGCTGCAATCCGCCAACGAAAAACTCAGCCCAGAAGAGCAAGAATTGGCCAAATATTACCTGGAACGCATTGATGACCTGCAAGCGTTTTTTGAATTTGCCCAGATGGCGCTGGAAACAGTGCTGGGCGGTCAGGAAACCCTCGATTTTGAATCTGTCACCAAAATAGAAATTGGTTAAGCTGAAGAATGTCGCAACTCAACCTTGCTTCTTCAATAGAGCTGCGTTCGTCCAGATGGGCATATTTTCGCTCGGTTGCGACAACACTTTTTGTCGCTTTCTATACCTGGTGGTTTTTTTTGATGGAACAGGTTTCGCCTAATCAGTCGGCCATCCAGTTGAGCTTTGCCTTGATGTTTGGGGCTCTTGCCCTTTGCCTGGTCTGGTTAGTTGATCTATTTAGCCGTCGCGTGTATGTAGACGATGTTGGTATCAAAACCTCCTTTATTTTTCAACCACAAAAGCGTTTTTACTGGGATGACGTAAGCCATGTTGACTGGTGGCTAAGTAGCAAGAAAATGTTCAACTATCGCGTTTCGTTTACAGATGATCGGCTTGAACTTGCTTTCGATACTGTTACCTGGAAACAGGCCCCTGAAGCTGCGCGGATCATTTTAAACCATTCGGGTATTGTGCCCCAAAATGTGGCTCATTCAGCTACCAAAACGTGGCTGCGGAATGCGGTTTCGGCTTCATTAGTTGTATTAGGCTTTTCAATGAGCACCTTAATTGAAAGTGAGTATGTCCATGCCATTGGTATTTTACTGGTGCGCGTTTTTTGGACACGGTATCTGATTGGACGGCCGTCTTTGAATCTGAAGAGTATTCGTGGCAGTATGTTTATCTTTACCGTGGCTACTCTATTGGGGCTCATATTTATTGCTGGTTCCAATCTACCAAACTTAGCAAGCTGGTGGTTGTATACGCCAGTAATTGATGTTTTTATCGCTTACCTCATTCAAAAAGCCAAGCCTTATTTCGTGCGAGGCGGTTACCAAACCTCATGAAAATTGCTGTTGGTTCCACTAATCCGGTGAAGGTTACGGCCGTTCGCCAAACGATCACGCGCATCTGGCCAGAAGCAGAGATTGTGCCCATTGCCGTGCCCAGCGGCGTGAGCGACATGCCGATGACCGACGAAGAGACGCGCGTCGGGGCACACAATCGGGCCATTGCTGCCCGCGAGGCGCTGGATGCTGATTTTGGCGTGGGGCTGGAAGGCGGCGTGCAGCCAGAGCCGTTTGGCTTAACGCTGCATGGTTGGGTCGTGGTGGTGGATCGGAACGGCCGTATCGGCATCGGTGGCGGCGGGCGGCTGCCATTGCCAGAGCACATCGCCCAAAAAGTACTGGCTGGCACCGAGTTGGGCCACGTCATGGACGAAGTGCTAGACGATCATAACACCAAGCAAAAAGGAGGCGCGGTGGGGGCGCTCACCAACGGCCTGGTGCTACGCGGCGAGACCTTTGCCCTGGCGGTGGCCTATGCTTTTGCGCGGTTTGTTTCTCCAGAACTTTATCACGAATAGCCGAGGGAACTTTATTACGAAGGAACAAAGGGAGGAAGAAACAAAGAACTTTTTCTCTTTGTTCCTCTGTTTCTTCGTTCCTTTGTATAAAATTTAACGTCGTTTTACGCCAGTTTGATTACGGTTTACAATAGCGCCTATGACCCTGGAATTTGAAAAGCTAACCGCCGATTTAGAAAAGATGGCCCAAACCACTGCCCGCCGTTTAAGCCAACGGCGTGAACGTGTGGCGGAAGCATTAGATACGCTGCACGCCTACCGCACTAACTGGACGGCCGTTTCCCAAGCTCTGCAAACCGCTAAAGACAAATCAGACGAAAAATATTACCGTTCGGCACGGCCGTTTTCCGAAAACGAACCGCTGGACAGCCATATCCCCGCCCCGCCACCGCCACCACAGGCCACCATCATTGCTGCCGACGGCAGCCAAATCATGCCCGACCGGCACGCGGCACATCTCTATTATCTGATCAACGTGGGCGGCATCATCTACCACCACGGCAGCGGCCGTACGCCAGAAACCTTCTCCCAACCAGACATTTTCTACCCAGAAAGCGACGAAGCGATCAGCGATTTCAAGAGCACGCCGGGTGCGGTTAGCATTGAGCGGGATCGGCAAGAGATTGAAACGCTGGCGCGTAAAACAATTGCCAATCGGCACAATGCCCAGCCATTGCTGGCACTATTGGATCAGCGGCTGCTTTATTGGCCTATCGGCTCAGCGGGTGTAGCAGACAATGCCGTTGTCACTGAGTGGGGCGAGCACATGACGGCAATGCGCCACGCGGGTGCTTTGCTCTGCGGCTACATCGACCGCCCCGGCACCAGTTCGGTGATGACCCTGCTGCGTTCTATTTTTGGGTTGACGGACACACAGTTCAACTGGAAGGAACTGGGGCAGCGCAAAGCCACTCAGGGGGTAACCGATGCCGATCTGTTCAGCCAGATTTTGAAACCGGGCGAGCGCAGCGCGGTGTTTGCCAACATTTCTGATTCCAATGATGTGTTTATGGCGCAAGATGCGGCCAACGAAGTTTGTTTTTTCTACTTGAATCCGGGGTTGTCCGGGCAGAATATTGCGCGGGTGGATATTCCCCGGTGGGTGGCGGAGGACGAGATGAGTGTAACGGCCGTACACAGCCTCCTCATCGATCAATGCCGCATTATGGGTGACTACCCCTACGTCATTGCCCGCGCCGACGAAATGGCCGTGGTCGGGCGGCAAGACGCCAGCGAACTCAACTTCATGATCGACGTCATCATGGAGCGACACGGCATCAGCGAGGGCATTACCGCCAAGGCAGGCAGCAAAGATTTAGCCCGAGGCGGCCGTACTCGCCACGAGGGATTTTAAGACGAACGCTTGTCATTTTGAACGTAGCGCAGCGTAGTGAAAAATCCCTCTAAACCTGGCCAACAAGAGGCCAAGATTCAAGTGAAAGAAATGCAACAAACATGTTTCATTTGCCAAAAACACAGCAGTGCTATCGAAATGCCTGGCGGCATCATCTATGAAGATGACCTCATGTTCGTTGGCCATGGCTTTAATCCGGACACTGGGGTGGATCATTACCTGGGGCACATTCTGCTTGAGCCCAAGCGCCATGTCCTTGGCCTGGATGGATTGACAGATGAGGAAGCCCGGCGGTTCGGCTTTTTAACTGCTCATCTGAGCCGGGCCTTAAAAGAGGTGGCTCAAGCGGAACACATTTACCTGTTTGTAATAGGACATCATGTTGATCATTTACATCTGCACCTCTTTCCACGTTACCCAGGCACCCCTCGCGAATATTGGGGCAGTCGCGTCGATGAATGGCCCGACGCACCGATGGGTGATGCAGTTGCCATTAAACAGTTTTGCGATCAATTACGCTCCCATTTGTCTAATTGAGGGGTGATAAATTGATAAATGGTGAAATATGAACGAGAATCAGGAAATCGGCCGTATTTTGCGGGCCAGCACGACGGGGTTTGCCGTGGGCTGCCGGGTGGGGCAGTTGAGCGTGCCTGCCTTTGGCGGGCTGGTGCGCGCCCAGCCAGTGGACGACCGGGAGTGCATCTACGGTCTCATCTACAACATGAGCATTGACGATGACCCGCTGGTGCGGCGGCTGGTGCTGGCCGAAAACCCCGCGCCGTCGGTGATTGAAGACCAGCGCAACAACCGGCTCCTCCCAATCGAGATGAGTGTTTTGGCGGTAGGGTATCAGCTCAATGGGCAGGTCAAACACGGCCTCCCGCCACGCCCCCCGCTCAACCTCGATCCGGTTGAACTGGTCACCAACCCCAACGACATCCGTGACTTCACAGACAACCTGGGCTACCTGCGCCTGATTTTGCGTGCCGTGGGCAGTCCCGTTCCGGTCGATCAGCTGCTTGTGGCCCACATCAGCAGCGCCTACACACTACGAGGTAATGACGAAGCGTGGGCCGTCGAAGTCGTCAATGAACTGATTGAACTGCTGCGCAGCAACTATGATGTGCTAATACCCACACTGGAAGCGTTGAGCGATGCGCTGCCCGAATTGGGGTTCCAAAATCTGACAGTTTAATAACTATTGCCACCAAAATGTAATTACTTTATAATCACAATCATCCTTGATTATTTATTCCATTTCAGTTGCAATGGAGGTGAGAAATGCCCCATCTGATCCAAATTGGTAATTCGCGTGGAATTCGCATTCCAAAAGCACTTATTCAACAAGCAGGCTTGGAAGAGACCGAACTTGAATTTACTTTAGTAGATGAAGGCTTGTTGATAAAACCAGTTCAATATCGTGTTCGCCAGAATTGGGAAAAAGAAATTCGAGAAGCCGTACAAAAGTATGGTTCCGAAGAGGTAGACAGTGAGTGGCTTGATGCGCCGCTGACCGATGATGAAGAATGGGAGTGGTAAGGTGAATCGTTTTGAAGTTTGGCTTGTGGGCTTGGACCCAACTTTGGGACGTGAAATCAATAAAACGCGGCCTTGCGTCATTGTTTCACCAGACGAGATGTCTGCTCTCTCTACAATCATCATTGCACCGTTGACCAGTAAAGGCTTTGCTCATCCAGGACGTGTTTCAACGCAATTTCAGGGAAAGGATGGGCTAATTTTGCTTGACCAGCTGCGGGCGGTTGATAAGCGGCGTCTTTATCGCAAACTTGGTGTCATTAACAAGGCTACAAAAACCGCTTTGTGTGACACATTACAAGAAATGTTTGCCTGTGCCTAAGCTGGGAATTCGTAATTGGGTTGGTCTAATTACTCAATTACACAGTTACCCAATTACTTTCTAAGGATTTTTTATGGACGTAATCAACGAACATATTGGCTACATTGTCGGTGGCGGATTGAAAGAAGGATTTCGCATTCGGTTGACGGTGCCAGCGGACCGGGTGCAGGAAGGTAGTTTTGTGGTGTGTGAAAACGGCCGTTTCCATTACTATGGCCTCATCACTGACCTGCAACTGGGCAGCACCGATCCCCGCTTTGCCGACGAAAAATCCGACCGGCTCCAGCCCGCCATCCAGCAGGCGCTGCTGGGCAAAACCCTCTACACCACTTTGATGATGTATCCTACCTTGCTCATGGACACCGGCCCAGAGTTTGGCTCGCCGGAGCGGGCTGCCTGGGAAGAGCGCGTGGCCAAGCAGCAAGAAAATCCCGGGCCGAAGCCGGTGAAAACGGTGCCCGCCCATCATGCCGAGGTGCGCCAGGCCAACGAAGCCGATGTGGCCCAGATTTTTGGCGAGGCGGGCGACGGTATGTTTGTCGTGGGGCACACTATCGAGCAGGGCTACCCGGTGCGGCTGGATTTGAAGCAGTTTGTGAAGCGCAGCAGCGGCATTTTTGGCGCGACGGGCACCGGCAAGAGCTTCCTGACGCGAATGGTGCTGGCCGGGCTGATGCTAGAAGATGTGGCTGCTGCCCTGGTATTCGACATGCACAATGAGTACGCCTTCGACGATACGGACACCGACCGCATGGTGACGGTGCGCGGCTTGAGCAGTCTGTTTGGCCGCAAGGTGCAGGTGGCGGCGCTGGGCAAAGGGGCAATGGTGCGGGGCAAAGCACCGGATTTTACGCTGGAAATTGCCCTCAAAGATTTCCAGACCAACGACATCGAGCTTCTGTCTGACGCATTGAACTTGACGGACACGGCGGGCGTGACGCTGAACGCGCTGTTCCGCGCCTTTGGGCCAGACTGGTTTGCCGAATTTATGAAGTTGGAGCCGGGCGCGGTGGAAACAGACCCGGACAGCGGCAAAACGTTCCCCGCCGACAACTCGGTGGCGGCCTGGTCGCGGCAAAACAATGTGCATGAGAAGGCGGCCGAGGCACTGCATCGCAAGCTGGCGGTGATTTATGATAAGCCTTACGTGGTGGAACGACCTGCGCAGGATTTTGTGACAGAAATTGTGGACAAGTTGGAAAACGGCCGTCACGTCATCCTCAGTTTTGGTGAATACGACAACGACCTGGATTACCTGCTGGTTTCCAACATCCTCACGCGGCGCATTCGCCAGCATTGGGTGAAGAAGACTGAGCAGCACAAGACCCACGGCCAGCCTGCGCCGCGCCCCCTGCTCATCGCCATTGAAGAAGCGCACAAACTGTTGAATCCTCATTTGTCTGGGCAAACGGCGTTTGGCATTATTGCCCGCGAGCTGCGTAAATATTTTGTCACGCTGCTGGTGGTGGATCAACGGCCGTCTGGCATCGACGACGAGGTGATGAGCCAGCTGGGCACCCGCATCACCGGCTGGCTGGGGGATGAAGACGACATCCGCGCTGTGCTCACTGGCCTGGCCGGACGAGACCAGCTGCGCGGCATGTTGGCTCGTCTGCAAGAAAAGGAAGAAGTGCTGCTGCTCGGCTGGGGCGTCAAGATGCCTATCCCCGTGCGCTCACGCCGCTACGATGAAACCTTCTACGAGGAGATGAAAGGCCGCAAAAGCAGCAGCCAACCGGAACCATCGGGGGAGGAGATTGATGATTGGTTTTCGTATGGGTAAGCTGAGATTTTTATCAAAAGATTACGCGGATTTGGCAGATTTTTAATTGATCAATCTTTGATTTTTCCTTCATGCTTTGGCAAACAGTTTCGCTTACGTGGCAAACGGCCGATTTGCTGATTCATCTTCTGTTCCAGGTATAATCCCCGGCATGAATCCCTACTTTCCCCACGATACCTACGACACGCCACCAGATACCCCGCGCCGCCTGCTGGATCGGCTGGCGCTGGGCAGCCGCCTGTACCTACATGGTCATTTTATTTGGGAAATTATCAAGGCCCGCTGGCTCGTCGCCCAGGGTAAATATGATCGGGCGGCTTGGGCCGAGACAGCGTATGCTATTTTTAAGATGGCTGAGGGGAGCGGCGGCCGTTTTCACATTAACGGCTTAGACAATATTCGCAATCTCACTGATCCAGTTGTGTTTGTCAGCAACCACATGAGCAGCCTGGAGGGCAACATTTTTGGCTGTCTATTGCCGCTGCCGCAGGACATCAACTTTGTGGTTAAGGAATCATTGACGCGATATCCGGTATTTGGCCCGGTAATTGGCGCACGCGATCCCATTACTGTGGGGCGTGCCAACCCGCGTGAGGATTTGCAAAAGGTGCTGGTGGAAGGTGTGCAAAAGTTACAAAACGGCCGTTCCATCCTTCTTTTCCCCCAACATACCCGTACCGCTACGTTCATTCCTGCCGAATTCAACTCTCTGGGCATTAAGCTGGCCAAACGAGCTGGTGTATCGGTGGTGCCCATTGCCGTGAAGACAGACTTTTTGATAAACGGCCGTTACTTGCGCGACTTTGGCCCTCTGGATCGCAGCAAACAAATTTACCTGACGTTTGGACGGCCGTTCTCGGTAGAAAACAGCAAAGAGGCTCATCATCAAGTCCTTGAATTTATCCAGCATCATCTTGGCCGATGGGAAGATAACAACAAGCATGGGTAAACCGCTTTCCCCACTTAACTGAAAAATGTACCTAATGGTTATTCCCCCCTATAATTCAGGGACTAAAGTCAGCTTGTCAGGGCAGGTTATCGTCCTCACAATACAGGTATACTAATCAGTCCAACGCAAGTCAATTTTAGTCCTAAGGCAAACTTTCCAGCTGCTGCAAAAAAATAAAATAGCTGAGCTGCATTATGGACAAGAATAGATTTGTGTTCAGTTAAACTACAGTCCAGAAGTAACGGCCGTATGCAGGTTGATTAAGGAAAATCTTGATGCTTGATAGGCTTAAACAAAACTTCGCGCCACCCGTATATGAAGATGAGGTAATCAATGGCCGGGCCCGTCTTCTTAACGTCATTCTTCTTTGTCTTATCGGGTTACTAACATTTCAATATTTTGCTCACTTGCTTACTGGCAATTACCAACTAATCTCAGAAGAGTCATTTATTTTTGCTGGAGCTGTTGTGATCTTTACGGGTATCTACATCATGACGCGGCTCCGCTATATACAGTTTGGTATCTACGCCGTGGTTTCAGCGGGTTGGCTGATAGTGACGACGTTTGCCTGGAGTGCAGATGGTGTAAAAGACTCTTCTTTTATGGGCTATTTGATTGTCGTCCTGGTGGCTAGCCTGCTTTCTGGTTGGCGGTTGGCTATGGTGTTTATTGGCTTAACCATTGCCGCAGGCTGGAGTATTGTTTATCTAGAGTCAGTTGGCTTAAGAGCCGCGTCTGGATCCGATCCGATTCAAGTAATCATGACGGATTACACCGTTGTTCTGCTTTTAAGTGGCATCATGATCTACCTGCTTATTAGTAACATGCAGAATGCCCTTCGCACGGCCCGGCAAAGCAACCAGGAGCTACAGACTCTGAGCCAGGAACTAGAGGTGAAAGTTCTTACCCGAACCCAGGCCCTGGAGGAATCGATTGTAGAGAGCAAGAGAGCCAACGAAAAATTAAAAAATCACGTTTTCCATTTAATCACCTTGAATTTCATTTCAAGGGCGCTGAATGACACCCTGGATTTGCAAACCACGCTCGCTATTGTGGCCAAAGAAATGACGCACTTGCTTTACGCTCGTGGTACCGGCATTGCACTATTAAATGAAGATCGCACGGAATTACGTGTGGTAGCAAACTATAATCAGGATTCTGTAGAGAGTTCGGTGGGGTTAGTGCTGCCCTTAAATAATCCAGCTCATCGGCGTGTTATAGAACGCGGAGAATCTTTTATTGTGGAAAATGCGCAAACGGATCCGCTGTACGAGGATCTCCGCGAGCTGAATAAGGCACGAGGCATCCACAGCATCATGCTGATTCCCCTGCGCGTGCTAGGCAAAATCATTGGCAGCATTGGTATTGATCGCACAACGCCAGGCTACTATTTTACGAAAGATGACATGAGACTTGCCGAAACAATTGCCGGGCAGTTAGCCGGTGCCATTGAAAAAGCACACCTTTATCATGAATCGGAAAAGGCCAAAAAGGCGGCTGAGGTTGCCAATCAAGCCAAAAGTGATTTTTTGGCCAACATGAGTCATGAAATCCGTACGCCAATGAACGCCATCATTGGCTTGACGGGGCTGCTGTTGGATACGCCGCTCAGCCATGAACAGCGCGATTTTTTGGAGACTATCCACATCAGCAGTGATGGTCTTCTTGACATCATCAACAATATTCTTGATTTCTCCAAAATAGAAGCGGGCAAACTGGAATTGGAGGAGGTTGCTTTTAACTTGCGTGAATGCGTGGAAGATGCGCTGGATATGAACGTCGCTGCGGCAACAGAAAAAGGATTGGAACTAGCGTATCTCATTGATGATCAGATTCCTGAAACGCTCATAGGAGACGTAACGCGACTGCGCCAGATTTTGGTCAATTTGCTGAGTAACGCTGTTAAGTTTACCAACAAGGGGGAAGTTTTTATGTCGGTTACTCAGCTTAGCACTGAAGATCAAATGCGGGAACTCAGGTTTTCGGTGCTGGATACCGGTATTGGTATTCCCCCAGAACAGATGGACCGACTGTTTCAATCCTTTAGCCAGGTGGATTCCTCGACGACGCGCCAATATGGTGGTACCGGCTTAGGTCTGGCGATTAGTAAACGATTGGTAGAGGCGATGGGTGGCCGTTTGTGGGTGGAAAGCACGCCAGACGTTGGCTCAACTTTTAGCTTCACTGTTTTGGTTGAGATGGCAAAGACGGTGAAAAGTTCGACAACGGCCGTTTTCCCCCAATCCTTACAAGGCCAACGCATCCTGGTCGTGGATGATAACGACATCAACCGGCTGATCCTTAAGCATTATTTGTATCGTTGGCAGGCGGATTCCCATCTGGTGGACTCGGGGGAAAAAGCACTGGCGTTGCTGGCACAAGGCCAGCAGTTTGATTTAGGCATCATCGATATGCAAATGCCGCAGATGGATGGGGTAATGTTGGCTCAGGCGATGAAAGAGGTGGAGGGGCAACGGCCGTTCCCCTTAATTTTGCTCAGTTCCATAGGAAAATCTCTGAATTCTGCTGCCAAAGGATTATTTGCCATGCAAATTACCAAGCCGGTCAAGCCACAAAACCTACGCCGCGCTTTGGAGCATTTATTGTTAAATAGAAAAGATAGGAGAGGTTCAATGGAAACGGCCGTAACCAATACCGTCGGAACAAACTCACCGCAACTGCGCATCTTGCTGGCTGAAGATAACAAAATCAACCAGAAAGTGACGCTGCGCATGTTAGAGCGATTGGGTCATAAGGCACAGGTGGCCAAAAACGGGCATGAAGTGCTGGCGGCCCTGGAACAATCCACTTACGATCTCATTTTCATGGATGTGCAGATGCCAGAAATGGATGGTCTCACCGCCACGGAACGTATTCGCCAAGATAAGACGCTCGCCCAGCAGCCCTACATCATCGCTCTCACCGCCAACGCCCTCAAAGGGGATCGTGAACGTTTCCTGGCGGCGGGTATGGATGATTACCTCAGCAAACCCGTCCGTATGGAAGGGCTGGCGACGGCAATTGAAACTTACACTTTAGACCATGAAGAAGGCGCAACGCACCTGCACTTAGCAACTTCAGAGTAAATTGGTCTGGAAAAAGTGCATCGCATCTGAACAGTTACAGTTGATTTTGGATTTCCATCAAAGCCAGTTTGCGGTCCCGCTCTTTTTGCTGCTCCCACAAAATTGTTGGCTCTACGGCGCGTTCCCGGCATTGTTCGGCCGTTAATGGACATCGCTCACAAGTTTCATTGATGATCACACGCGGAATAGCCGGGTCCTGCGCAAACCGGATCGTGTTTCTTAAATCCGGCTCCACCCGAAAACCCACAATCACGCTGCTGGTGACCCCCGGCGATAGACTTAGCTCTCGCGAAAAACCCAAACACAAAAACCGGTCTTGCGACTCCATAAATTCAGACAGCTGCACGCCCACATGCGGCTGGTCAGAGGCCGTCGGCACATCGGCGGTCTCCTCCAGCTCTTGCAGCAGCCGCACAGACAGCCAGCGCCGACAGTGATGTTCCAGTAGGCCAATCCCGCTGGGCACGATGAGTTGGTTCATGTTCAGCTGCTTAATCAGCTGGTAAGTGCCGCTGTTTTCCCGATGGTGAAAGCGCAAAAAGTGCAGCTTCACGCCGAAAAATTGGGGAATAAGTTCACTAAAGCGATAGAACAACATCTCTGGTGTCACATGATATTTGTCCAGCATGGCCAGCATCAGGTGGGGCGTCCAGGTAGGTTGTTCAAAAAAATGTTGCAAATCAGACAGCATATGCGGCCGGGGCATGAGCAATGCTCCACCAAAATAAGCGGCCTTAAAGTCATTCAAAATTTGCTGGAAAGAGTTGATTTGATCCGGTGTTGAGGCAAAAGAGCGTTCTTTAAGCTTGAGATGTTGATAGCCCACCTCGCGTGCCAGGATAAACTTTATCTGTCGCTCACTCAGGGCATTGTTAATCAGTAAACGAGGCTGTTTGCCTTCAAAAAAGACTGCCCGATATTTTGTCAGTGCTGGCTGGTTGTGAATAATTTCCAGATCGATTTCATACCCATACTCATCGCGCAAGATTGCATCCAAAGCTTTTCGGCTGGCTGGGGGATCGGCAGATAAGCCATACTTTTCGCCCAATCTCCCAATAAATTCCTGGGCAGTATCTTCCAACTCCTGGAAGTAATTCTCGTGGATTTCCTGGTAAGAGCGCAGCGCCGCCCGCAAAAAATCTTCTTCATGCAGGCCATAGCGACGGCCGATTTCCAACATGGCGTGTAACAAAGCACTCGCTTTTTCCGGCTCCCGCGTCAGCAGCGTCACCAAATCACCCATTTCCAGGCCAAACTCTTCAAAAGGAAAGCGCTGAAAAGTCATTGACTTTAAAGTGGTGCTGAGATAGGTCATCGAGGGGGAAAGGGTGATGGAGACAAGCTCATCATAAGGCTTATCTAAAACTTCAGCCATGCGCATGATTTTGTCGGCGCGGGGATATTTGCGCCCTTTTTCAATTTCCGTGACGTAAGAGGGAGATAATTCGCACTGGTTGGCAAATTCAGAAAGCGTGAGATTCGTTTCCAGCCGTGCCTGGCGTACTTTCATCCCAAAAATGATGTTGATGAGGTTATTCATAAAAGACTCGCTTTATGGTTTAGATCTATAGTAGACGTAGCCGATACTGTGTGCTGGTAATGATACATCTTTTAGCGAATTTTCGCTATAGATTCTAGAAAATAGCCAATTCACCCTTGACAGGACGTTTCTTTCGTTTATACTTTTCTTCACAAGTAGCGAATATTCGCTAATCGAGAATTTCTTACAAGCAGCGAACTTGAGAATTACCAAGGAGCCTACGAAATGTCCCACACTCTTCAGCTCACTGGCAGTAAACAGCCTGAATTTGAACGTATTTTGACGCCCGAAGCCCTGGATTTTGTTGCCGCGCTAGAAGAGCGCTTTGGGGCGCGGCGGCAGGAACTGCTGCAAAAGCGGATTGCGCGCCAGGTGCGGTTGGATGCGGGGGAGATGCCGGACTTCTTGCCCGAAACGGCCGAAATTCGCAGCAGCGCCTGGCAAGTAGCCCCCATTCCCGCCGACCTCATGGACCGCCGTGTGGAAATTACCGGTCCGGTTGATCGCAAAATGGTGATCAACGCCCTGAACTCCGGGGCCAACATGTACATGGCCGACTTTGAAGATTCGCATTCCCCAACCTGGTGTGACACCATTCACGGCCAGATTAACCTCGGCGACGCCATCGACGGTACGATTACCTTTACCAATCCCAACGGCAAGTTTTACGAGCTGAATGACAATATTGCTACTTTGCTGGTGCGACCCCGTGGTTGGCACCTGGACGAGAAGCATATGATTTTAAACGGCCGTCCCATTTCCGCCTCCCTCTTTGATTTTGGCCTTTTCTTCTTCCACAACGCCAAAAAGCTGATTGCCAAAGGCAGCGGTCCCTACTTTTACTTGCCTAAGTTAGAAAGCCATCTAGAAGCCCGCCTGTGGAATGATGTATTTGTGCTGGCCCAGGACATGCTGGGTGTGCCCCAGGGCACCATTCGCGCCACGGTGCTCATCGAAAATATTTTGGCCGCCTTCGAGATGCATGAGATTTTATACGAGCTGCGCGACCATTCCTCTGGTTTGAACTGCGGCCGGTGGGACTACATCTTCAGTGCCATCCGCAAATTCCGCAAGCATCCTAATTTTGTATTGCCAGACCGGGCCGAAGTGACGATGACCAGCCACATGATGCGCTCGTATTCGCTGCTGCTCATCCAAACCTGTCACAAGCGCGGCATCCACGCCATGGGCGGCATGGCGGCCCAAATCCCCATCAAAAATGATCCTGAAGCGAACGAAACGGCCTTGGCCAAAGTGCGTGCCGACAAAAAGCGCGAAGCCGAAGACGGCCACGACGGTACCTGGGTTGCTCACCCGGCATTGGTGGCCATTGCTAAAGAGGAATTTGACAAGGTGATGGCCAGCCCCAATCAAATCAGTCGGCTGCGTGAAGACGTGAAGATTACCGCCAAAGATTTGCTGGTTGTGCCAGAAGGCAGCATCACCGAGGCCGGACTACGCACAAACATTGACGTGGGCATTCAGTACATGGCTTCTTGGCTAGACGGCAGCGGCTGTGTCCCCATTTATAACCTGATGGAAGATGCCGCCACGGCCGAAATTTCTCGCGCCCAAGTGTGGCAATGGCTGCACAACCCCGGCACCACGCTGGCAGACGGCCGTTCCGTTACGCCAGAACTTATCCATGAGATGGTGCCCGCTGTGTTGCAACAGATTAAAGGTCAGGTGGGAGCGGAGCAGTTTGAACAGGGCAAATATCGTGATGCCGGCAAGCTGTTTGAGGAAATCATTATTGGCAAGACATTTACCGAATTTTTGACGCTGCCTGCCTATGAATATTTGAGTTAGTGTTTTGCGGTGCGTTTGTTGAATCGTGAACGTGAGCCGTTAATTTTTAATCAATCATTTTTAAATTTTACTTGGAGGAGTGAGCATGATGAAACAATATGATGTGACGCAGATGGAAAATAGTTGGAAATTTGATAAGCGGTGGCAGGGAATTGAACGGCCGTACTCCGCCGAAGATGTTGCCCGTCTGCGGGGAACCATCCAAATTGAGCACACTTTGGGGCGTATGGGGGCTGAACGGTTGTGGCGCTTGATGCACAGCGAAGAGTATGTTAATGCGTTGGGTGCCCTCACCGGCAACCAGGCCGTGCAAATGGTGCAGGCTGGCTTAAAAGCGATCTATCTCAGTGGCTGGCAAGTTGCCGCCGACGCTAACAACGCGGGCCACACCTATCCAGACCAAAGCCTCTATCCGGCCGACAGCGCACCGAAGCTGGCCCAACGCATCAACAACGCCTTGATGCGCGCCGATCAGATTTACCATATGAACAACCAAAACGGTGTCTACTGGTTCGCCCCCATCGTTGCCGATGCCGAATCTGGTTTTGGTGGCTCACTGAATGCCTTTGAACTCATGAAAATGATGATTGAAGCTGGTGTGGCTGGTGTCCATTTTGAGGATCAACTTTCCTCCGCCAAGAAATGTGGCCACATGGGCGGCAAAGTATTGGTGCCCACGCGTGAATTCATCCAAAAGCTTGTCTCTGCGCGATTGGCTGCTGATGTGCTGGGCGTGCCTACCGTAATTATCGCCCGCACGGATGCCGACTCGGCTCAGCTTATCACCAGCGACATTGATCCACGCGATCAACCATTTATCACCGGTGAACGCACCGCCGAAGGGTTCTACAATGTCACCGGTGGCCTGGAAAGCGCCATTGCCCGGGGCCTGGCTTACGCCCCATACGCTGACGTCATCTGGTGCGAAACCTCCAAGCCAGATTTGGGCGAAGCCAAAGCATTTGCCGATGCCATCCATGAGAAGTTCCCCGGCAAAATGTTAGCCTACAACTGCTCGCCATCGTTCAACTGGCGGCGCAATTTGGACGAAGCCACCATTGCCAAGTTCCAGGTAGAGCTAGGTAAAATGGGGTATAAGTTCCAATTTGTGACCCTGGCTGGCTTCCATGCCCTGAACACCAGCATGTTTGAACTAGCCCTGGCCTACAAAAATGAAGGGATGGCTGGTTACTCCCGCTTACAGGAACGCGAATTTGATCTGGAAGCCAGTGATGGCTACCGGGCGGTAAAGCACCAAAGCTTTGTGGGGGCTGGCTACTACGACGAGATTCAACTGACGGTTTCTGGCGGCGAAGCGTCTACGGCCGCTCTCAAAGGGTCCACTGAAGAAGCTCAGTTTGAAGACATGCCGGTTCCGGCACACGCCTAACTTTTATTTCGCCACTCCTTGGTAAAAGAAACGGCCGTCTGTGGGAGACGGCCGTTTCTTTTTATTTCCCCCATTTATTCATTAACGGTAAACGATTCTACCTGCCAATACCACGGCAGCTGGTTGGCTCCTGACGTGCGCAGGCTGATATTTTGGGGAAAGCCATAGGTTTCATGAAAATTGAAGCCACCACCAAACTCGTTGACTTCATCATTCTCTAGTGCGTTTCGCGCTGTTTGAAAGAGGCCAGGAATCGTCAGGTGCTCGGCGGGAATCTTACTGATTACACAGCCGGGGGCCTGGTCGCTACAGCGCACATCTTCAGTCACTACCGCACCATCGGCCACAGTAATGGTATGAACTTGAACCACCTGCCGTGAGGTTTCCACATACAGCACTTCAATTTGATAGTTCTCTACGGGGTTGGCCGCCCAACGCGCTTCGGCCTCATCTAGCTCGGCCAGCCAGGTGGTCATTTGCTCGCCCCGGTTGCCTGCTTCTGCGGCCATGGTGGCCTGAATGGCTGCCTGCATTGCCTGGGCGGGATCGACGGTAGGCGTGGGTTCGGTGCTGCTTGCCCCGCCACCACAGCCAGCGGCTAACATGATCGTTATGATAAAAATAGATAGCTTTTGCCAGAAACGGCCGTTCATCAACATCCTCCTCAGATAGGTAAGCTACTCAAGTACTTCAAACGAATTCACCTGCCAAAACCAGGGGAACTGCCCCGTGGAACGCAGCCCAATGAATTGGGGTAGTCCGTACAGCTCATGAAAATTGAATCCGTTGCCCGTGTCGTTGATGGTGTCGCTTTCCAGGGCATTGCGCGCTGTAGTAAATAAACCGGGGACGGTGAGCGTTGTTGTATCTAAATCCTCAACCACGCAGTTGGCATTTGTGCCAAAAGCCACACAGGTGGCTGACTCTGCCACAATTTCGCCATTTTCCACAGTCAGGGTGTAGATAGATTGGTTTACCGTATTGCTGGGGGTGTAAGCGATTGCGATGGTGTAGTGAGCAATTCCCTGCTCCTGCCACAACTTCTCGGCTTCATCTAGTTCGGCCAGCCAGGCAATAATTTGCTCGCCGCGATTGCCTGCTTCGGCGGCCATAGTGGCTTGGATCGCTGCCTGCATTGCCTGTGCCGGATCAACGGTGGGCGTGGGACCGACATTACTTGTCCTGCTGCCACAGCTGATGCTGATCACCATGAGGACGAAAAAAAGAAATAGTTGTTTGTGGAAACGGCCGTTCATCAGCACCTCTTTTTTACCATTATTTACTGCCAAGTTGACCTACTGCTGTGCCAAGTAAGACGTAAGTCTAATGTTAACCTTGCCCCATTACGATGATCCTGCAATTGAACCAAGGCGTGCTGCATGGGAGCCTAACAAAGCCACTGTAACCATTAGACGCAGTAGGACAAAAAATTCAGATAATCAGGCAATAGGGGCATACTTGCAGCAAAGAGTTCTAACACCAAAGAGACTATGCAGCCATTAGAACAAGAACAGTTAATCGAGCAGAATGAGATGGTGGAGACAGCAGCCAATCTAGAGATACGCCTTTTTGGTACGCCATCGTTTTCTATTAACGGACAGCCCCTGGCCGAATCCACATCGCACAAAGTAGATGCGTTGTTTGCCTATTTGGTTTGTCAACCTTTCCCTCATTTGCGCGAAGCGCTGGCCTCATTATTATTCAATGCCCAATCGCGCAATCATGCGAACAACAATTTGCGCGTTTTGCTTTCCCGGCTGCGCCGCGTGTGTGAAGATGCCATTCTCATCAATCGGCAAACAGTCCGGCTGAATCCGGCGTATGAAGTGTGGCTGGATACGGCCGTTTTCCAACAAACCATTCCCCAGCAGCCAGAACGGGCACTCAAACTGTATCGCGGTGATTTTTTGGAAACGATTCAAGTGCAAGACGCCAAAGGGTTTATCGAATGGGCTGCGCTGGAACGTGAACAACATCGTCTAAAGGCTCTGGAAACACTTTTACAGCTAATTAACAAATACGAAGCAGATGGTGAGATCGGCAAGGCCATTCCCTTTGCCCAGCAGCTTATTACCATTGAGCCCCATCACGAAGGCTGGCATCGTTGGCTCATCAACCTGCATTTGCAAGCGGGCCAGCGCCAGCAGGCCGAGGCCCAGTTTGAAACATGTCGCCACATCATGCAGGAAATCTTCTCGCGGGACGTCTCTACCGCCACGCAAGCCCTTCTCAAAAAATAAGGCAAAGATCTCCCTGCCCGTAAGAAGTGAGGCATGTTTCACGCAGCACATTTCACCCAATAACCCAAAAGACTCATTCCCACATTTTACAAACAATTTACAAACGGATTGCAACTTTTGCGAATGTTTCCGGTATCTATAGCCAGTAACGGTTAGTCGCTGGTGGTTAGTAGTTGGTACAAGCCACTCGCTACTATAATTGAAGGAGCATTCTCATGGTTGATGTTTATATTGTTGTTTACTCTCTCCTGGGTATCTTAATTTGCCTGCCTGCATTGCTGCTCGCCCTCAATTTATTGATGCCCCAAATTACGGCCCGCATTGAAACCCGTTTGGAACGGACCCCTGGTAAAAGTTTCTTTTTGGGTGTGCCGGTAACGGCCGCTTTTCTTTTATGGATTGCCATCACCGCCAATGTGCCTATCGGCGTGGTGCGCGGCACGGCGTTTGTTGCTGCCTTTGTGGGGATGGGGTTGGGCACGCTGGGAGCTGCGGGCATGAGCCGCCTGCTGGCCAAACGAATTACCCTGATTAACCCAAGCTCTGAAGCGATGAACTGGCTGCGGGGCGCTGTGATGTATGAGTTGGCCTGCCTGTTTCCCATTGTCGGCTGGTTCTTGTTTGCGCCTATTGTGGGCATTACCGTATTAGGCGCGGCCGTTTTTGGCCTGCTTGGCTGGTTGCCTCGCCCGACGGTGAGTGAGCAGGTTGTGGTGGCCGGTAATCAGTAATCAGTGTTCAGTGGGTCAGTAAACAGTTGACTGAATACTGACCTACTGCTCACTGACCGTGAGGAACCATGAAACTAACCAGACGCGACTTTCTCCGCCTGGGTGGCCTGACGGCCGTTGCTGCCGGAACCGCCGGGTGCAGTGTGATTGGGCAGAAGCTGGATCAGAACGAATTGCCAGAAACGTTGACGGTGCCAACGGCCGTTCCCGGCACCGCCCCCTTCACCCAAAGCGGCCCCGATTTACCCAGCCAGGTTATGAATCCGGTGCGACGATTGCTCAACCGGGCGGGCTATGGTCCGGCACCCGGCGAAGTTGAGCGCGTTACCCAGCTCGGATTGGCCGCCTATCTTGAGGAACAGCTTAATCCTGAAGCTATCGAGGACACTGCTAGCGACCTGATTGCCCGGAACCAAACACTGTACCAGATGGATGCCAGCCAACTGCTGGAGCAGGAGCCACGAGATGCCACCATCGAACTCATTGGCTCCACCTTTATGCGCGCACGCTACTCCAAAAGGCAGCTGTACGAAGCAATGGTCGAATTCTGGTCGGATCATTTCAATATTTATCTGCGCAAAGAGCCGTTGATGCCGCTGGCGAAAATTGTGGATGATCGGGACGTGATACGGCCGTATGCGCTAGGCAACTTCCGTGATTTACTAGGCGCATCGGCCCAAAGCCCTGCCATGCTGCTTTATCTAGACAATATCAGCAACGAAAAGAGCCACCCCAATGAAAACTATGCCCGAGAACTGCTGGAACTGCACACCCTGGGCGTCGCTGGCGGCTACAGCCAGCAAGATGTGCAGGAAGTGGCCCGTATCCTCACTGGCTGGACCGTGGCCCGACGCGGCCGTTTGCGTGGGCAGTTTATCTTTGATGAAGACCGGCACGACTTTGGCGAGAAGCAGGTTTTAGACCAAATATTCCCAGCCGGTCGCGGCGCGGAAGAAGTGGCGGAACTGCTCGATTTACTGGCGACCCATCCGGCCACGGCCAATTTTTTGGCCACCAAATTGGTGCGCCGTTTTGTAGCTGATGACCCGCCTGCCGACCTGGTGGCTCAGGTGACCGAAGCTTATTTACAAAGCGATGGTGAGATCAAAGCGATGCTGCGGGTGATCTTTCTAAGCAAGATGTTTGCCACCGCGCCGCCTAAGCTGAAACGGCCGCATACCTACATGGTCTCTGTGCTGCGCACGCTGCATGTGGAATTTCGGCTGGGGCGGGGCCGGGCTATTGCCGACTGGATGCAGGTAATGGGACAACCGCTGTTCCTTTGGCCGCCACCCGATGGCTATCCAGATGACTCATCTGCCTGGGCGGCCAATTTGCTTCCCCGTTGGAACTTTGCCCTGGCTCTGTTGCACAACGAAATTCCTGGAGCCACGGTGCCCCTGGACAATCTTTTGGCTGTGGGTGAGGCTGAAACGGCCGTTGCCGCCATCCAATTGTTCGCCGGGTTGGTTTACGGCCGTTCCCTGCAAGATGACGAACTCACTTTGTTCACCAACTACATCGACAACGCGTCGCTGCAAAACGATGAAGCCCAGGCCCGGCTGCGCGACTGTGTGGCCCTGATGCTCGCCAGCCCTGAATTCCAGTGGACCTGAGTTTTAGATGAGAACAGGTATGTACGCTCCCCTGGATTGGTTAACGGCCGTTCGTCAACCAAATAACAACATCTATACTAAAAAACAAAACCCCAGTGCGTCTAATCAATCAGATCACATCACAGCCATTGATTTGTTCCTTATCAAAGTGTCAGCTTCATTGTTTGCGGTGGCAAGCAGACCGTTAATTTGTGCCGATATTATCCATCTACCCAATCTTCGCAATCGGCCCTTTTCGCTTGAAATGAGGTTTATGTTTAAGCGTTTGCTGCGGGATTTCCAAAAACATACCAGATTTTTTCTGCCAGCTGCCAGCTTGCTTGTTTTTGCCTGCCTCGGCTGGGCCTACCGGCAGCAAACCCCCTTGCTGGAAACGCCCGATGAGCCATCCCATTTTGCCGTTGCCAACTACATCGTCCAAAACGGCACCCTGCCGCCGCGCTCCTCAGAAACGCGCACCGGGCCAGCCCCGACCGTTTCCGATGACGTTCCATATTATTATGCGCCGCCACTTTACTACCTGCTTGCCGCCCCGCTAGTTGGTAAAGTCGATACGGACCAGTTTGCCCAGGCGGTGATCCCCAACCCTAATTTTGCCCGAGGTATTGGTCTGAATTTGGCTGCTGGTGCCAACAATAAAAATATGTACGTGCATACGGCCGTCCAATCCCCTCCCAATTTAGCACCCTGGGCTGCTGCCATGCAGCGTGTCCGGTTGCTCTCTTTGGTGTTTGGGCTGGCGACGGTGCTAGGCTGCTGGGCCTTGGCAAGGCAGCTTTGGCCGGAAAGTTGGCGCTGGCAGGCAACGGCCGTTGCCCTCGTTGTGTTCAATCCTACCTTTCTCTACGTCAGCAATGGTGTCACCAACGACAGCTTGCTCATCGCTCTTTGTACCTGGAGCTTTGTCTTGATGGGCCGCCTGCTGCACCATGATGATCCACGGATTAGCTGGCGTGAATGGACGTTAGCCCTGCTGCTGGGCGCTGCCCTGCTCACCAAGCAGACGGGCTTTATTTTGCTGCCGCCCGCACTGCTGACGCTGTTCATCCGTGCCCGGCAGATGCAGTGGTCGCGCCAGCGATTGTGGCTGGCTGTGGCTGGCGGGTTGGTGGTGGTTACGGCCGTTGGCGGCTGGTGGTATCTGTTCAACGGCGTTGTCTATGGCGATCCCCTGGCGCTGGAAAGCCACAATGCGCTGCCCCCGGTAGACAATATCGTCGAGCGGCTGGGATTTTCTTTGGCCCAAAGCTGGGGAGCGTTCAAAAGCTATTGGGCCGCTTTTGGCTGGGCGACTATTTTTGTAGCACCAAGTTGGTATGCCTGGTTTGTTGCCTTAACTGTTTTGGGGCTGGTGGGATGGCTGTGGCGGAAACGGCCGCCTTTCTCCAGCATCCCGGCAACCAAGCTCACCCAAATTTTATGGCTGGTTGTATTGTTCAACGGTGGCTTGATGTTGGTTTGGCTGTGGCGCACCGCCGCGCCGTACGGCCGTTTGCTTTTCCCCGTCATTGCCCCTTTGAGCTGCCTGCTGGTGCTTGGCTGGCAGCGCTGGCTGGTCCGGCTGCATTGGCCCAGTGCTGTGGGGCAGTTGGCCATTACCGGACCACTCGTGATTTTGGCTCTGATTGTTCCATTTGACTACCTACGGCCAGCCTTTGCTCCGGTGTCCACAAATTCTGATAATGTCGTGGGCTATCTGCCCCTCGACGCTATCTTTGGCGATCAGTTTCATCTGCTGGGCTACACCATCGAGCCAGCAACGATTCAGGCTGGCGACGAGCTAACATTGACCTTATTTTGGGAGCTTGCCCAGCCAACCGCCAATTCTGGTTTGACAGAGGCTGTTGTTCAGGTGGCTCCGTTAGACCCGGAGATGCAGGTAACGGCCGTATCTGAACTGCTAGGCACATCTCGCTATCCGGCACCATTTTGGCAGGTAGACGAAGTCATTGTGCAGCAGCACACGTTGATTTTGGCTGAAGACACGCCAGTACCCTCTTTATACTGGTTCAATGTGATCTTGTTTGACGAGGCGACACAGACGCGTCTGCCAATTGTGTGGCTGGGTGAGCCGTTGGCGGAAAGCTTATTTCGCATAGGACCAGAGCCGATCCTTTCGGGAGAAACGGCCGTTCCCGACCTCGCCAACCGTACTAATTACACTTTTGGCCAGCAAATCCAGCTCGATGGTTACAAAATTCAGCCTGCTCACAGTGAAGCTGGATTGGAACTGACGCTGTATTGGCAAGCCCTGGCCCAGCCCACGGCCGATTGGACTGTCTTTGTGCATCTGGTTGATGAGCATGGGGATCTGGTAACCCAAGGAGATGGCGTTCCACGCAACGGCAACTTCCCGACCAAATGGTGGATTGCGGGCACTCGCGTTCCTGATACACATCTGCTGGCAGGCGAAATCAGCTGCCACGATTTGAGCCAATACAAGCTGCTGCTCGGCTTTTACAATCCTGCCACCGCCGAACGACTGCCCGTTAGCGATGTGTCCGGTCAGCCGCTGCCCAACAACGCCTTAGAAATTCAACCGACTTGTTCAAATGACAGTTCGTAGGGCAATTTTTAAAAATTGCCCAACTGCGAGGAGTAACAAAATGAGTACACAACAAATAACACACTGTCAGGAATACGAAACCGTCAGCCGCCGCACCTTTTTAGGCCGAGGCGCGCAGTCGGCTGCGGCATTGCTGCTGGGCAACAAAATTGTGGCGCTGCCCACCTGGATGCCCCGCATTAGCCTGGCCGATCCACATGTGGGACCAGCCGGGGATACGCTGGTCTGCATCTTCTTGCGCGGTGGTGCCGATGGTCTCAACATGGTCGTGCCTCACGGTGATGAGCAATATTATGCCCACCGCCCTTTTATTGGCATTCCCCGGCCTGATGATAACCGTGCGGGTGACGGCCGTACCGTGGACCTCGACGGCTTTTTTGGCCTGCATCCCACCCTGTCTCCTCTGCACGAACTTTATGCTGCTGGCGACATGGCTTTTATTCACGCCACTGGCTCGCCGGATGAAACACGCTCTCATTTTGAGGCGATGGACTTGATGGAGCGCGGGGCTACGGAAAACGGCGATTACACCGGCTGGCTGGCGCGGCATCTGGCTACGCTGGACAGTGGCAACAGTTCCTCGCTGCGCGCCGTGAGCATTGGCGATATGCTGCCTGCCTCCCTCACCGGGGCTGTTTCTTCCACCGCGCTGCAATCCATTGCGGAGTATCATTTGGGCGGCCGT